>DKDP01000051.1:0-37859 GCA_002449395.1 Ruminococcaceae bacterium UBA6845 | reverse complement strand
CCGTACTATGTTGTCAGCAAGGATCTTGCGAAAAATCAGGTCGTGCTCGGCTCAAATGACGATCTATTCTCGGATCACCTTGAGGCGACCGATCTCAACTTCATTTCAATTGAAAAGCTCACCGAGCCGATGAAAGTCAAGGCAAAGGTCAGATACAGGCAAAAGGAAACCGACGCGGTTATTACGCCGCTTGAAAACGGCAATGTCAGCGTCGATTTTGAAACGCCCCAGCGTGCGATCGCTCCCGGTCAGGCGGTTGTGTTCTATGACGGAGATATCGTTGTCGGCGGCGGCACAATAATTTAGTAAAATTCCTCCTCTTGATATCAAACCAAGAGGAGGATATTTTTTATTATTCAAGTTCGTTTTCGGAAAACTGCATAGAGGATCAAATTTTATATCAAAAAACAAAGGCGGCCGATTATGAAAATCAGCCGTCTTTCTTGATGTTAGATTAATAAGTAAATGTTGCGTCAAGTGTGTACTGTCCCGAGCCTGAACCCTCAACGTTGGTAAGTCCGTAGGTTGCCTTTGCCTCAACGGCAAGCGGCATCGTATGGTTAAGGGTGAGAATGTTTCCGTCGTTGTCAATCTCAGCTGTGATAACCGTGCCGGAATAATCAAGTTTTGACGACTTAACCGTTATGTTGTTCTTCTGCGCAAGGTCTGCAATTCCTGCGATGGGGAGAGAAGCCTGAGAATTGTACTTAGGCATTGTCTTGTAGTCGACAACCTCACCGACAAGCGCTATTGTCACCTTGTATCCTTTATCCGTCTTTGTAACGGTATAGCTCTTTACTCCGGTTGCCTCAAGTGCGGTCGGAACAAGGAACTTTTCCGCTTCAGCGGGATTTGCTTTGAAAGTTTTTGTGCTCTGAGTGGGGACTGCATTCTTCTCGATAAGAGAGTTTACTGTTCCGAGAAGCAGGGATGGCTTAAATTTATCGAGCTTAACATCAATATCTGTCTTCTTCTCGATAGTAACACTTTCGCTCGCATAAGCCCTTTTCAAAGCGTCGTTATAGTATTTTACAGCTTCCTCTTTGTCGTAATCAACGGGAGTTTTCTCGTCGTCGATTATGATCGGATCCTCAACACCTACGCTGATATTGAGAACCTTGAGCGCATCGGATGAATTGATCTTGCCGTCACCGTCAACGTCGGCTTTTTTGGTGTCAATCTCAACGCCGTCAATGCCGACGGAATATTTAAGAATTGCAAGAGCGTCAACGGAATTTACCGATCCGTCGTTATCGACGTCGCCCATATAGCCGGCGGCAAACGAAACAGCCGATGCGGATGCGGCAATTGCCGCTGCGGTCATAAGAGAAAGACCTGTTTTAACAAGTTTGTTCATCGTTATCTCCTCCTCCGCTTAACCAAGGGTCGACGGATCAATCTCGGTGTAGCCCTTGAGACTGAAGTATGAGGAGTTAACTCCTGCCTTGAAGTCCGTGATCTCCTGACTTTCCTTTGTACTGCCGTCGGTAACTACAAGTCTTGTCCACTTGCCGTTGAGGAAGTAGTAATCGTTGACCGAGCCGTCGGAGGATTTGTATGAATCAACGGTATAGGTCTTACTTCCCTCTTTTACGAAAGAGGAGCCGATATAGGTCTCTTTTGTGCCGATGTCGATATTACCGAAATCAAGATCGCCGATCTCCTCGTTGGACATTTCCATATAAACCTTAAGGAGAGGAAGAACCATATATGCCTTGCCGTTGAGAACGAGAAGTCTTGCGTCCATGCCGCTGACCTTCATCGAAACGCACATATTCTTTCCGTCAACCATAATTGTTGTGGGAACCTTGGTCGGCTTACCGTTTTCATCCGTGGTGTCAACAATTGTGGAAAGGGTGAATTTGCCGGTTTTGAGGATCGGGTCGACAACATCTGTCTTGTACTCAACCGTTGTCGGGCCGTTGTAGTCGCCGACGGAAATGTTGAGAACGATGAGGGCGTCAATCGAGTTAACGCTGCCGTCGCAGTTTACGTCGGCGAGCTTCGGGCTGATGCTTTCGTCCGAACCGACGGAGTAAAGAAGTATCTTCAGTGCGTCAACGGAGTTTGCAGCCTTGTCGCCGTCAACGTCGCCGAGAACCCTTGCTGATGCGGAAATTCCGAACATTGCTGTCACGAGAATTGCCGAAAGTAACAGTGAAATTATTTTTTTCATACATATTTTCCTTTCTGTTTATACTTATATTGATTTTATCAGTATTTTGTTAATTAATCAATAGTTTTTGTCAACAAATTCTTTATTTCAATAAATTAATTATTTGAAATTTTTGCCTTTCGTGTGGCAATAAGCGAAATGAGCATTATTCCGTACAAAGCAACAAGGCAATAAGGGAAAATATCGGTTGAAAACTTTTGAGCAAGAAATCCTGTTAAAGCCGGCATGGAGAGGATTCCTATATATGCCGCCGCCATTTGCGAACCCATAACCGCCTGCGACATTTGAGTGCCAAAGCGAATCGGAGTAAGGTGCACCATGTTCGGATAAAGGGGACCATTGCCAAAGCCTATGAAAAAAAGTCCTACTGCGTTTAAAATCGGAACAAACGGCTGAACAACAAGCGCAATTGCCGGAATTATAATTATTGTTCCGACTGCAATAATCTGCTGCGGTTTGAATTTTGAGGAAAGAACTCCCGAAACAAAGCGGCCTAATGCCATTCCGCCGTAATAAACTGTAACAAACAGCGCTGCCTTATCAACTGCAAGTCCTCTTGAATTAACAAGAAATGAGCTTGACCAGGTTCCGCTGACATATTCAAGTGAACACGAGCCAAAAAGAACAAGCCACGTTGATTTGACCCCGGGGAGCTTTATCAACTGTGTAAGGGTGTTCTTTCGGGTTGTTTTGCCGGCGGTTTCGGCAGAGTCGTCATTTTTTCGCCAAAGAGGAAGGGACACAAATGCGATAATCGTAATGACGAGCTGAATGATAAAAGCCCAGCGATAGCCGCTTTGCCACGATCTGTTTTTTAATGAGAGTGACATTAGATAGGGACTGAGTGTAACTCCGATCCCGTAAAAGCAATGTAAAAAGTTCATATGCGACGCTTTGTAATGAATTGCCACATAATTGTTGAGCGCCGCGTCAATTGCGCCCGCACCGAAGCCGAGGAAAAGTGTGAAAAAGAACATCATATATATGTTCTTTGAAATTGAAAATCCGAACAAACCGACAGCAGTAAGCATAGTACTTACTGCTGTAATTTTTGATGTTGAAAACTTTTCTGTCAATTTCGCACTCAGCAGGCTTGAAATAATGGAGCAAACCGTCATTGTGACGGTGACTGCATTGGCAGCCGAAAGAGGCAGACCAAAATCGCTGTTAATCGCAGGCCACGCTGCGCCAAAAAGCGAATCAGGGATTCCGAGCCCAACAAAGTCGATAAATATAACAATTAAAAGTAAAGTTGCCATAGTTTATTTAACCGTGAAATTTGCAGTCATAGCTTCAGACTCGGCACCCCAGGCAGTTTTTGCGGTTACGGATACGGTGTATTCGCCCTTTTCAAACTTGCCGAGCTTGAGCCTTTCGTGTTTCTCCACCGTAGCGGAGTAGTATTTCGGAAGTACCCAGTCGGATTTGACAACCTCTCCATCGGCATTGAGAACCTTAACCATATAGAGGAATACAGGTTCCGAATCTGTCGACTGAGCCGCATCAAATCTTACGGTCACATTCTTTGCCGCCTTGAAAACCTTGAGCTTAGCATCCTCGGTAAAAACGGGAGCGGTGGCTCTTGCCGTCTGCTTTTCGGGCGTGTACTCACGGTTGTTCGGATTTGCGGGATTTGCAAGAATGTATTCGCAGAGAACCTTCTGTTCGATAAGGTCAATACCTCTCAGGCGCATATTGCTGTCCTTATCAAGCTCAACGATCCAGAACTGAGCCTCAAGTCCGTTGCCTGTCGGGTGAACCTTGCGCTGATCCTCAACGGTGAGCTCCATATAAGCGAGTGCGCCTGTACCGATTGCGGTAAAGCTGCCCTGCCAAATCGAACGGGGATCGTTAAGCGGATAGTGAGAGTGACCCGAGAAGTCGACAACCTGCGGATACTGCTCGAGAATGTCGGTGAAATCATCAATTCCCCAGCCGTCAAAATCGGAGCTGCCGTAAACCGTGTTGCGGACGTGCTCGTGATGTGAGACGAAAATCGGCTTGTTCGGATCATCCTTGACAGCCTCGTCAAGCTGAGCCTTGAGCCATACTCTCTGAGCCTCGGTGTAGTTGACCTCCTCGTCGTCGGAGGATGAAATACCGATAAAATGATATCCGTTAACCACCTTGTGATAGTCGGGATCCTTGTCCATAAGCTGAGCAAAGTATGCGACAGTAGCTTTCTTCATATTTCTGAAATCGTGGTTGAGTGCGATTATCGGAAGAAGCTCCGTTTCGCTCTTGATGTACTTATCGGCAACAACCTTGAAACCGGCAAACTGGTCGATGTTGCCGTCGTTTGTGATATCGCCGTTGATAAGGAATGCGTCAAGATTGTTGTACTTGTCGTCAGCCTTTGCGATTGCATATGCGAGCTTGGCAGTCTTTTCAATTCTGTAACTGCCCTTGCCTGCGGCGGTTTTTAAATGAGAGTCACTGCAAGCGACAAAGCGGATAACGGGTGTAAAATCCGTTTCATCCTTCGGTGCCTTGACCACAACGAACATACTTGTGAGTGACATAAGAACTGTTGTTATCGCAACAACAATTGCTGTTAATTTGTTAACCATTTTTTACCCTCCTGATTATCTGAGATCATATATATTGTCCGTTTTCGGCTTGCGGTTTTTATATTTACCGCAGGTGAAATCCGGAATTTCAACCGTTGCACCACCGTTCTGAATCGAAAGCTCGCTGAGCGGCGTAATGCTCATCCAAGCGGCAGCGTCGTAGACGTCGATCGGCGGCAATGTGCCGTTTTTGACGGAAACGACCCACGCCCTGATAACGTGCCAGTCCATTCCGCCGTGACCCGCCTCAAGCATTTCCTTTGTGGTGTCCTGCCAGAGCGGATGATTGTACTTTCGCTCGAATTTCTTTGCCTTGCCCCAGAATTTTTTCTGTGTCCACTCATTTTTCTTGTAAGCCTTTTTGTCGAGGAAAACAATATCGCCGTCCTCCTGATAGAGACCCTTTGTTCCTCTTACCGTAAAGCCTCGGCTGTAAAAACGGGGGAGACAGGTGTCGAGAGTCAGCTCAATAAGCTCGCCGTTCTCCGTTTTGATAAGAGTCTTGACAATGTCGGACTGGCTGAATTTTGTGCCGCCGAGCGATGGCTTGAGATCCTTGTGCTGTGAAACGAAATCCTCAATTCCCATCGCCTTACTGCAAACCGTGGACATTGAAACAAGGCGGTTGCCGTAGTTTATGTTGAGAATCTTTGCGATAGGTCCGAGCTCGTGCGTCGGGTAATTCTCGCAGTTTCTTGCAATGTAGTTGCGGAGTCTGTAATGACGGTTCTTTTCGCCGTAGGCAACCTCGTCCCTGAGGTCGTGAGCATACTGACCCGAGCAGAAAACAAGATCTCCGAGAACGCCCTCACGAACCATATTGAGAACCATCATTTCTCGCTCGCCGTAACAGCAGTTTTCCATCATCATTGTCCATACGCCGGTTTCTTCATAGGTCTTTACAAGCTCCCAGCACTCGTCGAGAGTGTAAGCGCCGCCAACCTCCATAGCTGCGGGAATACCTTTTTTCATTGACTCAATTGCGATTTTAACGTGACATTCCCAGTCGGTTGCGATATAAACCGTATCCAACCCGGGCATATCGAGAACCTCGTTGTAATCAAGAGTACCCATCGGGGCAGGTCTGCCCTTATCAACGAGCTTTTTAATCATATCGTCGACACGGTCCTGATATTTGTCACATACGGCGAGAATGTTGATGTCCTCCATCTTTGCCATAACCTCAGCCATACTTGCACCTCTGCATCCGAGACCGATGATTCCTATATTAACAGAATTTTTCATAAAACACCTCATATCATTGCTTGTGATGAAGTAATTATACCATATTAAAACAGTTTTTCAACCGAAAAGTCTCTTGTTTTGCAAAATTTGTCCGTAAAACAACCGTTTATTATATAATGTATAGAGAAACGGGGTTCTTTTTTGCAAAAAAGCAATAGAAAAACGGATGAAGATTTAATTTTTTTGTTGCCATTATTGCTTTTAAATAAAAATTTTTTGAATTTTTGTCTAATTTGCAATGTGTTAATTTGGAAAAACCTATTTACAAAATTGCGTTTATCTGATAATATTATTATAAGCCAAACTGGAATGGTGGATTTTGGCGACCCTATTTACAGTTTTTCTCCGACGTAGATCGGAAATTTAACGGAGGTGTTTTAGGTGAAACAATCCAAACGACTGTTATGTGTTCTCATCGCGCTCGTCATGATGCTCTCATGCCTGACTGTCGGTGTAAGCGCATACAAAACCAGCTACACGACCTGCAGTTACAGCAGTGTTAAGCAGCCTGTTTTCACAAAGGAGCAGGCGGCGTCCGCAATGCTTGACTACCTTGACGACCAGGTTCTTTCGGGACTGGATGTAAATTTCGACCTGAGTGTGCTCAGCTTGCATATTCACATCTATTCTCTGGACTCTCTTTTTGATTCGGTCAAGGACATTACCGGACATACTCTTTATAAGACGTTCAGCTTCGGTGATATCGAAAATATGAATTTCGACGTTCCGAGAAACAGCGATATCAGACGTCGTTCGGACAATATGACCGACCTTCAGGTTCTCGGATATCTTCTTCAGTGGCTCAATTCAAATGCAGATCCGCTTTACAAATGGGCGGACAACTCATTCAGCCTTGGAATTATAAAGAATTTCTGGAATCCGAAAGATAAGATTCCTATGCTCAACGATCTTCACGGCTATATAAACGAGATGGTTTATAAGGCATTGATCAATTCGACGGGCGAGGGCTTTGCGGTCGGCGGAGCCTACGATAACCTCGACTACATAGTCAACGACTTCGTTAACAACCGTCTTGTTAAGTTCGTCTGCGATATGCTCGCAAAGCCGGACGGATCGAATGCCGCTGCCGATTTCCTCGGACTTGCCAAGAATGAGGACGGCACGCTGAAGGAATACGTTAAGCTCGTTGATCTTCTCCCGTCGCTCAAGACCTCTATCGGTTCCTCGATCGACTTTACTAAGGTTAAGACCTATGATCTTATCGAGTCGTTGTTCAGCGCACTTATCGACGATATTGTTGTTAAATATGCAGGTAACCTCATTCTCGACGCATTGAAGATTGACCCTGAGGACACCACTGCAGATACATCTTATATCAATATCGCCATCACCCTTTTCGTCACCAACGAAACAATGGGTCTTCCCGAGGACGCTTCTCAGGATGAATTGATCGCCAAATTCCTTGAGTCTCAGGGCGTTGAGAATCCGACAGCCCCGAAGCCGATAGATAAAATCAACGTTGCACTTAAATATATCCTCAAAGAGGGTATTACAAAGTATATTTACTTCCAGGATGACGGAAACGGCGGCAAGTATCTCACTCTTGAGCCGACATTTGTTTCCAAGCTCTCCGAATATGTAAAGATGCTTCTCCCGATCATCGGTTCCGTATGGAAGGATGCCCCGGAAATCACAGACGAGCAGTCAACGGCTCTCGAAACAATGAATGACGAGCAGACGTTCGCATTCCTTGTCAAGTTCCTCCTTGAGGCACTTGTTGACGACGTTGAGTTCTCGGATAACTGCGACTCGATCAGAGAGCTCGCAACATATACCCTTATCGACGTACTTAAGGATCTCTATCCGAACGCAGAGTTCGAGGATCTTATGGCTAAGAAGGACGCCGACGGCAACTACATCGGTTCTCAGTACAACCCGGACGGTGACTGGTGCCTTGACCTTGCCGGCGCTTTGGTAGACTACTATCTTGTCGGTGAGTTCGGTATGGAAACCGTTAACTCCGATCCCACAAAGATCACATTCTCTGCTGAGCTCAATGCAGCATTTGATTTCTTCCTCACGAAGTATTCAAAGTTCTTTAATCTCGGTTCCGCTGCAAACAGCACCGATGTTTGGGCAAAGGTTTATTACTCTGTTAACCAGGTTATTCCTCTCACGAACATCTGCTACGGTGTTGAAAACAGCAAGGACGGTATGAGAGAAATCGTTATGGATAAGATCCTCAATCCTATCCTTGACTTCGATGTCAATACTCTTCTTTCGCTTATCGGTCGCCGTGCTTCGACATCAACTCTTACGGCAACGCTCGATAAGCCGCTCACACAGATTATCACAAATCTTCTTGCAAGAGTTCTCAACGGTCTGTTCCAGCTTCCTCATTATGAGACGGCGGGCACAACCGACAACGCTGCTCAGCTTTCACTGATCATTCCTTACAGCTACACAAGACTTGATCAGATCATCACAAATGTTAACACCGACGGCGCAAACAACGGCTGCGGTCTCAAGAACACAGTCAAGATGCTCCTCGGCAGCCTTGCAAATATCACAGGCGAAGGCTCACTTTGCGACACATCACTTGATCTCCTCGCTGAGCTTCTCGGAGCTATTGATGTCAAGTCCTATGACTACGTGACAGTTGATTACAACACAAATCATACTCCCGGCGAGACTTACAGCATCAGCGAGCTTAAGGCTATCTACAATGAGCTTGCACTCACAGGCAATGAGGGCCTCAACTACTATGACGATAACTATGAGTATTTCCATATGGTCGATTTCGCACCGTGGGCATATCTCAAGTTCAGATCAACGCTCAGAACTGCCGGCAGTCTTATTTCACAGTATGATGAGGCTGAAAAGGGCAAGGAAGTTTACCCGTCAAGTGCGGATATTACTTTCAACTGCTACGCACTCAGAACCTATAAGGATCTTCTGATAGGCAACCAGACATACAAGTCAACATACCAGCTCAACAAGGTTCTTGCTCCTCTCGGAACAGTTAAGTATGAGGATAACCTCAATGCCGACGGAACAAAGAAGTATACCGACAGAACATGGAACGCCTACTGGAACGCTTACCAGTTCGCAAACAAGGTTATGAAAGAGTACAATGAGCACGTTGCGGCGGGTACCGAGATGGATTACAGACAGTCCAAGATCAACACCGCAAGACGTCAGCTTTCAAAGGCTCTCCACAATCTTAAGGCATATGTAGGACTTGCAAATTACGAGGAGCTTGACGGTCAGATCGATCGTGTAGCAAACCTCTTCCCGCCGGTTCGCTATACAAAGGATTCGGTACAGAAGGTTGTTGACGCATACAAGCAGGCGGTTGCACTTGACCGTGATTATGATCAGGACAGCCAGAAGCTCGTTGATAACTTCTATAAGAAGCTCTATGATTCAATCGAGAAGCTCGTATCCATTCCTTCAATTGAATTTTATAACTACGGCGACAATTCTTTTGAGCAGAATATTGACGAAAGATACGGCTACGCTATCGGTTATGACGAGACATTCTGGACAGCTCAGGATCAGGAGGACTTCGGCGGACTTGAGGGATTCAACGATTACTTCTCATCGTTCTACGGATATTCCGGAGACGGTAGTGTTACACTTGTTCCGACAGCGAACGGTTCAGGTACGGGTGCTGTTCTGAATATCGTTGACGATCCTTACGGAGAGGCAAATGTCCTCAATCACTACACCGTTGTTATCTTCGGCGATGTAAACGGAGACGGTAAGATTGACGGTCAGGACGTTGTTCTTCTCAGAGCTTATGCGTCACTTATGCTTGATCCTAAGGAAGCCGCAGATTACATCGTATATGCGGGCGACCTCAACTTCGACGGCAATATCGGTAACTCCGATATCAAGTCGGTTGAAAATGCAGGTGTCGGCAGAGAGACAATAAATCAGGCTCCGTCGGAGTGCATCGGCAAGTACACATCATTCGTTGATCTTGCTAACGGAGCAACATTATAATAGTTTTCTGCAAAAAAACTTTCGGGCTGCCGAGCAATCGGCAGCCTTTTTAAAATTCTGACGGAGGATTCTATGAAGCACACTACGATTATAAGAGAAAGACCGAAACGCTCGGGAAAGCATTCAACTCCCGACGGAGCGATATGCGGCAACGGCGATATCGGCGTAATTTTGGGCGAGCATAAAAACGGAATGACCTGCCACATCAGCAAGGCGGATTTTTGGCTTGCAGGGGAGGACGGACAAAGCGACGGCGGAATAAAGCCTGTCGGTATGCTGAACTTCGACATTCCGCACAGACTTTATGAAAATTACTACGTTGAACAGCGTATGGATGAGGGCGAAATATTTTGCCGATTTTCCGACGGAAAGGATTATGCGGAATTTCTCATCTTTGTCAGCCATAAGACAAGATGCGTATGGATAAAATCGGAGTTTTCCGAGAATATTCCATTTAAACTCCCGGAATTTATTCCTGCCGATATCAAAGGCGAATCGCTCAGAAAAGATGAGAACGACGGAGCTTTGTTCTATAAAATGAAGTTTTCGGGCGACAATCTCGTCTTTGATACAGAGATGAATGTTGCCGTGAGGAACATTGATTCGGATCGTGGCAATATTTGTGTTATTTCGCTTGATTCTTCCTTTGATAAAAAGTCGGATTTATCAAGGATCAAGGAATACAACGAGGAAACCTATGACCGTGAGCGAGATGATAATCGGGCGTGGTGGAAGAAATTTTATGAAAAATCATCATTCACCTCGTCGGACGAATTTTTAGAGATGAATTGGTACGCTTCGCAGTATCTGCTTGCGGTTTGCGCCTTGAATACGGATTTTCCTCCCGGACTTTACGGAAATTTCATAACGGTCAACAGGGTGAACTGGAAAGGCGACTATCATCTCAATTATAATTATCAGGGCTCGTTTTACGGTGCCTGTTCCTCAAATCACACGGAGCTGACCGATTGCTATTCGGCACCGATTTTTGATATGAGGGAGAGGGGCAGACAGTTTGCCGAGAGATTTCTCAATCAGCACGGTGTGTTTTATCCTGTCGGAATCGGACCGAAAGGAATGCTGACGGAAAGGTGCGACGATGTCTGGGAAAAGATGTTCCTCGGTCAGCGCAGTAATGCGATCCATTCAACGGACATAATGATAATGCGTTGGTACGCAACATATGACAAGGAATATGCACAGAAAATTTACCCGTTCTTTTTGGATGTTGCGGCATTTTGGGAGGGTTACCTCGTGAACCGTGACGGTATTTACAATGTGGTTGGCGACGCCGTTCACGAAATTCCGTATTATAAGGATGGCTTTGATCCGAAAGAATACGATGAGAAGATTCACGAGGAAAACAATCTTCTTTCGCTCGGCTTATTGAGGATGTTTTTTAAGTGTCTGATCGACATTTCAAGGGAGCTTGACCGTGACAGCGTCCGCAGAGAAAAGTGGCAGGATATTGTCGATAACCTCCACGAATTTCCGACGTTTGAGAAGAACGGGAAAGAAGTTTTTCGCTACACCTCAAAGGGCACCGATTGGAACGATTCAAACGGTCTGTGTATTCAGCATATCTACCCGTGCGGTCAGATCGGTCTGAGCTCGGACAGTAAGACCCTTGAAATTTCCCGAAACACGTTCTTTACCAACGACAGGTGGGATGACGGAAACGCAGGCTGCTCGATTTTTCCGTGCTCTGCAAGAATCGGACTTGATCCGAAGCTGATTATCAAGCGGATGAAGCAGAATTTTGATAAATTTCAGCTTCCGAATATGCTTTTTCTCCACGGCGGCGGATGTCTTGAAAACAGCAGTATAGCCTGCACAACGCTCAACGAAATGGTTCTGCAAAGCTATGAGGGAATAATCAGATTTTTCCCCGTTTGGGACAGAGACATTGATTGCTCGTTCAGAGATCTCAGGGCGGACGGAGCATTCCTCGTCTCGGCGTCAGTAAAGGACGGAAAGATCGACGGTATAAAAATTCTCAGCGAAAAGGGCAGAAAAATCAGAATTGAAAATCCGTTTGAAAAAGCGGAGGTCTCTCCCGACGGAAAAATTTTTGTTACCGATGAAAGTATAATTGAAACGGAAACGGGCGTTGGCTCGGTCATTTACATAAAAGAGAAATAAAAAGGTCGCTCGGTTCATTCACGGATCGGGCGGCTTTTCGTTATGGCTATATTAAACAAATTTAATGAATTTTTCTTTGGAGAAAATAAAAACTCCGCAAATTTGTTGACGAAATGTTGATCCTGTGTTAAAATATTTTTAGGTATATTCGAGAAGTACGTTTTAAACATCGAATATATTTTGTAAAAAATATCAGATACAAGGTGGTGTTTGTGATGAAACTCAAAAGAAAGATCATCAGCATAATTGCAGTGATCGCTTTGGTTATTTCATCTATCCCGCTGACTCTTATGCCGGGAGGTATTACCGCTGAGGCGGCGCCTGCGGATCCGACATTGGTTCTTAACCGACCGACTGCCGGCATATATGTCAATGAGGTGACACGAGTTGCGTATGCAAGCAACTCCATAAAACCTCCGTCGGGAAATAATTCGGTTATTGTTAAGGCTACCAAATCGGGAGTGCCGTACCTCTCGGGTAAATTTGCAAACATTGCATACTGCGGAGAGACTCCGTACTCGACGCAGATATCCTTTACCCCCGGTGTGACGCTTGACAGTACGCCTACAATTTCCTGCAGCAATACCACTGTTACATACGCTTCGGCAACCCCGACGTTCTCTAACGGTACGTATACCTGGACGGTAAGCGGCGGTACTGCGCTTGTCGGTACATCACTCATATTTACCGTCAGCTATACATACAGTGAAACGAACAAGATCAGCGGAAAGACATATACAAATAAGTACGAAACTCAGTGCGTTTCATATGTTGAGTCAATCTCTTCGCCGACGGGTCTTTATTCGACAAAGAGAACGTTTGAGAACTTTGTTGTAGGTACGGACACCAAAAACCGTTCATACATCGCAACAATGATTCTCGGTGAGAATACTTACGGTTCATTGTATAATAACGGCACAGCTGACGGTACGGTTGATTTTACAAATGATTCCGCATTTACGAGCAGTACACCTGCATGGACATCGGATTTCGGTAATATGAGAAGTATCAGCGGAACCGATGCCAGCAAGAACTATAATGTTGCCATCAATGCGGATTCAAACCGCCCGCTCTCAACGGTTTATATTGATAAGAGCGTTACTTCAACTCTTTCATCTTTAAATCTGCGTTTCCATACTGTTATTCCGACATACGCTTCCAGCACCAAGGAGCAGGTTACCGTTGGAGTTGACAGCGCATACGTATCTTCGGGAATTGTTAATACTTTCAGCTCATCAAACACATCTAACAACCCGGATAACGATACGGCGGCAAGCGCAGAACTCGGTATGTCTTTGCCGAAGAACCAACCTATGGTGACCGGCATTGCCATGAGTTCCACTCTTCAGACCTATTTTGAGGGTGTCGGACCCTGTAAGGAGACGGGAACGAAGGAATATACCGTTTCTCTGAAATATCATACTCCTGCCGCATGGACCAATGTTTATGTCGGACAGTCATTCAGCTTCCGCTTTATTACATATGATAAGGGCTCACTGAGAACTCTTGTTGAGGAGATTCAGGGAACCGATCCCACATCAATGACGATTGAGCTTGCCGACGGCGAGTTTAAGGGCTATAACCCGCAGTCGTGGTATTATTCATCCGGCTGGGAGGATTTTCAGACAGCTTTTCTGAATGCAAAGACCTGTCTTGCAAAGCCCGATCAATCACAGAGCGATATTGACACCGCTTATACGGCTCTTAAAACGGCATATGCAAATCTTCAGATGAGAAAAGCGGATTATTCGCTTGCCGACGCTTACTATAAGCAGGCTATCGGCAAGAACCGGAATAACTACACTCTTGCATCGTGGGCGAAGCTCCAGAATATAATTGATGCATACGTCGACAATTACAGCGTTCTTTATCAGCCGGCAGTTGATAAGTCTGCGATTGATATCAAAGCCGCAATTGATGCTCTTGAGTATGCAACGGCTGATTATTCCGATTTTATCGCAAACATCAATACGGTTAATAAGATAATGACGGAAACACCGACGATTTACGGAAAGCCTGCATCGGAGGTATACTCCGGCTGGGCAAAGGTTGAATCCGTCCTTAGAAGTGCGGGCTGCCTTTATAACGAGCTTGAAGGATATACGGTCGGCACATACCTTGACATTACCGAACAGGCGACAGTCGACGGCTACACGCTTCTTCTCAGAAATGCGATAGACGCACTTAAACTTAACGGTGCGGACTATACCGAGGCAACGAAAGCTGAAAATTCATATAAGATTCTCAATCTTTCATATATTGTTGATGATGTCGCCGAGAATCTCAGATCCGCTTACAATGCGCTTGTAGCTCTTCACGGACTTGATCTTTCAAGGCAGAGCGATGTTGATTCCGCAGTTGCGAATCTTAAATATTGGCTTGATAATATTGAATATAAGCCTGCCGACACAACAGCGGCTGTAAACATTATTGCCGAGGCAAATTCGATTGACAGATCAAAATATACCGATCTCAGCTCGGTTGATAATGCGGTTGCAAATCTTGAGTCGAAGATTGATCTTGATATCAGATATCAGAGTGAGATCGACAGAGCTGTTGCCGCTGTCAGATCGGCGATTGACAGCCTTACAACAAACGGTGCGGATTACACCGATGTTGACGCCGCAATTGCCGAGGCGCAGGCAATTGCCGATAACGTAATGAAGACCTACGCTTCAACCTACGGCTTTACGGCGGAAACTTTCTATTCAAACTGGTCGAATGTTACCACGGCTATTGACAATGTAATACGTAACCTTGACAGCGATAAGCAGGCACAGGTTGACGCTTTTGCGGCGGCTATCAGAAGCGCCGTTGCGGCTCTCAAGGAGAATAAGGCAGATTATACCGAAGTCACCGCCGCTCAGAAAGAGGCTTCTCCGATAATCTCTTCCGGAAGTGCTCTTTATACGGCTGAAAGTCTCAACAGACTGACAAGCGCTTACCTTGCCGTAGTTGCAAATCTCGACATCAGCAAGCAGGCACAGGTCGACGGTTATGCGCAGGCGATCCGAGAGGCTATTTCAAAGCTCGAATATCTTCCTGCAAACTATACGAACGTTGACAATAAGATAACTGAGGCGAATGCGAAGCTCGCCGAAAACGATACTTTTGAAAAGGCTCATCCGGGATATCCGCTCTATACCAACGAATCCCTTTCTGCCCTCAATCTTGCAATTGCAAGCGTGGACAGAAGTCTTGACATAAGATATCAGTCAACGGTTGACGGCTATGTGACCGCAATCAACGACAAGATCAACGGACTTGAATATGCACCGGCGGATTACACGCAGGTTGAGCTGGCAAAGGCTAATATCCCGTCCGATCTGTCGCTTTACACAACGCTTTCCGTTGCAACGCTCAATTCGATCCTTAAAAAGATTGATACAACTCTTAAAACTGACCAGCAGTCCAAGGTTGACGGTTATGTGACGAGCATAAACAATGCTGTTGCATCGCTTAAATATAAGAATGCGGACTATTCAAAGGTCAATGCCGCTAAGGCAAAGGTTCCCTCGGATTCATCTCTTTATACCGAGGAGAGCTGGCAGCATCTTCAGGATAAGCTCGCCGATGTCGTAACGGGTCTTGATATCAGATATCAGGATCAGGTTGATAAATACGCAGAGGCGATTGAAACCGCAATTAATGTCCTTAAATATAAGCCCGCTGATTACACGGATGTAAACAAGGCGCTTTCGGAAATTCCATCGGATCTTTCAATTTATACCGATGACTCAGTGCAGGCTCTCAATGATGTTGTAAATTCAATCGACAAGTATCTGGACATCAGATATCAGTCAACGGTTGACGGTTATGCTTCATCGGTCAGAGCAAAGATAGGAGCACTTAAGACAAAGGGTGCGGATTACACCGCTGTTATCGAGGCAGTTAATAAGGGCAACGCAAAGATTGCCGAGGGAATTTATACCGACGAATCGGTCGCTGTTCTCAACAAAGCGATTTCCGATGTTCAGTATAATCTTGATATAACGAAGCAGGCGCAGGTTGACGCTTACGCACAGGCGATCAACGATGCAATTTCAAAGCTTGTTGTTAAGTTCGTTCCTGCGGATTACACACAGGTCGACAGCGAAATCGGCAAAATCCCGTCGGATCTGACTGTTTACACCGACGAAACTGTTGCGGCTCTCAATGCCGCTGTGAATGCGGTTGACAGATCGCTCGGCAAGGATCAGCAGGCGACTGTTGACGGCTATGCGGAAAGCATTAAGACCGCAAGAGAGGCTCTTAAATATAAGGATGCCGATTACAGCGCTGTTGAAACAGCTAAGACAAAGGTTCCGGCAGATTCTTCTCTTTATACGGCGGAGAGCTGGCAGAATCTTCAGAATAAAATCAATGCGGTTGTTGAGGGCCTTGACATTACTCAGCAGAGCAGGGTTGACGCTTTTGCAAAGGACATTGAGGATGCGATTGCCGCTCTTAGATACGTCCTTGCAAATTATGACGAGGTAACAAAGGCGAAGGGAGAAATCCCGTCGGATCTCAGCCTTTATACCGATGAGACTGTTGCAAAGCTCAACGAGGTTCTTAACGGAATCGACTATACTCTCGATATCACGAAGCAGGCGACGGTAGATACTTATCCTCCCGCAATCAGAGAGGCGATAAAGAATCTCAAATATAAGCCCGCAGATTATACTGCGGTTGATGCCGCAAAGGAAAAGGTTCCGACAGACTCATCTCTTTACACAGAGGAGAGCTGGCAGGAGCTTCAGGATAAGCTCAATGCGGTTCGGACAGGACTTGATATTACTCACCAGGCTGAGGTTGATAAGTTCGCAAGCGATATTGAAGATGCTCTTGAAAATCTCGAATATGTCGGCGCAAATTATGACGATGTAAGAAAGGCAATTCAAGAGGCAAACGATACGATGGACGAAAAGCTCCACACCGCAGCGTCGAGAGCGGCAGTCAGAACGGCGATAAATCTTGTCGATTACACGCTTGACATAACAAAGCAGGCAACGGTTGACGGCTATGCGGCGGCGATCAGAAAGGCTGTATCGGAGCTTGAATATAATCCCGCAGATTACAGCGCCGTAAATACCGCAAAGGGCAAGGTGCCGAAGGATTCTTCAATCTATACGGCGGAGAGCTGGCAGAATCTTCAGGATAAGCTGGCGGCGGTAAAGGAGAATCTTGATATCAGATATCAGGCTCAGGTAAACGGCTATGCGGCTGACATTGAGCAGGCGATAACGGATCTTAAGTATTTGCCGGCGGATTACACCAAGCTCCGTCAGGCGGTTGATGATGCCGAGGCGGAGATCAAAACCGGTTACTACACCAAGGAATCCGTCAGCTCGCTTGAATCGCTTATCGCTTCGATTAACTGGGAGCTTGATATAAGGGATCAGAAAAAGGTTGATCTTTATGAGCAGTCCGTAAGAGCGGGAATTGAGGCGCTGAAACTTCTTCCGGCGGATTACACGGCTGTCGATAATGCAATAACAGCGGCAAAGGCTGAAATTGACAAGGGCTGGTATACTGACGAGAGTGTTGCCAAACTTCAGGATGCCATTGATTCTGTTGTGACAGGCTATACTAAAAATCGACAGAGCGAGGTCGATGAGTTTGCGCAGAATATAGTCAAAGCTACCAATGATTTGGTCAAAAAATTGGCTAACTATACAGAACTTCAAAAAATTCTGGATTTGCTTGACAATTCGAGCTCGGAAATTTATAATAATACATATAAGAATTTTGATGAGGTAATGGCTCTTATTGCGTCTTATCGTGAAAATACGGTCAAGAATAATATGAATCTGACCGTTGATAAGCAGTCGACGGTTGATGAAATGACCGCAACGCTTCAGGGCTATATTGATTCGCTTGAGCCCGAGACCGCCAAGGAGGTCTTTGAGGCAAAGGAAGGCAGTACAACAGTCATAAAGGACGGTTATATTTACGGCCTTTCAACCGGAATGACGAAGTCGGCGTTCCAGAGTAAGTTCATTACTTACGAAAATGTTGAACTCAAATATTCCGGCAACAGCGGAAGATTCCTCGGAACAGGCACAACGGTTAAGGTCATTTCAAGCATTACCGGCGAAGAAATTGCCTCGTACATAATCATTATATACGGCGATGTTGACGGAAACGGACTGATCAATACGTCGGACACAAAAATTGTTTCAAATGCAATTAACAAGAGGGCTGTCCTTACAGCTCCGCAGAAAAAAGCGGCGAGACTGGTTTCGAGAGTATCGGTTGGCACTACGGATTACAAGGCACTTAAGAAGGTAGTCCAGAAGAAAGCATCGATTAATCAGAAAACAGGCAAACTCAAAACTTCGGCTTAAATTCATTGGGTAAACGATGAATTAAGATAAATTTAAGGAGGAATATCTATGGCAAAGAAATTAATCAGCATTGTTCTTTCCGTGATCCTTGTATTCTCTACCTTTGTCATCGGCAGCTTTGCCGGCGATACAATAACCGATGATGATAGAGCTTACTATCCGGAAGAGGAACTTGCTATCACAGATCCCAAAGAGAGAATTGACATTGTCTTTCTTTCCGGTAAGTTCGGTGGCGGCGGAGAACTCGTAACAGAGGCTGCAGATAAGGAAACCCTTGAGTACAACCTCAAATATTGGGATGACGAAATCATCAACGAGTATCATGCTCTTGAAGCTAAGGGCACTGCTGCAACAGACGAAGAGTGGGGTGCACTCTATCGTAAGATGAAGACTCCTCGTGACAACGATGACGAGTGGAAGGACTTCTTCTATGAGTATCGCCGTGAAGATAAGGCAAACGCAAACGTCAGACTTGTACCGAGCAAGACTGATCTTAAACCGGGCGAAGAGTTCACGGTTGATGTTTATTTGACAACAGATTTCTACTTTAGCATAAGCCAGCTTAAGACAACATTCTTTTATAACAATACTCTTGTTGATATGATAGGCTGCGATGAGAAAAACAAGGGTACCGATGATGCTCACAAAGGACAGGATCCATCGGAAATGAAGCAGCACCCTATCGGTCCATACTTTAGCGATTATGCAACATATGATGAGATGCCACATGTAGGTGACTACACATACGGATCTTATGTTGAATCGTATGGAGATATGAGAGAGCTTGAATGGCCGGAATCAATTCTTGCAATTGATAATTGGCAGAATACAATGGAAGCATATCTGTTCATGTTTGATAGCAGAGATGATGTTAAAATCGTTCCTGCACTTAAGCCTCAGGATGAACTTCTTCTTACACTCAAGATGAAGGTTAAAGATGATGCAAAGGTTGGCTCCACAACTCAGATTCTTGCTCCCGGCGACGCAATGTATTCATCGGCTAAGGAATTGTTCTATGAAGAAATGGAAGCACAGGATAAACCGATCACACCGTATTGGCAGTTCGTACGTGTAAACCCGAAAGAAAATTCGGATGACTTATACATGGCTGACTATTTGACTCAGTATGATCAGACAATAACATCTACTCCTGCTACAATTAATATCGTAGGCGACGATGTTCAGAAGGCTGACTACACAGCACTCGATGCTGCTATCGCAGGTTTTGATGCATCTGTTTCAGGACTTTACACAGCAGCTACTTGGAACGCATATGCTTCTGCTGTAACAGCAGGTACAAACGTTTCAAGAGATCTCCTCATAGCTGATCAGGCAATTGTTGACGCAGCTACAAAGGCAATCACAGACGCTAAGGCTGCTCTTGCTCTTAACAAGCTCGTAAGCGCTGACGTTATCGGCACACCGACTATCGGTTCCGCTGCAAACGTTCAGGTCGTTGCAAACGGTTCACCCGCTGCAATCCGTCTTGTAAACACAGACGGCAACGCACTCACATTCAACCGTGACGACGCTACGATCACAGCAAACGGCGATAACGAAGTATGGAACATCAAGGTTTCCGTATCTTCCGCAACTACTAACTACAACGTATTCGGTAAGTGGGGCGAGGAGTTCAGCGATGCAGGACTCGCACTTACTATCAACGCTACCGAGGGTCTTGACCTCAGCGTTCATTCAATCGTTGTTCCCGATATGTATCCGACAGGAACATACACAGACGGCAGAATTTATGCAGGTATCCACACTGTAATCGTCAAGACGAGCACAGATGTTCATAAGCTCCAGTTTGTTGATCCTTACGGCAACACACGTACATTTGACAAGGCTACATGGACTCCTGTTGTTGAGGGCGACGAGCTTGTATGGACAATACAGTTCAACTTTGCTCAGGGCGTATTCAACTTCGCTGCAAGAACACGTGCTGTTAACACAACGTTTGCTCTTACAGGAGACTACATCACAGGTAGAGCATTATATTATTAATCTCTGACCGAATCAGAAAAAAACAATGCTAATTTTGGCTCCGTGCTTGCACGGAGCCTTTGCCTTTTCAAAAATATGGTGTAGACATATAACATCATTATTTACCCGGATTGATTTTTGCATTTTGCGGATAAGAGGGGAGACTTATAATTCGTTTGAGAAATTTAATCTTTCTATTAAGAAAAATGTATTGACATAAAGATACAAAGATGATAAAATTGAACAAGATACTGGGATTATTGGAAAGTTAAATGTTAACAAAAAGAATTCTGATTTAATTTTTCGATATTCTGTATTGAGTACATAATACAGGGGTGAAAAAGATGACTTACACAAAGCCCGAACTTGATGTAAAAAAGTTCAACATCGTTGAGGAGATCACAGCAGACGGTGATTCGGCAATGACTCCGACAGAGGTTGCACCTGATACCAAATCAAAGTCAGATGCAGGCAGCATCGGCAGCGATCTTATCATCGGCTAATTGAAAAGCAACCGGATTCGGCAGACAGGCGTTGTGTTTGTCTGCCGATTCTTGGGTAATGGAAGATAACTTAGATTTTATTCATACTTATCATTTATATGGTAGCTGTGAATAAACTCTGAAAAGCGGTGAAGCGATGCCAGTTTATAAAATTGCCGGACTGAATGTCGGATATGAGCCGAGATACGATTTGCTCCGTCTGCGCAGTGAGAAATATCTCTGCGATGAAAAGGCGGAATTTAAGATCGGCATATCCGATGATATGATGGAACAGCAGATCAATTACTATAAGGATATTATGGAGGGTGCCAATCTTGAGTACCTTTGGGTCGGCACGGCTTTTAACCTGAAACTGCTTGAATACAACGGTATGTATCTGCACTCGTCAACTGTTGTTGTTGACGGAAAAGCGTATTCGTTTTCCGCTCCGTGCAGAACGGGAAAATCGACGCATACTTCTCTCTGGCTGAAAATGCTCGGCGACAGAGCGTATATAATCAATGATGATAAAGCGGCGTTCAGAAAGATCGACGGTAAATTTTACGTATTCGGAACACCGTTTTCGGGTAAGAATGATATCAATGTGAACACTTTCGTTGAGCTTGGCGGAATATGCTTTGTCGAGCAGAGTGAGACAAATTCGATTGAGAGACTGTCAAATGACGAGGCTCTCAGCCTCCTGATTTCGCAGACGGTGCGTCCGTCGAATCCCGACAGAATGATTCTGCTGTGCGATTTCCTCGATGACCTATTGAAAAATGTTCCGATCTATAAGCTGAAGTGCAATATCAGCCTCGAGGCGGCTGAGCTTTCTTATAAAACAATGAGCCGTCGATTACTGTAAAGGAAAGATCGTATTGAAAAAGAATCAAAACGGCAGCGATATGACTGCCCTCAAGTGGATAATTAAAACTTCAAAGGGCAGTTGGCTTTTTGTGTTTGTTTATGCCGTGCTCAGCGCCGCACTTGCGTATTTCGGCATCAATACGGCATACGGAGTCAAGGACGTCGTAAACGGCGCAGCGGGGAGAGACTTTGAACTGCTGAAGCACGGTGCGCTGTACCTGCTTGTTCTCGTTTTGATTCAGCTTGCGTTGAAAATCTTCAACAGCAATATGTATGAGCGTGCCAGAGCAAAGATTGAGATTAAGATCCGAACAAGCGTCTTTGACTCGATTATGAAAAAGGATTATTCGGAGATATCAAAGCATCACAGCGGCGATCTTCTTAATCGACTGACCTCCGATGTCCAGACAATTTGCGACGGCGTGACAGGGCTTGTGCCGAACGTTGTTGCACTGCTGACAAAGCTCATTTCCGCAGTTGCGATAATGGTGGGTCTTGACTGGATATTTGCGGTGATCTTCCTCGCAGGCGGCGGATTGATTGCATTGACCACGGCTTTTTTCAGGAACTATCTGAAAAGCATTCACAAAAAGGCGCAGGATGCCGACGGCAAGGTTCGCTCGTTTTTTCAGGAGTCAATAGCAAGCGCACTTGTCATTAAGGTTTTCAATGCCTATAAGCAGGTGTCGGAAAAGGCTCGCAAATTACAGCTCGATAACTATAAAATTCGTATAAAAAGAGCCACAATAAGCATTTTTGCAAACACGGGAATCCAGATGGCATTTAGCCTCGGTTATCTTTTTGCAATGGTGCTCGGCGGTTTCAGAGTTTATCAGGGCAAGATTGATATCGGCGAATTGACGGCGATATTGCAGCTTGTCAATCAGATTCAGTCGCCGCTTTCCGCTCTGGCAGGCGTTATTCCCACATTCTATTCGATTATCGCATCCGCCGAAAGAATTATGGAGATCGAGAATTACAGCGACGAGCTTGAAATCTCGGACGATATCGGCGACCGTTACGACTATTACAATAAACTTCAAAGGATCGAATTTGATTCGATCACATTCAAATATAACCGAGACTTTGTGTTTGAAAACGCAAGTGTGACGGTTGAAAAGGGTGACTTTGCCGTAATAACGGGTATTTCGGGAATCGGTAAAAGCACGCTCCTCAAGCTGTTGCTCGGAGTTATGTCTCCGCAGGAGGGAGAAATCCGCCTTGTGACCGACAGCTCACAGCGGCAGGTCGACAGGGACACAAGAAAGCTGTTTTCATATGTGCCTCAGGGAAATATGCTTCTCTCGGGAACATTGAGGGAGAATATAACCTTTATGTGCGAGGGCAGGAGCGACGAAGAAATCGACCGTGCGATCAGGCTCAGCTGTTCCGATGAATTTGTTTCTCAGCTCCCCGACGGGCTGGAAACAGTGGTCGGAGAAAGAGGCCTCGGACTTTCCGAGGGTCAGATTCAGCGTATTGCGATAGCGAGAGCGATCCTTTATGATGCGCCGATTCTTCTTCTCGATGAGGCAACGTCCGCTCTTGACGAGGCGACGGAGGAAAGACTTCTGAAAAATCTCAGAGCACTGGATAACAGAACCTGCATTATAATTACACATAAGCCTGCCGCCCTGAACGTCTGCAACAAAGAGATCAGGATTGAGGACAGGAAGATAAAGATAATGAACACGATCGGAGGTGCCGTTTGTGAAAATTAAAGACGGTTACAGACTCAGAAAAGTAGGGGACAAAAGCATTGTTGTGGCTCCCGGGGGAATAAATTTCACAGGACTTATAACAGTTAACGAAACGGGCACATTTATCTGGAACAAGCTCAGCGAGGGCGCAGACACAGAGACGGTTGTTGCGGAGCTTGCAAAGGAATGTAACACTCAGCCCGACGAGATAAGGAAAGATGTCGAGGAGTTTATAGAGTCCTTAAAAGGAGCAGATATACTTGAGTGAGAAAATAAGCCTTAATGAAATGGAACCGCTTATCCGTGAAACACTCGATAAGAACGGCGAGGTTTCTTTCGTTTCCGCAGGGCGCAGTATGCTCCCGATTATACGGGACAGAAAGGATACGGTGACTCTTGTTAAACCGAAAAAGGATATAAAGGCGGGCGACGTTGTTTTCTACCAGCGTGACAACGGAAGATTCATTCTTCACCGTGTTATGTATGTCAATGCGGGCACATATGTTATGCGCGGCGACAATCAGTGGGACAATGAATACAATGTTCGCCGTGACCAGATAATCGGCGTGCTGAAAAGCATTGAGCGCAACGGCAAGGTGCATAATGTGACCGATCGGGATTATCTGATGTATGTCAGATTTTTGCCGCTTATCCGTTTTATCAGAAAAACGTATTACGGATTTAAGAGTCAGGTTTATAAATTTGTAAAATATCTTGTTAAAAGATAAATATAGCAAAATCAGGGAGATATAGTTTTGATAAGTACGGTTAATGTCAGCTTACAGTATGGCGGAAGAGAGCTGTTCAAGGGAGCAGATCTCAAATTTACAGACGGAAATTGCTATGGACTTATAGGCGCTAACGGAGCGGGAAAGTCTACATTCTTAAAGATCCTTTCGGGCGAGATTGAGCCGAACAAGGGTGAGGTTATAATTACCCCGGGCGAGAGAATGTCCGTATTGAGGCAGGATCACTTCGCATTTGACGAATACGACGTTATTCGCACGGTGCTTATGGGCAATCCGCACCTGTGCGAGGTAATGGACGAAAAGGAAGCCCTCTATATGAAAGAGGACTTCACCGAGGAGGACGGAATCAAGGTCAGCGAGCTTGAGGAAGAATTTGCCGAGATGGGCGGCTGGAGCGCAGAAAGCGATGCCGAGATTCTTCTTAACGGTCTCGGAGTTACAAACGAGTTTCATTATGCCAAGATGAGCGAGCTTGATAATGATATCAAGGTTAAGGTTCTTCTTGCACAGGCGCTTTTCGGCAACCCGGATATTCTTCTTATGGATGAGCCGACGAACCACCTTGATGTAGCGGCGATCAGATGGCTTGAGGACTTTCTTATTGATCTTGAAAGCACGGTTATCGTTGTTTCCCATGACAGACACTTCCTCAACAAGGTTTGTACCCATATTGTCGATATCGACTTCGGTAAGATTGAGATGTATGTCGGCAACTATGATTTCTGGTATGATTATACGCAGATCGCCCAGCGGCAGCTCAGAGAGCAGAACAAAAAGGCCGAGCAAAAGAAAAAGGAATTGCAGGAATTTATCGCAAGGTTCAGTGCAAACGCTTCAAAATCCAAGCAGGCTACAAGCCGTAAAAAGCTCCTCGACGAGCTTAATATTGAGGATATGCCCGTTTCTTCAAGGCGTTTTCCGTTCGTTTCGTTCAAGCCCGACCGTGAGGTCGGCAACGAGCTTCTGACTGTATCCGGAATCAGCAAGACGATCGGTGACAGAAAGGTTCTCGACAATGTTTCATTCACGATAAAACCCCGTGAAAAGGTCGCATTTGTCGGTACAGACGGACTTGCCAAAACAACGCTTTTCAAAATTCTTGTCGGCGAGCTTGAACCTGACGAGGGCACGTTCAAATGGGGCGTTACCACATCCCAGTCCTATTTTCCGTCGGACAACTCGGAGTTCTTTGACGGATGTGAGGATTCGCTTATCGACTGGGTGAGAAGGTACTCCGATCTTGTCTTTGAAAGCGATGTCAGAGGCTGGCTCGGCAGACTGATGTTCTCGGGCGAAGAGGCAACAAAGAAAGCAAAGGTTCTTTCCGGCGGCGAGCGAGTTCGCTGTATGCTTTGCAAGATGATGCTTTCGGGCGCTAACGTTCTGATCTTTGATGAGCCGACGAACCACCTTGACCTTGAGTCCATCGAATCCCTCAATAAGGGAATTATCAACTTCCCCGAGACGGTTCTTTTCACTTCGCACGACCATCAGTTTGTTCAGACGATTGCCGATAGAATTATTGATGTAACAACAGGCAGCTTCTATGATAAGAACATCACCTATGATGAATATCTTGACGAGCTTGCAGCCAAGGAAGAAAACGGCTGAGAGTAAGCGGGATTTCATATAAACTCAAAATAAATCAAAAGGAGAGATAATTTTGAAAAAGTTTTTAGCAGTATTTTTGACCCTGGTAATCTTCGTTATGATCGTCGCTCCTATGAGTGCGGTTGCAGAAGATTCGTGCAATTGCGACACAGAACCCATTATCTATGTCCGTGGCCGAGCACCGATCCTTGTGGATAGGGATGACCCGAACAGTCAGTCGCTTCCGTATGTTCCCGACGGATTCGTTGAAAATGCTCTTAAGGAGCTTGTTCCCGTTTATACAAGGGGATACCTGACGGACGATTTTTCTGAGTTTAAGACCCTTTTTACAAGCTATATGGCGGAGGCTTACAAGGATTTCGCACTGGACAAAAACGGTGAAATTGCCAACAACTCCGGCTACAACACGAGCGCTTATTGGAAGAATAACCCGATCTATGACGTTCATAAGCCGTCCAATGATGTAAATGACGCTCAGGGCGCAACGAATGAGCTCTATAAATACTTCTATCAGTATGACTGCCGTCTCGATCCCTGCGATATTGCGGACGATCTTCACGAGTACATTCAGGCGGTTAAGGAAGTAACGGGTCATTCACGTATCAAGATCCTTGCAAGATGTCTCGGCACAACGATTCTTTCCGCATACCTTGCCGAATACGGCTGGGAGGATATTGACGACGTTGTTCTTTATAACCCGATCTGCTTCGGCACCGAGGTTACGGATTCCCTGTTCAACGGCGAGCTTTATTTTGATGCGGATGCGGTTGATTTCTTCGCAAATCAGAATCTCGACGATTCACTTCCGCTGACCTTGCTTAAGGAGGTTATCACCCTCAGCAATAAGCTCAACGGTCTCGGAATGACAATGGATTATTTCAACAAGACTGCCACAAAGGTTGCAAGATATGTCACACCCGACGTTATGCGTGTCTGCTACGGAACAACTCCCGGCTACTGGTCGATGGTTTCCGCCGACAGATTTGAAGAGGCAAGGGACTATATCTTTGCAGGCGTTGAGGACGAATATGCGGGACTTATCGCAAAGCTCAATCATTACCACGAAACGGTAGGATCAAAGCTCACAACAATGTATAAGGAAATGGAAGCCGACGGAGTAAGAGTTTCGGTTATTGCAAAGTACGGCTATCAGCTTTATCCGATCGTGTATGATGCAAATCAGCAGAGCGATATGATCGTTACCTGCGAACAGCAGGCACCCGGAACGGTTACCGCTCCGATCGGCAGTACATTCGATGAGGAGTACATTAATAATGCAAAGCTCGACGGAACGGAAAAATATATTTCTCCCGATCTTGCGGTTGACGCATCAAAGACGCTCTTCCCCGACACCACATGGTATATTCAGAATATGAAGCACAACTGCTATCCGAGGATTCTTTGCCCGCTGATTTATAAGATCCTCAGATCCGACGGCGAGCAGATGACGGTATTCAGCGACGAAAATTATCCGCAGTACCTTGCCTATGAGGGTAAGGAGAATGACGGCGATACGATCCGCCCGATGACAAAGGAAGATAAGGGCGATCCGATCGAACGCCCCGGCTTCTTCACACTGCTTAAAAATCTGATGCTCAATGTTGTGAAGATTATTCTTGAGCAGATCAAAAAGATATTTATGTAATTAAAAGAGCTGTGACGAAATTTTTCGTCACAGCTTTTTTGCTCAATTTTCCGTAATGTAAATAAATCTCGGAATTGCACGTTCGGTTATCTGATAAATTCCGGCATAGTCGCCACGGAACAGTACCGTTACGGTGTTCTCTCCGCTTTTCAGCCTGAAAACATCCTTGCCGCTGTCCTTTTCCACCGCCGTCAGATCCGCATTCTTCAGCAGACCTATTTCAACATCCTCGTTGTCAATTGCGGAAATTTTTACCTCGGATTCGGTGTTGTTTGGATTATAAATATTCAGTACACACTCGATGTAAACATATTCGTCATCGGTGTAGAAATCAACAAAATAGCTCTTGTCGCTGTTATCAAGAATGGGAGTTTTCTCAACAGAGCAGGAGGAGAGGGAGAAAATCAGAAAAATACATATAAAAAATGAAATGACTTTTTTCATAGAATAAATCCTTTCAATATTTAAGGCGATTCGCACAACTCGGTTGTGCGGTATAGCCTTAATTATTCTATCACACAATAATTATTATGGCAAGCAAAGTGTTGACAAAACAGGGAATAGGGAGTACAATATGAAATTGAAATTCAGTTTCATATTGTGAGGCGAACAAAATGGAAATTTCATATAACACAAAACAGGGCAGTCTGATACTCTCTTTTTTGCAGGAACAGCCGGGCAAGCACTTTACCGCCGACGATATCATCGCCGAGCTTGCAAAGACGGGCAATTCGGTCGGTAAGGCTACTGTTTACCGCCATCTTGATAAGCTGGTGAAGCAGGGCACGGTTCGTAAATATATCGCAGAAGAGGGACAGAGCGCTTGCTTTGAATATATCGACAAAGACGGAGACTGCACATCACATTACCATCTCAAATGTTCGGAGTGCGGCAGACTTATTCACGTTGAATGCGGTTACCTCGATGAGGTTGCGGGGCATATTCTTGAACACCACGGCTTTGTGATAAGTCCGGAAAAAACGGTGCTTTACGGAGTGTGCGACAAATGTAGGGAGGCATTGGATGAAAAATAAAATAACGGCGATTCTGCTGACCGTTCTTCTGCTGTTTCTCTGCGGCTGTTCGTATTCAGCACCGCAAAAGAGCGAGAGGCTGAGCGTCGTCTGTTCTATTTTTGCGCCGTACGATTTTGCGCGTCAGGTTGCAGGCGACAGGGCGGACGTTAAAATGCTTCTGCCTACGGGCGTGGAAAGTCATTCGTATGAGCCGACGCCAAAGGATATTATCGAGCTGGAAAACGCCGACATCTTTTTCTATGTCAGCGAGCACACGGAAACGTGGGTTACACAGATTATTGATTCAATTGCAGATTCCAAGGTTCAAAAGGTTGAGATCGCCGACAGGCTCGGCATCAGTATAAACGGTCACGAGCACGAGCATCATCACGGCGACGACCACGATGACCACGACGAGGGGGAGACGGACGAGCATATCTGGACGAATCTCGACACGGCGGCGGATATGGTTAACTGTATTGCAAAGACGATGGGCGGACTTGATCCCGATAATGCGGATTATTACAGCCAAAACGCCAAGGCTTATTCCGATCGGATTCTTGCGCTCAGAGACGATATCTCCGAGCTTGTAAAAACCTCAAAACGAACCGAAATTGTTTCGGGATCGAGATTTGCAATGAAAAATTTCACCCACGAGTTCGGAATACAATTCACGGCGGCTTTTGACTCCTGCGTCGATAACACTGAGCCGAGTGCAACCGTAATGGCAGGCATAATCGACAAAATCAAAACGGACAAAATTCCCGTAATTTTCTATGAGGAACTGACCGAGCCGAAAATTGCAAGGGCTGTTTCGACGGAAACGGGAGTGAAAATGCTGCTGCTTCATTCCTGCCACAATATCTCGTCGGACGAGATGAAGAGGGGAGAGAGCTATCTATCGCTTATGCGGCAGAATTATTATAACTTAAAGGAGGCGCTGAACTGATGCAGCTTTTGAAATGTGAAAATGTGCATATGAATTACGATTCAACCAAGGCGGTCAACGGCGTCAGCTTTACCGTTGACGAGGGGGATTTTCTCTGCATTGTCGGCGAAAACGGCGCAGGAAAAAGCACACTCCTCAAGGGAATCCTCGGTTTACAGAAAATCTCCGAGGGCAGAGTTGAATTTAACGGTATCAAGAAGAGTGAAATCGGCTATCTTCCGCAGAAAACGCAGGTGCAGAAGGACTTCCCGGCAGGCGTCAAGGAGGTAGTCCTCAGCGGCAGACTCGGCGGAAAAAGAAAGCTATTCTATACTGCGGAGGACAGAATGATTGCCGCAGAAAATATGGATATTATGAAGATCAATCCCATAAAAAATAAGTCTTTCAATGAGCTTTCGGGCGGTCAACAGCAGAGAGTTCTGCTTGCAAGGGCACTCTGCGCAACGGACAGGCTCCTTCTGCTCGACGAGCCGACGACGGGACTTGATCCTTTCGTGACCGAGGATATGTATAGGCTGATAAGCCACCTTAACCGTGAGCATGGAGTGACGGTTATAATGGTCACTCACGATGTCAAAAGCGCCGTTCAATATGCGAATAAAATTCTTTGTATGGAGCACGACGGCGACTTTTTCGGAACAACCGAGGAATATTTAAAGACCCCGGCGGCAAAAAGGATTCTCGGAGGTGACAGCCATGCTTGATATGTTCGTTCAGATGTTCTCCTACGGATTTATGCGCAGGGCGATAATTGTAGGCGTGCTTGTTGCTCTCTGCGCCGCTCTGCTGGGCGTTACGCTTGTTTTGAAGAGATATTCAATGATCGGCGACGGACTTTCTCACGTCGGATTTGGTGCATTGTGCATAGCGCTTGCAATGAACGTTGCTCCGCTTGCGGTTTCTGTGCCCGTTGTTATCATATCGGCATTCCTGCTGTTGAGGATAAGCGACAACAGCAAGATAAAGGGAGATGCGGCAATCGCTTTGATATCGAGCACTGCACTCGCCGTTGGAATACTTGTCACGTCAATGACAACGGGACTTAATTCCGATGTCAACGGCTATATGTTCGGAAGTATACTTGCAATGAGCAGTACCGATGTTATAATAAGTATTGTGCTTTCTGCGGCGGTGCTCGTTCTCTACTGCGTTTTTTACAACAAAATTTTTGCAGTCACGTTTGACGAAAATTTTGCAACGGCAACGGGAACAAAAACGGGAATGTATAACACCCTTATTGCATTGCTGACAGCGATAACGGTCGTTATCGGTATGAGAATTATGGGCGCTATGCTGATTTCGAGCCTGATAATTTTCCCTGCACTTACCGCAATGAGGGTATGCAAGACTTTCAAAAAGGTGGTTATCGTTTCGGCGGTAATCTCGGTTGTATGCTTCTTTATCGGTCTTTTTGTTTCATTCGCTTTTTCAATGCCTGCGGGTGCAAGCGTTGTTGCGGTCAACGCAATAATGTTCGCCGTATTCTCCGCTGTGGGAATCATAAAAAGAAAAACGGCATAAATTAATATATGAGGTGATATTATGACAATCAAGGAATTAAAGGAAAACCCCGTAAAGATGCTTGACGATGACTGGGCTCTCGTCAGTGCGGGAACTCCCGAAAAATGGAATACGCTGACGGTAAGCTGGGGCGGAATCGGCGAGCTCTGGGGCAGGGACGTTGCCTTTATCTTCATCCGTCCGCAGAGATACACAAAAAAATTTATCGACGAGCAGGATTATTTCACAATCAGCTTTTTTGACCCCGAGTACAAGGATATGCTTCGCCTCTGCGGCAGAATTTCCGGCAGGGACTGCGATAAGATCAAGGAGGCGGGTCTGACCCTCGCAACCGACGGCGATGCGGTGTATCCCGCTGAGGCAAGACTGACGATCAAGTGCAGAAAAATTGCCGTTCAGCCGATGGATAATTCCGGCTTCCTCGACAAGACGATCGAGAAAAACTATCCGAACAAGGATTATCACTATATCTATGTCGGAGAAATTGAAAAAGTTATCGAAAAAAATTAAAAAACTTTCAAAAAGTGCTTGACAAACAGTGTGGGACGGTATATAATAGACAAGTCGTTTGGAACAATAGTTCTGATCGCAGTCGGTGTCGATAGCGAAGAGGGTCCACCCGTTCCCATCCCGAACACGGTAGTTAAGCTCTTCAGCGCTGAAAATACTTGGCGGGCAGCCGCCCGGGAAGATAAGGCGACGCCGACATCATCTGACAGTCGTTTTCATAACGGCTGTTTTGCTTTCACGGATCCTGTCAGCAGACGGGATCTGTTTTTTTGAATTAATTCAGTTTTTTTCAAAAAACTGTTGCAATTTAGCAAAAGCTGTGATACAATAGCTGTTGCGTGAATATATCGAAAGAGGTGAAACACATGAAGGAAGGAATTCATCCTAAGTACGAAGAGACAGTTGTTCGTTGTGCTTGCGGTAATGAGATAAAGACTTGTTCAACAAAGAAGGATCTTCGTGTTGATATCTGCTCAAAGTGCCACCCGTTCTTTACAGGTAAGCAGAAGCTCGTTGACACAGGCGGACGTGTTGACCGTTTCAATAAGCGTTTCAATTTGTCTAAATAATGATGAGAGAAAAGGCGGTGTGATTAACACCGTCTTTTTTTAGGCTGAGGAGGTGACCGCCACGGAATACAGAACGATCGGTAAACAGGCGAGCGACGAGTTCGTTGAGAAAAAATCAAGATTCATCGGCTATATCAAGCCTGTCACAACTCAGGAAGAGGCGGTTGCCTTTATAAATGAGATCAAGTCCAAGCACTGGGACGCACGGCACAATGTCTACGCCTATGTCCTCAGGGACGGTCAGACACGCCGCTATTCCGACGACGGAGAACCGCAGGGAACGGCGGGAATCCCCGTGCTTGACGTCCTCCTCAAGGAGAATCTGACGGACTGCGTTGTCGTTGCGACAAGGTATTTCGGCGGTACACTGCTCGGTACGGGCGGACTGGTGAGGGCGTATTCTCACACGGCGAAGATCGCAGTCGACGCCGGCGGAATAATCACGATGAAGCTGTGCAAGGTGCTCCGAATTTGCTGTGACTATAATTTCTACGGCAGGCTTAATTCGCTGATCCCCGAATGCGGCGGAGTGATTGACGGTACGGATTTTGCCGATTCCGTCACAGTTACCTTTAAAATGCCTGTTGACAGTGTTGATGATTTTGAAAGAAAACTCGTTGATCTGAGCCTCGGGAAGTTCCGAAGTGAGGAAATCGGTGAAGAATTTAAAAATTTTTAATTTTTTTAAAGGAAAAGGACGAAAAACGGAGTATATATTAAATAGAGAGACGGGAGGTGCATTGTATGGAAAAAACGGTCAGAGAAAGACTGTGCGAGAATGAGCATCTTATTCTGAGCAGTAATGCCTGCTTTTCGGATTCGAGCAGAGGCAGACTTGTCTATGAGCCCGAAACCGAGCTGAGAACCTGTTTCCAGCACGACCGTGACCGTGTTATACACTGCAACTCGTTTCGCCGTCTGAAGCATAAAACTCAGGTTTTTCTTTCGCCGCAGGGCGATTATTACAGAACACGACTGACGCACACCCTTGAGGTGGCACAGATCGCAAGAACGATTGCGGTCTGCCTCGGTCTCAACGAGACGCTGACGGAGGCAATTGCCCTCGGACACGACCTCGGTCACACTCCGTTCGGTCACGCAGGTGAGCGAGCGCTCAACAGCGTATGCTACGGCGGATTCCGCCACTATGAGCAGAGCGTCAGAGTGGTTGATGTGATTGAGAAAGAGGGCAAGGGACTGAACCTCACGTGGGAGGTAAGGAACGGAATCGACCGCCATACCAACGGCGAGGAAGCGGCAACGCTTGAGGGCAGAATTGTCCGAATTGCCGACAGAATCGCATATATCAACCACGATATTGACGACGCTGTGCACGCCGGAGTTATGAAAGAGGAGGACATTCCCTCCGATATCAGAGATGCGCTCGGCTATTCAAAGGGTCAGCGAATCGACAAACTCGTTAAATCGGTTGTCAGAAACAGCAAGGACGATATAATCCTCGGTGAGGATTGCGCCGATGCTTTTGCAACTCTCCACTCATTTATGTTTGAGAGGGTGTATACAAACCCCGCCTGCAAAAGCGAGGAGACAAAGGCTATTGAGATGATAAAATGGCTGTATGAATACTATTTGAATCATCCAGATGAAATGCCGGAGCTTTACATAAAAATCTGCGACAAGGAGGGCGTCGAGCGTGCGGTCTGCGACTATGTTGCCGGAATGACGGACAGATTTGCCGTCAGCACGTTTGAAAAGCTCTTCGTCCCCAATTCGTGGATGATGGTGTGAAATAAATGTCAGATAGCTTATAGGTTCTGATTCGTCTGAGCCTGAGGTTGGCTCCCTTGTAGGGGAGCTGTCACCGCAGGTGACTGAGGGGTTTGCAGGTTTTTTGAAATTAACCTATGGCTTTGACGAAAACCGCCAAAGATATCTGGAAATTGACAAATTAAAAATTAAGGAGGTTGATATTATGGCAATAAGCGATGAGTTTTTGAATGAGCTGCGTTCAAGAATTGATATCGAAAGCCTTATATCCCAGTATGTCAACCTCTCTAAGAGGGGCAGAAATCCCAAGGGTCTTTGCCCTTTCCATAATGAAAAAACGCCGTCTTTCACGGTCTATCCCGACAGTCAGTCGTTTTACTGCTTCGGCTGCGGTGCGGGCGGAGATGCGATAACCTTTATGCGGCGGATCGAGAATCTTGACTACGTTGAGGCAGTCAAGCAGCTTGCCGACAGGGCGGGAATGAGAATGCCCGAGGATGGCTACGACGATACGATCGCAAAGCATCGCCAGCGGATTTTGGCGGCGAACCGTGAAGCGGCAAGGTTTTTTCATCAGACGATGATGTCGCCGCAGGGTAAGATTGGACTTGATTATTTCGCAGGCAAGCGCCGCCTGACAATGCAGACGATAAAGCATTTCGGTCTCGGCTATGCGCCCGATTCGTGGGACGCATTGCTCAGGCATATGCACTCAAAGGGCTTTACAAATCAGGAGCTCTACGATGCGAACCTCGTCAAGCGCAGTGAGAAAAACGGCAGGGTAAGCTATTACGATAACTTCAGACACCGTGCAATGGTGCCGATAATCGACCTCAGAGGCAATGTTATCGCTTTCGGCGGACGTGTTCTTGATGACTCAAAGCCGAAGTACGTCAACACCTCCGACACGCTTGTATATAAAAAGAGCAACGGAGTTTTTGCGCTGAATTTTGCCAAGAACGGCAACCCGGACAAGCTGATAGTCTGCGAGGGCTATATGGATGTTATTGCCTTGCATCAGGCGGGCTTTACCAATTCCATTGCCTGTCTCGGAACGGCTCTGACGCAGGAACAGGCAAGGCTTATATCGAGATATACCGATGAGGTTATCCTGTCCTATGACTCCGACGAGGCGGGACAGAAAGCCACAAGGCGTGCGATCGGAATATTCGGTCAGACGGGGCTGAAAATACGGGTTCTGAAGCTCACGGGCGGCAAGGATCCCGATGAAATTATTAAAAACTACGGCAGAGAGAAGTTTCAGAATCTTCTCGACGGTGCCGCAAATGATATAGAGTACAGTATTCTGCGTGAGCGTGAAAAGTATGATTTGGATTCGATAGACGGCAGGTCGAAATTTCTGACAGCCGTTGCCGATATCCTTTCAAAGGGCAACCCGATTGAGCAGGATATGTATGCCAACAAGCTGGCGGCTGAGATGGCGGTCAGCAAGGACGCAATAATTCAGGAAATTAAAAGAGCCTATAAGCGGCGTACACGTGCGCAGAGCAAGGAGCAATTCAATGAAATTGTCCGTGACACCGTGATGCCGAAAGATAACGTAAATCCCGAGCGCCCGAAGCATTATAAGGCGGCAAGGGCGGAGGAAACGCTGATTGCCACGATAATGCAGAATCCCGACTTCTACAAAAAAATCCGTGACAGAGTCAGTGAGGATCTTTTCGTGACGGATTTTAACCGACGTGTTTGGTCGGCTCTGGCAAACAGACTTGAAAACGGCAGGGGAACGGATCTTTCACTGCTGTCCTCGGAATTTACGCCCGAGGAAATGGGCAGAATCGCCCAATTCATCTCGATGAGAGACAGATTAAGCAATACCGTTGCGGAATGCGACGATTGTATAAAAGTTCTTGAAAAAGAAAAAAATAAGATGTCTGTTTCCGATGCGTCGCAGCTGAGCGATGAGGAATTCAGAAATCTTTTCAAAAACCGAAACGGAAGTTAAACAAGGAGTAACACTATGGAAAACAATGCAATGACAGCACCTTTGGACAAAAAGACCGTCCTCAAAAACCTCATTGAAAAGGGTAAGGCGAACGGTAAGCTCACAACTCAGGATATCGACCAGGCGATTCTTGATATTGACCTTGATATCGAAGATCTTGACAAGCTCTATGAGACGATTGAAAATCAGAATATCGAGCTTGTTGACGACCTTTCAAATGTTGACCTTGAGAATGTTGATTTTGATATGGATATGCCGAAATCGGCAGAGCTTTCGACCGAGGACGTTGACGACAAGAATCAGGGTGCAGACGATCCTGTCAAGGTTTATCTTAAGGAGATCGGACGTATTCCTCTTCTTACCGCAGAGGAGGAAATTGACCTTGCGATGAGAATAAACGATAATGACGCCGCCGCTAAGAAACGTCTTGCCGAGGCTAACCTCAGACTCGTTGTTTCAATCGCAAAGAGATATGTCGGCAGAGGTATGCACTTCCTTGACCTTATTCAGGAGGGCAATCTCGGACTTATTAAGGCGGTTGACAAGTTCGACTATACAAAGGGCTTTAAGTTCTCAACCTACGCTACATGGTGGATCAGACAGGCTATTACACGTGCTATTGCGGATCAGGCAAGAACAATTCGTATCCCTGTTCATATGGTTGAGACAATCAACAAGGTTAAAAAGACAAACAGCCAGCTTCTCCACAAGAACGGCAGAGATCCGAGCGCCGAGGAAATAGCGCAGGAGCTTTCAATGCCTGTTTCAAAGGTACGTGAGATTCTCCGTGTTGCTCAGGAACCCGTTTCACTCGAAACTCCGATCGGCGAGGAGGAGGACAGCCACCTTGGCGATTTCATCCCCGATGACGACGCTCCGGCACCGGCAGACGCAGCGTCAATCCTGCTTCTCAAGGAACAGCTTGACGATGTGCTTGAAACACTCACGCCCCGTGAGGCAAAGGTGCTTGCACTGAGATTCGGTCTTGAGGGCGGACATCCGCACACTCTTGAGGAGGTCGGCAAGGAATTTGACGTTACACGTGAACGTATCCGTCAGATCGAGGCGAAGGCGCTCAGAAAGCTCCGTCACCCGAGCAGAAGCAAAAAGCTCAAGGACTTCCTTGATTAATCAATCATAAAAAAGAAAAGCTATAATTCACAGCGATGTGAGTTATAGCTTTTTTTCTGCTTATAGATGAATACAAAAAATTCCCCCGATGATCAAATCATCGGGGGAATCGTGTCTTATGACTTGTGGCAGGAACCTTTCATTGCACAGTTAGCACAGTTGCAACCGCAGGAGGATTTGCCTTTTCTCTTATCTCTCACCAAGCCCACAATTATCAAGGTGACAATAAGCGCAAGCACAAGGCATATAATAATGGTTACAATATTTTGTGAAATCCATGAAATCATAATATCAGTTCCTTTCACATGGGATTATTATTTTTTGATCTTTACGTTCTGCGAGAGCTTTGTTGCCTCGGTGTACTTCTTGAAGAAGAGCATATAGATCATACCGACGAGGATTGCCGCCGCAACGATGATTCCGATAACGTTTGCCTTGCCGACGAAGATGTTGCCGAACTGATTTATCATAAGAGCGATGCAGTATGCAAAGCCGCACTGGTAAGCGATTGCGAACCAGGTCCACTTAGCGTTGTTCATCTCACGCTTGATAGCACCGATTGCTGCGAAGCAGGGAGCGCAAAGAAGGTTGAATACGAGGAATGAGTATGCTGTGATACCTGTGAAGGCTGCTGCGATGTTGCTGTAAACAGTTCCGTCTCCGCCGCCGTAGAGGATACCGAGCGTACCGACGATGTTCTCCTTTGCAACAAGTCCTGTGATTGATGCAACGGCTGCCTGCCAGTTGCCCCAGCCGAGAGGTCTGAAGATTACGGCGATTACGCTGCCGATCTTTGCAAGGATTGAGAAGTCGATTTCTTCCTCGGAAAGCATTCTGAATGTTCCGTCAACAACACCGAAGTAGGTTGTGAACCAAACGAAGATTGTTGAAAGAAGGATGATTGTACCGGCCTTCTTGATGAATGACCAGCCACGCTCCCATGTTGAACGGAGAACGTTTGAAACGGTCGGCCAGTGGTAAGCGGGAAGCTCCATAACGAA
>DKDP01000007.1 GCA_002449395.1 Ruminococcaceae bacterium UBA6845 | reverse complement strand
TGCCACCTCCCTCAAGAGGGAGACTGCGAATATAAGGTATGGCACGCCGATTTAGGTATTAACAGATGTTAGATATAATTATCGGACATACCGAATCTGAAATAATATATATCTAACATCTAACGTCTGAAATCTAAAATCTATCTTGGGGTGAAATTATGAAGCGCATAACGCTTTTTGCCGGACACTACGGCAGCGGAAAAACGAATATAGCCGTCAATTACGCTTTCAAGCTGAGAAAGCAGGGGCTTGAGGTTGCGGTTGCCGATCTTGATATCGTCAATCCCTACTTCAGAACCAAGGACAGCGAAAAGGAGCTGAAAGAGGCGGGAATCAGGCTCATCTGCTCCGAGTTTGCAAGCTCGAATGTCGATCTTCCGTCACTTCCGCAGGATATTTATTCCGTAATTGACGACCGCAGTGAATATGCCGTTATGGATATCGGCGGCGATGACAGAGGCGCTTATGCTCTCGGCAGATATTCGGAAAGCATAGACCGTGAAAATGACTACGAAATGTATCTCGTTATAAATATGTACAGACCGCTGACAAGGGACGCATACAGCACCCTTGAGGTTATGAACGAGATTGAGAAAGCCGCATCAATGAAGTTTACGGCTATTATAAACAATTCAAATCTCGGCGAGGAGACAACTCCGCAGGATGTTCTCGATTCGCTCAGATATGCCGACGAGGTGTCCAAGCTGACGGGGCTTCCCGTTGCAATGACAACCGTCAAGAAATCACTTTACAAAGAACTGTACGGAAAAGTGGACAATCTGTTGCCTCTCACCTTACAGGAGAAAATAAATTAGGAGGAATGTCAAATGGCTAAAGTAACATTCAAAACAGACCTTTGCAAGGGCTGTGGACTGTGTGTGAACGCTTGTCCCAAGGGAATCGTTCATCTGTCAGAGACGACATTGAACAACAAGGGACATCATCCCGCAGTTGTGACTGATCAGGAAAAGTGTATAGGCTGCGCTTTTTGCGCTACAATGTGTCCCGATTGCGTGATTACGGTAGAGAGGTGAAGAAAATGTCAGATAAAGTTTTAATGAAAGGTAACGAAGCGATCGCCGAGGCCGCTATCAGAGCAGGCTGCCGCCATTACTTCGGTTATCCCATAACTCCGCAGACAGAGGTTGCCGCTTATATGTCAAAGCGTATGCCGAAGATCGGCGGAACGTTCCTCCAGGCGGAGAGCGAAATTGCCGCTATCAATATGGTTATCGGCGTTTCATCAACAGGCAAGAGAGTTATGACCTCTTCTTCAAGCCCGGGAGTTTCGCTTAAGAGCGAGGGTATTTCATATCTCGCAGGCTGTGACCTTCCCGCACTCGTCGTCAACGTTCAGCGCGGCGGTCCGGGACTCGGCGGAATCCAGCCCTCACAGTCCGACTACTGGCAGTCCACAAAGGGCGGCGGACACGGCGATTACCACAATATCGTCCTTGCTCCGGCATCCGTTCAGGAAATGGCAAGCCTCACGGTCAAGGGCTTTGAGCTTGCAGATAAGTACAGAATGGTCGCAATGATCCTTGCCGACGGCACTATGGGTCAGATGATGGAGCCTGTTTCTCTCGACGTTGCCGAGGTCACTCCGGTTGAAAAACCGTGGGCGCTCACAGGTACAAAGTGCGAGAGAGAGCACAACATTGTCAATTCGCTTTACCTCAAACCCGAGGAGCTTGAAATAAAGAACTTTGAGAGATATCAGAAGTACAAGACGATCGAAGAAAACGAGACGATGTACGAGGAATATCTTATGGATGACGCAGAGGTTTGCGTCGTTGCGTTCGGCATCACTGCCCGTGTTGCGAAGAATGCGGTCAACGAGGCCCGCAAGAGAGGCGTCAAGGTCGGTATGATCAGACCGATCACACTCTGGCCGTTCCCGACAAAGCCGCTTAAGGCCGCAGCCGAGAAGTGCAAGAGATTTATCACAGTTGAAATGAATATGGGTCAGATGATCGACGATGTAAAACTTGCAATCGACTGCAAGAGACCCGTTTCGCTTTGTAACCGTGTCGGCGGTATGATTCCGACTCCGGAGGATGTTCTTTCGGCAATTATGACTAACGGAGGTGCAGAATAATGTCAGTTGTATTTGAAAAACCGAAATCATTGACAGACGCAACGCTTCACTATTGTCCCGGCTGTACTCACGGTATTATTCACCGTCTTGTTGCCGAGGTAATTGACGAGCTCGGAATTGAGGGCGATACAATCGGCGTCGCATCGGTCGGCTGCTCCGTTATGGCATATAATTACTTCACCTGCGACTTTGTTCAGGCGGCACACGGCCGTGCTCCCGCCGTTGCAACGGGCGTCAAGAGAAGCGATCCGTCAAAGATCGTATTTACATATCAGGGCGACGGTGACCTTGCCGCTATCGGTACTGCCGAAACGGTTCACGCCGCCGCAAGACGTGAAAACATCACGGTTATCTTCGTCAACAACGCTATCTACGGTATGACAGGCGGTCAGATGGCTCCGACAACTCTTCCGGGTCAGGTTACTCAGACCTCCCCCTACGGCAGAGACGTCAACACCGTCGGCTATCCCGTTAAGGTATGCGAGCTTCTTTCAAACGTTGACGGTGCGGCTTATCTTGAGAGAGTTGCAGTCAACAACGTTAAGAACGTCAAGAATGCAAAGAAAGCTATCAAAAAGGCTTTCAAGAATCAGATAGAGGGCAAGGGCTTCTCGCTCGTTGAGGTTATTTCAACCTGCCCGACAAACTGGGGTATGACTCCTCAGAAGGCTCTTGACTGGGCAGAGGAGAATATGATTCCTTATTATCCTCTCGGTGTTTACAAAGATATCTATGCAAAGGAGGAAGAAAAATGAGCAGCACTTGCAGAATGTTATTCGCAGGCTTCGGCGGACAGGGTATTCTGTTCGCAGGCAAATTCCTTGCATATAAAGGACTTATCGAGGGCAAGCAGGTAAGCTGGCTCCCGTCCTACGGTCCCGAAATGAGAGGCGGCACGGCTAACTGCTCCGTAATCATCAGCGACGAGCCGATAGGCTCTCCGATCGTTGACAAGCCCGACGTACTTGTTGCAATGAATCTTCCGTCACTTGAAAAATATGAAAACGAAGTGGTCAGCGGTGGAAAGATTTTTGTCGATTCTACAATGATTGACAAAAAGGTTGACAGAACCGATGTAGACGTATATTATATACCTGCAACCAAGATGGCGAACGATAACGGAACACCGACTCTTGCAAATATGATTATCACCGGTAAAATCCTTAAAGAGGTGCCGCAGTTCTCGATTGATTACACCGACGACGCCCTCAAAAAGGTCGTTTCCGCCCGTCACCTTGATCTCCTTGATGTAAACAAGGGAGCTGTCAAGGCAGGCTATGACTATGAATAATAAGATGAGAGTTTCCTGTATTCAGCTTGATATGAAGCTCGGCGACGTTGAATATAACTATGCCGAGGCTCTCAGGCTGATAAGGGAGACTGTTGAAAAAGAAAAATCCGACGTTGTTGTTCTTCCCGAAACGTGGACAACGGGCTTCTATCCCAAGGAGAACCTCGCAAGCTATTGCGACAGGGACGGCGATAGGGCGAAAAAGACCTTCTCCGTATTGGCAAAGGAGCTTAACGTCAACATCGTTGCAGGCAGTATTGCCAACGAGAAGAACGGCGGAATTTACAACACGGCGTTTGTTTTCAGCCGTGAGGGTGAGGTCGTTGCCGAATATGACAAGACGCACCTCTTTACCCCGATGGACGAGCACAGGTTTTTCAGCTTCGGCAAGAATCTTGTGACCTTTGAGCTTGACGGACACAGGTGCGGAATTGTCATCTGCTACGATATCCGATTCTGCGAGCTTGTCAGAAGCCTTGCGCTCAGGGGCATTGATATGCTCTTTATGGTTTCGCAGTGGCCGCTTGTCAGAACCTCCCACATCGTTACGCTCACAAGGGCGAGGGCGATTGAAAATCAGATGTTCGTTGTCTGCTGTAATTCCTGCGGCAAAACTCCCGACGCCGTTTTCGGCGGCCATTCGCAGATAATCGACCCGTGGGGCGAGGTGCTCTCTAAGGCAGGCGAGGAGCAGGAGGTTATAACAGCCGACTGCGACTTCGGCATAATTAAGGATATCAGAAATTCGATCAACGTTTTCAACGACAGAAAACCCGATCTCTATGAATTATAATATTGCTTTGAAAGGAGCGACAGAAATGTATACATTTCCCGTAACAAGAACTACACATCCAAAGGAGAAGCCGGATCAGAAGAAGCTCGGCTTCGGTAAGTATTTCACAGATCATATGTTTATGATCGACTATGACGAGGGTCAGGGCTGGCACGACGGAAGAATTGTTCCGCACGAGCCGATCGCCATTGAGCCTGCATCCTGTGTGCTCCACTATGCCCAGATGATGTTCGAGGGTATGAAAGCATACAAAACTCCGTCGGGCGACATTCAGCTTTTCAGACCCGACCAGAACTTCGAGCGTATGAACAGAACCAATGACCGTATGTGTATCCCTCATATGGATAAGGATATTTTCTTTGACGCTATCAATCAGCTTATCGCAGTCGATAAGGATTGGGTTCCCTCTGAGCCGGGCACAGCTCTTTACATCAGACCGTTCATCTTCGGCGATGAGGTTTCATTCAGCGTTCTTCCCGCAAAGCATTATCGCTTTATCATCATTCTTTGCCCGGTTGGCTCATACTATGCGGCAAACGACGGCGGACTTCACACAACAAGAATTTATGTTGAGGACGAGTTTATCCGTGCGGCTGTCGGCGGCACAGGCTTCGCAAAGTGCGGCGGCAACTATGCAGGCGGTATGAAAGCATCCGCTAAGGCTATGGAGCACGACTGCAAGGACGTTCTGTGGCTTGATGCGGCAGAGCATAAGTATGTTGAGGAGATCGGTACTTCAAACGCATTTTTCGTAATCGGCGATGAGGTTATCACCGCTCCGCTTATGGGTACGATTCTTCCCGGTATCACAAGAAAGTCCGTTATCGAGCTTCTCAAGAAGTGGGGAGTAAAGGTTTCCGAGAGACGTCTTTCGATCGACGATGTATGTGCCGCTTCAAAGGCAGGCACCCTCAAGGAGGTATTCGCAAGCGGTACTGCCGCCGTTATCTCTCCGATCGGAACTCTTTACTATATGGGTCAGGACTACAAGGTTGCGGACGGCAATGTAGGTCCGATCGCCCAGAAGCTCTACGATACACTTTACGGTATGCAGACAGGTCACGTCGAGGACGATATGGGCTGGACATACAAGGTAAAAGCATAAATTTCACATCGCAAAACAAGAGGCGGAAATCGTTTTTACGGTTTCCGCTTTTTTAAAATTCGGCGAACGACTAAGTCGAAAAATGTCAAATTTGCAACAATTATATTGCTGTGATTTACCACAAAATGTATAATGTATTGTCGAAATAACATATATATTGTGATGAAATTGTTCTGTAAATTTGACAAACAAAAATCGGTGTGTTAATATTGAAACAAGAAAAATAACGGAAGTGAGTTTATGGCTGAAGAAAATAAAGCCGTTTGCAAAGATTGCGAATATTTTTCATCCGGGCTGAGCGAAAACGGTTATTGTAAGCTGTATCATCACAACCTGTCGATGCCCGAACGCATATGCAGCCGATTTGAACCTAAGAAGAATATAAAAAGAACAAGTCCCATTCGGAATACACCGTCGGACTTGAAAATAAAATCCACCTACGGACAGCATCTTTCTTATACAATCGGTGTTGTCAGCTCCATTGTAATGATATTGGCGCTTTTGCTTATTGATATCGTATTTGCGGTCGAGCTTTTTCCGCATCCGATACCTTTTCCCGCAAAAATAGGCGCACTTGCCGTTGTGTTCTCAGGCTTTCTTTTAGTCTCGTGGCACACGCTCGTCATTCTGAGAAAAAACAGATGGCTGTATATACCGTACCTTATTATTTCGATCGCCGTGTTATCGCTGGTGGTTTTCGATTTCGGCAACGTCTGGCTCAAGCTGAACGGCGTTCTCAACAGAATAATTGAATATATCTTTTATGATATTCATAACGGATGATATAAAGCGTCGGGAACACCGGCGCTTTTCTTTTTCAAAAAATTTAAAAAAACTATTGGAAGATCGGGATAAATATTGTATAATAAACAATGTATGGTTCAAATATGTTTAACGGAGTGATTTGATGGCTGCAAAATATACCATATCACTTAAAAAGATCATTGAAGTTATCGGCTTGGACATTGAATATACCCCGGTCGACACCTCGGAAATATTGGTTTCTTCGTTGGAAATTAACCGTCCCGGTCTTATGCTTTCGGGATTTACCAAGTATTTTGATCCCGACAGAATCCAGATTATGGGCGTTTCCGAGATTGAGTATCTTAACTCATTCAAGCCCGACGAGAGATTCCGAAAGGTCAAGAGGCTTCTCTCGAAAAAGCCCGTTGCGATAATTCTGACAAGAGGTCAGGAGTATCACGACGACACGATCGAGCTTGCTCAAAAATACGGAGTTGCACTGCTCAAAACGACCGACGGCACATCAAGCTGTATGTCAACGCTGATATCATATCTGAGCGTTGAGCTTGCGCCGAGGATCACCCGCCACGGCGTTTTTGTCGAGGTCTACGGCGAGGGCGTTCTGATAATGGGCGAGAGCGGAATGGGTAAGAGTGAAA
>DKDP01000057.1 GCA_002449395.1 Ruminococcaceae bacterium UBA6845 | reverse complement strand
CCCTCAGTCAGCTGCGCTGACAGCTCCCCCACGGAGGAGCCTACGCTCAAAGTAAATTACAAGGTAAATATTTGTAGCCTCCCTCTTGAGGGAGGTGGCACGACGTAGGAGTGACGGAAGGAGTTTAAGTTTGATGAAACCTTACTCCCTCAGTCAGCTACGCTGACAGCTCCCCCGGAGGAGGAGCCCACGCTCAAAGTAATTTTTTGCTGACTTTCAGCTGTCCTTTCGGAGCCTTTCCCTTAGCATCGGGGCAAGCTCGTTGAAAAGCGTTGCGGCAAGGATCAGAACCGTTCCGACAATCTGAACGGCGTCCAGCCTTTCGCCGAGGACAACTGCGGAAACAATGATCGCAGTAACCGGATCTATGTAGCTGAATACAGCGGTCGTCTGCGCAGGAATTTTCTGCACGGACGAAAAATAAATCATATATGCAATTCCAGTGTGGAACACGCCGACTATCAGCATAAATACAACCGACTTTGTATCGAAAACAAATGCCGTTACATCCTCGGTCAGCAGTACATACGGAATCATCGTCACTGCGGCAACCGAGAGCTGAACAAAGGTCGTTTCGACGGGCGAAAGATCACGGACAAATTTGTTGATAACAATAACCGTGCTGTATAAAGCGGCGGCGGCAAGTCCGAGCATAATTCCCTTTACGCTCTTTGTTGCACCCGTAACAACACCGGAAATAAGCACCGCTCCGATAACGGCAACAATAACGCTGACTCCCTTTGCACCTGTCAAGCGTTCCTTGAGAATGAACGGTGAAACAAGAACAACAATAACGGGCGCCATATAGTAACAGAGCGTTGCGACCGTAACGCCCGTGAATCTGTATGCCTCAAAAAGGCATATCCAGTTAAACGCCATAGCTATTCCCGACGGAATCAGCAGCTTGAGATTTTTCACGATCGCCTTTCCGTCGAATCCGTGACCGCTGACTGCCATAAATATGCCGATAAAAAGGCTTCCTATGACTGCCCTCGTAAGAGAAATAAACGACGACGGGAAGTTAATATTGTTGACAAACGGTCCCAATGTGCCGAAAACAAGCATTGCGAACGCCATAAATAATTTGTATTTGCTATTTGAGTGTGACAATGCTTACTCCGTCCTCTCCTTCTCCGAACGTGCCGAGACGTGAAGTTTTAACATACTTTGATTTTTTGAGGTAATCCCTGACAGCCGAGCGCAGAACGCCTGTGCCCTTGCCGTGAATTACCGTAAACTCGTTAATGCCCATTCTCAGCGCATGATCAATGTAGCGGTCAAGCTCCAATATGCCCTCCTCGACCGTCATTCCTCTGAGATCAACGCTTGTCTGAGCTTTCATATTCATACGGCTTTCCATTCTTCCCGTGGCAACGGTGCGTTTCTTTTCAACGCTCTTTTTCTTCTCGATAAGCCGCAGATTTTCTTCCTTAACTCTTGTTTTCATCGTTCCCATCTGAACGGTAACAAGTCCTTTTTTATCTTTTAGTGTGACAACGGTTGCTTCGTTTCCGATGTCGGCAATTATTACCGTATCGCCGATTTTAAGCGGACGGGGCAGAACATAATCCTCGTCGTTTCCGAGTGCCACAATCGGGTCGGATGCCGAGTCAATCGCATTAAGATCCTTTTTGATAACCGCTCTCGCACGGCGTGCCATCTCGGCGGCATTCTTTTCCTTAGCCTGCTGTTTTTTGAGCATTTCAAGGTCATTGAGAAGCTGATAAGCCTCACGCTTCGCCTGCTCCGTTATCCTGACCGCCTGTCCCTTAGCGTCCTCAAGCTCCTTTTGCCTGAGCGTTTCGATATCCGCTTTCAGTTTCTGTGCCTTTTCAAGCTCACGGTCGGCCTCCTCACGGATTTTTCTTGCCTCTTCACGCTCCTTTTCCATCTTTGCACGGCTCTGTTCAAGCCTGTCGACAACATCCTCAAAGCGAACGTTTTCATTTGAAACAAGTTCCTGTGCGTGCTCGATTATTTCATCGCTGATACCGAGCCTTTTTGAAATTGCAAAGGCATTGGAGCGACCGGGGATACCTATTAACAGCCTGTAAGTCGGCTTGAGCGACTGAACGTCAAATTCACAGCTTCCGTTTATTACGCCGGGAGTCTGCAAGGCATAGGATTTAAGCTCGGCATAATGCGTTGTCGCCGCAATCTTTGCGCCCTGATTCCTGAGCTGTTCGAGGATCGACACGGCAAGAGCCGCACCCTCAATCGGGTCTGTTCCCGCACCGAGCTCGTCAATCAGCACAAGGCTTCTTTCGTCGGCTTCTTCCAGTATACTCACAATCTTTGTCATATGCGACGAGAACGTCGAAAGCGACTGCTCAATACTCTGCTCATCGCCGATATCGGCAAGCACGTGATCAAAAACCGATATTCTGCTCCTGTCGTCAACGGGGAGCATCAGTCCGCACATCGCCATAAGAGACATAAGACCGATGGTCTTAATTGAGACGGTTTTACCGCCCGTATTCGGACCTGTGATAACTATTGTGTCAAAGTCTGTTCCGAGGCTGATATCAACCGGAACGACCTTATTTTTATCAATCAATGGGTGTCTTGCTCTTCTGAGCTCGATTATACCCTCATTGTTAAGCTGAGGCACGCTCGCCCTCATCGCATAGGCAAGCTGAGCCTTTGCAAAGATGAGATTCAGCTCAACCGCACATTCATAGCTGCTCTTGATCGAATTGGCAAAACTGCCTACATTCGCCGAAAGCTCGGCAAGGATGCGGTCAATCTCGTCCTCTTCCTTATTTTTGAGCAGTTTAATCTGGTTATTAGCCTCAACTATCGGCATCGGCTCAATGAAAACCGTTGCGCCGCTCGACGAGGTGTCGTGCACAAGACCGGGTACCTCTCCCCTGTATTCATTCCTGACGGGGATAACGTATCTGCCGTTTCTCATTGTAATAATATTGTCCTGGAGATACTTTGAAAAATTTGAATTATGAGTATATTTTCCGAGCTGGTCTCTGACCTTCGATTCCTGAGTGCGGATCTTTCTTCTGATATCCGCAAGCGTCGGTGATGCGTTGTCCGCAACCTCCTCCTCAGAGATAATCGCCGTCGTTATGGAATCCTCAAGGAATCTGTTCGGGACAAGGGCGTTGAAATAGATATCGAGTACCGTCGCTACACCCTCGTTTGTGCTCCTCCACTGCGAAATCGTTCTTATAACGTGAAGAACCGACGCAACGTTGAGAAGTTCCTTTAGACTGAGCGTGCTGCCCGCATCCGCACGGTAGAGCGCATTGTTAACGTTTATAAGTCCGCCGAAAGCAGGTCCGCCGAAACGGGCAAGGAGCATATGTGCGTCCCTTGTCTGATTCATAAGCGCCTGCGCCGAAGCAAGGTCGGACTGAGGTTCAAGGCTGAGAGCGGCAAGCCGAGCATCCTCGCATGAGGTATGCTGAGCCAGTAGCTCAAGCACCTTGTCAAGTTCAAGTGCAAGATGATGTCGGTTCATTTTGCTCATCCTTTCATTACTTTATAAAAATCCAGAGTTTTAAACTTCTTTGATGTCTGTGCCAGCAGGAATTTTTCCGTCACATCGCTGAGCATATTCAGGCTCTCCTCTCCGAGGGTGAACGAGAACAGCTTTTCATCCTCGCTGTAACATATATGTCTCATCGCACGCAAAACGCCCGACGAGAGCATTATTCCCGAATGTCTTGATCTGCATTTTTCGCAGAAAATCCGACCCTCCACGGGACTGAAAAGGAAATCTCCGTCGTATTCCTCCCCGCAGTCGCCGCAAACGACGAGATCGGGCATATAACCCGCAAGACACAGTAATCTCAATTCAACAACCGCTTTAAGCTGCGGCTGAGGTCTTTTTTTGTTCATAAGCATATGTAGAGCGTTGAGGATGAGCCGCAGAAATTCATCCGCATCGTCCTCAACGGGAGCAAGCTCGCCCGCAAGCTCGCAGAAATACTGAGCCAGCGACAGAGCCTCAATGTCGTTTCTGAGATCAAAAAAAATCTCCTTGGGCTGAGCCTCGTCTACCGAATAGGCGTCCCTGCCCCTGTAAATAGAATAGGTACCGTAAGCAAAGAGCTGAGTAGCGCTCTGCGATCTGCTCTTTATTCTCTTGGCACCTCTTACAAAGGCTCTGATAACGCCGTGGTCACGGGTCAGCAGGGTTACAAGACGGTCATCCTCGCCCGTCTGCTGTTCCCTGATTATCAGTCCGTCCGTCCGAAACTTCATTCTTGCTCTCCTGTGTTGAAATATGCTTGTATTGAAGATAGTCGCAAATCTTTCCGCTTGAAGCAAATTTATCCCATGCGGCAAGATCCTTATAACTGTTTTTCATATAATAATCCCTCCAAATATAATTATTTGCAGGGATCATTTTGATTATTTAATTTTACGAATGGTAATGAAAACCACCGTCATTTTGATCGCCTATTTTAAAAGCTGCACCGTGCGCCTTAATCGAGACCGAAATTGTGAATCAATCCCTCACGGTTGCGCCAGCCCTCTTTCACCTTGACCCAACAGCGCAGGTTGATGTGACACTGGAAGAATTTTTCCATATCCTCTCTCGCTCTTGTGGAAATGCGCTTGAGCATAGCTCCGTTTTTGCCGATTATAATTCCCTTGTGGCTGTCTTTTTCGCAATAGATGACAGCCTCGATATCCATTATATCCGAATCCTCGCGCTCTCGCATTTTTTCAATGCTGACCGCAACACCGTGCGGAATCTCTCTGTCAAGATTTCTGAGGAGCTTTTCACGGATAATCTCGGCGGCAATAACACGCTCGGGCTGATCGGTCAAAGTGTCCTCAGGGAAGAAGAAAACGCTTTCCTCCGCAAGTTTTTTAAGCTCGCCGAGGAGCTCGTCCATATTTATTCCCCTCAAAGCGGAAACAGGAACAATTGCCTCAAAATCATATATTTTTGAAAGCTCGAGTATCCTCTCCATAAGCACTTCCTTATCGGGAAGCGTGTCAACCTTATTGATTGCGAGGATAACGGGCATTTTCTGCTTTTTGAATTTTTCGACAAGCTCAAGCTCTGCGGTTCTGAGTTCTCCCTCGGGCTCAACGACAAACAGGCAGGCGTCAACGCCCGAAACGCTGTCGGAAACAGCCTGAACCATTTTTTCGCCGAGCTTTGTCCTCGGTCTGTGGAAGCCGGGAGTGTCGGTGAATACAAGCTGAGTGTCGCCCTCTGTGAGAACGCCCATTATCTTGGTTCTCGTTGTCTGCGGCTTATCTGAAACTATGGCAATTTTCTGACCGAGCAAACGGTTGAGGATTGATGATTTGCCGACGTTCGGACAGCCGACAATGGCAATAAATGCGGTTTTTGTCATCAGTTATCCTCCGAATAGTAGCTGTCGTTTCTCTTAAGTCCGAGCTGAGTGAGAACTGCCTCTTCCTTTTCACGCATACGAACTCTTTCAAGTCCCTCCGCCTCGTGATCATAGCCGAGAAGATGAAGCATTGAATGTACCGTAAGGAATGCAATTTCACGCTGAAGAGAATGACCGTAAAGGTCAGCCTGCATAACTGCGTGCTGCATTGAAATAACGATATCGCCGAGAACCTTTGCGCCCGTATCGTGGTTAATGTCGTATTCGCCGTTCTCGCCGAGCGGGAAAGAAAGAACATCGGTACTGCGGTCAACGTGACGGTACTCACGGTTGAGCTCGTGAATTATTTCGTCGTCAACAAAGCGAACGCTGATCTCTGCCGAGCCCTCAAAATGCTCGTTGACAAGCACTGCATTACAGCAGCGACGGATCAACATTCTTACTCCTGTGGGTATCTTAACTTCCTTCTGATCGTTTGTGATAATAACCTTAATCTTATCGCTCATCGTCTTTTCTTTGCCTCCTCATATTTTTCGTACGCCCTGATGATATCCTGTACCAGCTTGTGACGTACAACATCCTTCTCGGAAAATCTTACTGTTTTAATATCGTCTACATTTTTGAGTATCTTGGTTATTTCAACCAGTCCCGAACGCTTTCCGTCGGGCAGGTCAATCTGGGTTATATCGCCTGTGACAACCATCTTTGAATTGAATCCGAGACGTGTCAGGAACATTTTCATCTGCTCCGTTGTGGTGTTCTGCGCCTCATCAAGAATAATAAAGCTGTCGTCAAGGGTTCGTCCGCGCATATATGCGAGCGGAGCTACCTCAATATTGCCTCGTTCCTGATATCGCTGAAAATTCTCGGCTCCGAGCATATCGAAAAGCGCATCGTAAAGCGGTCTGAGATACGGATCAACCTTTTGCTGAAGATCGCCCGGCAAAAAGCCCAGCTTCTCTCCCGCCTCGACTGCGGGGCGTGTCAGAATGATTCTGTTGACCTCCTTGGCACGGAATGCGCTGACTGCCATCGCAACGGCAAGATATGTTTTGCCCGTGCCGGCGGGACCGACGCCGATTACGATTGTGTTGTCACGTATTGCCTGAACATATTTTTCCTGACCGAGTGTTTTCGGCTTAACGGGTCTGCCCTTTGTTGTCATACAAATACAGTCGCCGTTCATATTCTTGAGCTGATCCTCGTACCCGTCGTCAACAAGCGACGTAACGTATCGGACATTCTGTTCATTGAGCGATTCGCCCTTATTGATAAGATCGAGCAGTCCGTTCACCGCTCTTACGGCAAGCGAGACATTCTCCGCCTCACCGCTGATCTTCATCTCGGCTCCACGGCATACGACAGAAACCGAATACTTCTTCTCTATGTACTTTATATTCTCATCAAAGCTGCCGAAGAGGCTCACCGCCTGCTCCATCCGCTCGAAATTAATTACCTGTTCAAACAACCGATAAACTCCGCCTTCCGATGATATTTTATTGAATATCAATAAAAATTACATTAACCGTTAGTATTATAACACAGTTTTATCGAAAAGTCACAGATTTAATCTTTAAAGTTAAACATAATTTTCAGCTAATTTTTGTGCAAAATGTATACGATATCAACGTTAAAAGAACCTTGACGAAACTTGAAAATTTTGATATCATTTTATAGACAGGAGTGATTAGTATTGGCAGACAATAAGAAGAAGAAATCCGAATCGGGCTTCTTCACCGAAAAGATCACTGTTCCGTGGCTCATTGTCACAATTATTTCGATGATATCTTTTCTCGCTTTTCTCATTGCAATGTTTTTCGGTAAATACACTTCTATTTTCTTCGGTATTTTCATTTTGGCAATTGCCGCAGTCGTACTGCTTGACGGAATACATAAGAAAAGAGAGAACTATATTTCCGGAAACCTTAATTTCATAATGGTTGCGCTCTGCGTTATCTGCGCCGTAATTATTATGAATATGTAAAATCGGATTTAATGGCATAACGCTATTAAAAAACAGCATTAATGCTGTAATAAAAACGGGGGTTATTAACAATGAAACAAACAGTATTCAAATCAGTAACTGCATTGCTTTGCGTTATTGCAATCTGCGTTTGCGCAACAATTGCAATCGGCAAATACAGCACTGCTATGGTTGATGTTGCTAAGCTGACTCCTGCTGCGCCGGCATCCTCGTCAGGTAACGGCGGCGGCACTGCTGCGGGCGGCGACAGCACGACTCCGTCAACCGACGATCCGACTGCACCGAGCGACAGCGGCACGGGCACCGACGCAACCGATCCTGCGGCTGATCCGAATGCAGGCGCAGCCGACAACGGCGGATCTTCATCGAACACATCCACAGGCGGCAATACTTCAACCGGCGGAAAGACAAATACTGCTTCCGACCCGACAAAGTATTCCAAGGAGCAGATAGTTGCTTACTATAACAACGCTATCAAGGCTACCGCAAAGGTTAAAAAGCTCACTGTCACAAAGAATGAAGCTATTTCAATCGTTGTCGACACAATGAAGCCGGATAACAACACACTTAAGAAGATCATCAACGAAAGTGTTCTTTCAAAGTACGCTAAACCGTCTACATACACAAATACGTTCACAAACGGTGTTGCTGCCGACAAGACAAAGGCAAGCGACTTCCTCCCGAGAACAAGACTTCAGGCTGCCGGCGTTAAATCGGCAAGCATCACAAAGAGCGGTTCAAACTATGTTGTAACAATCGTTACAATCGCAGAAAAGACTACTCTCGAGAATCCGAAGCCGAAATATGCCGATCAGTGCGCAGCTCCGCTTGATCTTGCAAGCGTTGACCTCGGACCGATCAAGGTTACTCAGGCAGATATCAACTATCCCGGTGTTACACTCAAGGCTACGGTTAATGCAAACGGAACTCTCGTTTCCAGTTCAATTAATCAGCCGCTTAACGGTACGGGCACAGCAAGCGTTATCGGTCTCAAGCCGTCGGCAACGGTTCACGGCGCATGGACTCAGCAGAATACTTACAAGTATTAATTCAGCAAAAATTTTCCGACTCTCTTAACGGGAGTCGGATTTTTTATTTACCCTGTTCTTTTCCTTTGCCAATCCCTGCGCAACCTTTGGAAAGCTGTTCTCGGTAGCCGAGGTCGGCTGAATCTCATAAGTCCCGTATTTGTGCAGCATATCCGCGCAGTTTTCGGGATCGTGCATAACAGGCTCGTCTACTGGAAGATAAACCTTTTCTTTCTCGTTATTCATACTGTCACCTCGGCATTATTGTTTGTCGATAATTCCGACAAAATTCCTTGACTTTACTAAAAATTTGTGGTATAATTCAACATCATATCAGAAGCGGGCGTGGAACAGATTTCACGTCCGCCCATATTATTTTATATAAATACATATCGGAGGTAACGCAATGGATTCTCTAATCCCCTTTTTTGATCCAATTCGTGGTGTCACAATGCCGGCATTGATAATCAAGATTTTCCTCGCTGTTTTCTTCGGCGGCTTGATCGGTCTTGAAAGAGGTCATAAGCACCGAGCCGCAGGAAGCCGTACATATATGATTGTATGCCTCGGTGCAGCATTGACTATGATACTCAGTCATTATGAAACATACATTATGAGAAATTTATGGGAAGAAATCGCCAAAATGTTGGATAAGCAGGTTGACGTTTCAAGATACAGCGCAAAAGTTATCAGCGGTATCGGCTTCCTCGGTGCAGGCACAATAATTGTCACGGGACGCCAGGAAATAAAAGGTCTCACAACCGCTGCCGGACTTTGGGCATCTGCCTGTATGGGTCTTGCCATCGGTTCAGGATATTATGAGTGTGCGATCCTCGGATTCCTACTTATTTTGCTCACAACAATTGTATTTGAAAAAATCAGTTCTTGGGTTATATCCAATGCCCGAAATATGGACCTCTACGTTGAATTTGAAAAAATCGAAAATCTCGGAGAAATAATAAATACTTTCAAGGAGTTGAATATTCAAATTTTTGATGTTGACATTCAACGTGAAAAGCAATCTAACGGCGTTACTGTCGGAGCCGTAATTTCTTCCAGATTGCCTAAGAAAGAAACTCATTCAAACGTTATGTCGAAAATTTCAAAATTCGACTTTGTAACCGTTGTTGACGAAATTTGACAGGGAGGTATAAGATTATGTTTGAATTTTTAGATCCATTAAGAGAAGTCACTACCCTCTCTGTTTTTATTAAAATGTTTTTGGCCGTTATCTGTGGCGGTGCAATCGGAATTGAACGTGAGCACAAGCGCCGTACCGCAGGCTTCAGAACACATATTTTAATTTGTCTCGGTGCTTGTATGACAACAATGATCAGCCACTTTATGTTCTCATATCTGCATCTGTATACGGATGTATCCCGTCTCGGTGCAGGTGTTGTTGCAGGTATCGGTTTCATCGGTGCAGGTACTATCATCGTAACCAAGCGCCGTCAGGTCAAAGGACTTACAACGGCGGCAGGTCTTTGGACTTGTGCTATCATCGGTCTTGCAATCGGTGCCGGATATTTTGAAGCAGCTGTACTTTCGACAATCGTCATTCTCCTTGCAGAAATTTTCTTCTCAAGATTTGAATACTGGGTTCTTGACAACGCAAGGAACATCAACATTTATGTTGAATATTCGGGAACGGATAACCTTGATTCTGTTATCCGTATGCTCAAGACCTACCGCGTCATTATCCTTGACCTTGAAATCACAAAATCGGGCGCAAATTCCTGTGCGATTTTTCAGCTTCAGCTCCCGAAAAAGCTGTCGCACGACAAGCTGATGACCGTTGTGTCCACCTCCGACGGAGTTATTTCGGTTGAGGAACTGTAATACTATTTATAATAAAAAGAGCTCGATTGATTCGGGCTCTTTCCTTTTTCGGATGCAAATTACGCCCATTTTTGCCCGAAACACATAATTTTTCTTTAAAAGTTTTATTTTTCAAGAAATAATTAGAATATTTTTACAAAAATACTTGACAATAAATATGCAAAAGTGATAGAATACCAAGGATTGATAATGTGATTCATTATGTGTCCGTTCGGACAGAACCGATCACTGTCAAAATATTCAAGAAAGGAGATGTAGTATTTGCCTACCTTTAATCAGTTAGTTAGAAACGGCAGACAGACTATCGAAAAGAAAGCAAAGGCTCCCGCACTTCTCAAGGGTCTCAATTCTAAGAAGAACATTGTTACCGATCAGAATTCACC
>DKDP01000055.1 GCA_002449395.1 Ruminococcaceae bacterium UBA6845 | reverse complement strand
TTACGGCGAAGGTGTTCTGATAATGGGCGAGAGCGGAATGGGTAAGAGTGAAACAGCCCTTGAGCTTATCAAGAGAGGTCACCGCCTTGTTGCCGACGATGCTGTCGAGATCCGTAAGGTGTCGCACAAAACGCTTGTCGGCTCGGCTCCCGAGAATATCCGACATTTTATCGAGCTGAGGGGAGTCGGCGTTGTAAACGCAAGACGTCTTTTCGGTATCGGTTCGGTTAAGGTCTCGGAAAAAATCAATATGGTCATTCAGCTTGAGCCGTGGAATCCCGAGAAGAATTACGAACGTCTCGGACTTGAGAACGAGACAATGGATATCCTCGGAATCGAGGTTCCGATATGCGTTGTTCCCGTTACACCCGGCCGTAATATTTCGATTATCATCGAGGCTGCGGCGATGAACAACAGGCAGAAAAAGATGGGCTACAACGCCGCAAAACAGCTTCTTCATAATCTCGGTATGACCGATGATATCAAGGTTGAGGAAAACGAGCTTGAAATTTGGCACAATTTTTAATAACGGAGGAATTTTCAATGTATAAAGTAGGAGTAGATCTCGGCGGAACAAACATTGCCGTCGGAGTTGTTGACGAAAAATATAACATAATCGGCAAGGGCAAGGTCAAGACAAACGCACCACGTCCGGCGGAGGAAATCTTTGCCGACATTAAAAAGGCGATTGATACGGCTGTTGCGGACGCAGGAATTACAATGGATGACATCGACAGCGTCGGCGTCGGAACCCCCGGATCGGTTAATCAGGACACGGGTATGATCGAGTTCTCAAACAACCTTGCATTCAATAACGTTCCCGCAAAAAAGATGCTTGAGGAGCTCACGGGAAAGCCCTGCTATTTTGAGAATGACGCCAATGCGGCGGCTCTCGGCGAGGCATATGCCGGAGCAGGCAACGGATCGAAGAATTTTGTTGCGGTTACACTCGGAACGGGAGTAGGTGCGGGAATTATTGTTGACGGAAAGATCATCAGCGGTATGAACTTTGCAGGCGGCGAGATGGGTCACACCGTTATTGTTGTTGACGGCATTCCCTGCAACTGCGGACGTAACGGCTGCTGGGAGAGCTACGCCTCGGCAACCGCCCTTATTGCACAGACAAAGGCAAAGATGACGGAGTGCCCCGACAGTAAGATGTGGGAGCTCTGCGACGGAGATATCAACAAGGTCAGCGGAAGAACGGCGTTCAACGCAATGTATGCGGGCGATGAGGCAGGCAAAGAGGTTGTAGACAGATATCGCTACTATGTTGCGGTGGGAATTATCAATATAGTCAACATTTTCCAGCCGGAGGTAATCTGCGTCGGCGGCGGAATCAGCAACGAGGGGGATAATCTCCTTGATCCGATCAGAGAATTTGTTGCCAAAGAAAGATACAGCAAGTATGCCAAGAAGCAGACAAAGATCTGCAAAGCCGTCCTCGGCAATGACGCAGGCATCATCGGCGCGGCGCTGTTGGGTTAAAGAATTGTATAGGCGCCCCTTTAGGGGAGCCGGTGGCGCAGCCGACTGAGGGGTTTTATTAAAGTCTGATAAATTTATCGTTAAGCATAGGCTCCTCCTCCGGGGGAGCTGGCGCGTGAGCGACTGAGGGAGTAAGGTTTTATCAGTCCTTAATCTTTATCCCCACCGACTCTTCGAGCCACCTCCCCTTGAATCATCCAAGGGGAGGCTAAAAAAATGACAGCAGAAACCAATACTCGGCGCCCCTTTAGGGGAGCTGTCACGGGCGTGTCCGTGACTGAGGGGTTTTGTAAAGAGTTTGATGAGAATTGTTTAACCCCTCCGTTTCGCTCCGCTCAACACCTCCCCTGCAAGGGAGGCAAGAAAGATCAGAAGATATTCCACGGTGCTTAAATCGGGTATGAATCTAATATCTGATATCTAAAATCTAAAGGCTATTTTTGGTGACATTATGAGCTTCGATAATATTTTTGAATATGCAAAAAGCATCGGCTGTGAGGCTGAGAAAGAGGTACCGATGAGCAAATACACAACATTCCGCATCGGCGGAAATGCGGCTGTAATGCTCACTCCTCAGACAGACGAACAGCTTGTGCTTGTAATCAAAGAGTGTAAAAAAGAGAATATCAAGCCGTTTATCCTCGGCAACGGAAGCAATATGCTTATTTGCGACGCCGGGCTTAACACGGTCGTTATAAATATGTGCCGCCCGAATCCGAAAATCGAGCTTGCCGACGGAGATACAATAATCTGCGACGCAGGCATAACGATGAGCAAGGTCTGTAATTTTGCGCTTGAAAACGGGCTTACGGGACTGGAATTTGCATTCGGAATCCCCGGCAGTGCGGGCGGAGCGGCTTATATGAATGCCGGAGCCTACGGCGGAGAGATGAAAGACGTTCTCGTCGAGTGCCGTCATATTGACCCTGACGGAAATATCGGATCGCTTAAAGGCGATGAACTCGGACTTTCATACAGAACAAGTGCATATGAGCACAACGGCTTCATTATAACAACCCTTGTTATGAAGCTGAAAAAAGGAAATAAAGAAGAGATCAAGGCGAGGATGCAGGAGCTTTTACAGCGCCGTAAGGATAAGCAGCCCCTTGAATATCCGAGCGCTGGCAGTACCTTTAAACGTCCCGTCGGCTATTTTGCAGGCGGTCTGATCGAGGAATGCGGTCTTAAGGGCTATTCGATCGGCGGCGCCCAGGTCAGCGAGAAGCACGCAGGCTTTGTTATCAATAAGGGCGGCGCAACTGCGCAGGATGTCCTTGATCTGATAAAATATGTTCAGGACAAAGTATATAAAGAAAAGGGTATACACCTCGAACCCGAAGTCAGACTTATAACGGTTGGCTGATCTTTTTCCGTGATACGAACCAAATCCCTCTCGGCATATAAGAATATAGCCTTCAAGGAATTTGATCCGTCTAACGAAAAAATCTCAAGCCTTAAATTTATAAAGTCTTGGTAGCACCCGACCTGCAAAATGCACTGTGAACAATTTTATCTCAACCTTAGATTGAGGATAGGTTGGCGCAATGCCCACAGCAGATTTTCGCTCGGGGCAGTATGTCCTTGCCTCCCTTGCAGGGGAGGTGGCTTCGGCGGATTGCGCCGAAGTCGGAGGGGTTAAATAAGATTTTATCAAGTCTTTTACACCCCCTCAGACGGCTACGCCACCAGCTCCCATTAAGGGGCACCAAGATAAGTTTCTTCTTATATATCGTTTACATCTTGAAAGGAATGGTTGAAAAATATGGATTTATTGATTGTAACGGGAATGTCGGGCTCGGGCAAATCCGCCGTTGTTGACGCACTGGAGGATCTCGGCTATTTTTGCGCCGACAATCTTCCTCCCGCAATTATTCCGACCATTGCTCAGTTTGTCAACAAGACGGATAATACGCAGAAGATTGCCACGGTTACGGATATCCGTGTAGGCGAAAAGATGTTCAATGAATTTTCAAATGTGCTTAAAATGCTTGAAGAGCAGAACTATAACTACAAGATTCTCTTTGTCGATGCGTCGGACGAGGTTCTTGTCAGAAGATATAAGGAGACGAGGAGAAAGCACCCGCTGCTTGAGAAGTGCGACGGATCTCTTCATGCCGCAATTGTGATGGAGCGTGAGAAGCTCCTCAATATCAGAATGAGGGCGGATTACATCATCGACACCTCAAAGTCGAGCGTTGCAGAGTGCAAGCAGAGAGTTAACGAGCTTTTCCTTGAGAATCCGAATAATGCACTGAGCATTCGTTGTATGTCGTTCGGATTCAAATACGGAATCCCGAGCGACGCCGATCTTGTCTTTGACGTGCGCTGTCTGCCGAATCCGTTCTATGTCCCGTCGATGAAGTACAGAACGGGTCTTGAAAAGGACGTAAGCGACTATGTTATGGACTCGGAACATTCGGTAAATGTACTCAACAAGCTGAATGATTTGATTGATTATATGGTGCCCCTCTATATTGAGGAGGGAAAAAGCCAGCTTGTAATCGCTATCGGCTGTACGGGCGGCAGACACCGTTCGGTTTGCTTTGCCGAGAAGATACGGGAAAATCTTTTGAAGCTCGGTTACAGCGTAAATGTCAAGCACAGAGATATCGAAAAATAACGGGAGCGTAAACCTATGTCATTCACCGCACAAGTGAAAAGTGAATTAGCACAGCTTGACTTTCAGTCGTATTACTGCAAGCGATCCTTTGTGTACGGCTTTTTGCTCTACGGCAAGAGCTTTACCGCAAGGTCGATAATTTGCTCGACGGATTATAAGGATGTTATGGAAACGTTCGAGCAGACGATTATGGAAACCGTTGATGTCGGAACGGCTGTCGGTCAGCTTAAAAGCGGCAAGTACAGACTTCGTGTTCCGTCGGCTGAGGACAGACGGAAAGCGATTGAATATTTCGATCATTCCGTCGATTCCGTTTCGCTGAGAATAAACAGGGGAGTGCTGGAGGACGACGACTGCTACGGTGCATTCCTGCGCGGAGTTTTCCTTTCCTGCGGTTCGGTGGCAAATCCGGACAAGGGCTACCATATGGAATTTGTCGTTCCGTATCACAACCTCAGTATGGATCTTTTGAAAATACTGACGGATTACGGCTTTAAGGCGAAGCACATCGTCAGGAAGTATTCCCACGTCATTTACCTCAAGGACAGCGAAAGCATCGAGGATATGCTGACTCTTATGGGGGCGGTCAATTCGAGCCTTGAGCTGATGGGTATAAAGATACAGAAGAACGTAAGGAACAAAATAAACAGGCAGATGAATTTTGAATCGGCAAATATGAGCCGCTCGATTGAGGCAGGGCTCGCGCAGGTCGAGGCAATTGAAATAATAGAGAGAAAGCAGGGGCTTGATTCCCTCTCGGACGAGCTGAAAGAGGTTGCGATTTTACGCAGGGAAAACCCCGATATGTCGCTCAAACAGCTCGGGGAGACCCTCAGGGTGCCGATCTCACGCTCGGGAGTTAACCACCGACTGAAAAAAATAATGGAAATTGCGGATAAGTATAGGTAAGGCGTGACTGAGGGGTTTTGTAAAAGTCTAATAAATCTTGAATTGAGCGTGGGCTCCTCCGTTGGGGGAGCTGTCAGCGCAGCTGACTGAGGGAGTAAGGCTTTATCAAGCCTTAATCTTTATCCCCACCGA
>DKDP01000044.1:20834-33717 GCA_002449395.1 Ruminococcaceae bacterium UBA6845 | reverse complement strand
AAGCCGTCTGAGGGGTTTTGCAAAAAGTTTGATGAAATTTACTTTAACCCCTCCGTTTCGCTCCGCTCAACACCTCCCCTGCAAGGGAGGCAAGAAAAATTGGTAGAAACCAACCAAGCCTCCCCTTGATTTGAGATCAAGGGGAGGGGGACCGCTTGCGGTGGTGGGGATAAAGATAAACAAAGCGCAAATTCTACATCGTGCCGCAAGTCCGCAAGAACCTATTAATTCGCCGCACTCCGCCCTGCGATTAACACTTTTCGGAAAGTATCATAAACTGAGAACAGATTGATAATTTCCGAAAGGGTGCGGTATATGGGACGCTTTGTTATTGAGGGCGGAAGAAAACTTGGCGGCAGACTGCGTGTTCAGGGCGCAAAGAACAGCGCACTCCCGATTCTTGCCGCAACGGTGGCGGTCGGCAGACCGTGCGTTATACATAACTGCCCGTCGCTGACCGATATTGACTCAACGCTCGGTATTTTAAAGGCTCTCGGCTGTGAGGTGCACAGGAGCGGCGGCTCCGTTTCGGTTGATTCAAGCCGAATGGCGCTTACCGATATTCCCGATGATCTGATGAGGGAGATGCGCTCGTCGATTATTTTCCTCGGCGCATTGATTTCACGCACGGGAGAGGCACGTTTGTGTGCTCCGGGCGGCTGTGATATAGGAATGAGACCGATTGATCTTCATCTTTTTGCAATGGAGAAGCTCGGCGTCGTTCTTTCCGAGGAATACGGACATATAAGCTGTAAATGCGCAAAAACAAAGGGAGCAAAAATAACGCTTTCATTCCCGAGTGTCGGCGCAACGGAGAATATAATCCTTGCGTCACTTAGATGTACGGGTACTACTACTATAATAAATGCGGCAAGAGAGCCCGAAGTGGTTGATCTTGCAAGATTCCTCAATTCCTGCGGTGCAAGAATAAGCGGAGCGGGGGAGAGCACGGTTTATATTGAGGGAGTGGAGAGATTTCACTCAAGCCAATATACCGTTATGCCCGACAGGATTGCCGCCTGCACTTATATGGCAGCGGCGGCGGTGACAGGCTCGGATATTTTGCTCGACGACATTGTGCCGTCGCACCTTGCGTCGGTTATGCAGTGCTTTGAAATGAGCGGATGCAAAATCACATCATCGCAGAACAGGCTGAGAATCATATCACAGGGACGGCTGAAACCGATGGGTACGGTGAGGACAATGCCTTATCCCGGTTTTCCGACGGATTGTCAGTCGCTGATTATGACTATGGCGAGCGTTGCGGACGGAACAACCGTTATCTGCGAAAACATCTTTGAAAACCGTTTTCGGCTTGCGGGCGAGCTGAACCGTATGGGAGCCGCCGTAAGCGTTCACGATAAAATAGCCGTTGTCAACGGAATCCGAAGATTGCAGGGCGCAACAGTCTGCGCACACGACCTCAGAGCGGGTGCGGCGCTTACGGTTGCAGGTCTCTGCGCCGAGGGAACGACAACGGTTGAAAACATACATTTTATTGACAGGGGATATGAGTCCCTTGAAAAAAGTCTTAATTATATCGGAGCAAGAATAAAAAGGATTGACTGAAAAATGAAAAAGCTGACGGCAAGACAGGTCGCGGAGATGAGCCCCGAGACCAGAGAACGCTATGAAAGAAAACTGAAAAAGGTAAAGCGCAACCGCAGGATTCTCACGGGGATTATTGCGGTTATTGCCGCTGCGGCAGTGTTTGCCGTTCTGTCCGTAACGGTGCTTTTCAATATAACCGAGATAAAGGTTGCGGCGGCGGGAAAGCATTACAAAGCCGAGCAGATAATTGATATGGCAGGCGTCGAGGTCGGCGACAATATGGTGCTGGCGGATTGGAACAGAGTCCGTGAAAGAGTACAGCAGAAGCTCCCTTACGTCCGCACCCTTGAAATTAAAAAAACTCTCGGCGGTAAGGTAACATTTACCGTCAAGGATGATACGGCGGCAATGCTTTTCAGGACGGCAAACGGCTATGCAATTGCGGATTCGGACGGCAAGGTTCTTGAAATTCTCGGTAAAAAGCCGCAGAACAGCGGACTTACTCTTCTGACCGTAAAAAACAGCCTCAATGCAAAGCCGGGAGAGATCGTAGGATTCGCCGACGACTCCGAAAAGGCACTTTACGACGATATCCGCAGTGCAATCGACGAGGCGGGGATAAAGGGAATAACGGGAATTGATATTTCCGATCCGAAGAATATTTATCTTGAATATCAGAACAGATACCGCCTTTATATGGGCGACAGCGCCGACCTTGCCTATAAGCTGAAAGAGGCGAAAAAGGTCATTGCTCAGGAAGATGAAACCGATCCGAAGCAGATCGGAGAAATCAATCTTTCAATAGCAAAAAAGGTTTATGTCGAGCCGCTTGAAACGCTCGAGAAAACGACTGCCGCTCCGAAAAAGGAGGTTACAACCGTTCCCGAAACGACGGCGGTAACAGAGTCGGAAACAGAACCCGAGGACACACAATCCGAGGAGGAAACCGAGCCTGAGGAAGAGGAAACGACAATTGACGATATTTCCGAGGATGAATAATTAAAAAAATCAAAAAAATTATCTCTTTTCGTGATATTTATCTTGAAATTGATCAAAAAGTATGATATCATAACTATTGTTTAAAACTCGGAGTATAATATGACTTATAAAACGGAGGTTATAAAAAATGGCATTTGAAATTGATAACGATTTCGAGAGCACCGTTCAGATCAAGGTTATAGGCGTCGGCGGCGGCGGCGGAAACGCAGTCAACACAATGATCGCTCAGGGTATGCAGGGTGCTGAGTTTATCGTAGTAAACACGGACAAGCAGGTTCTTGTTAATTCACAGGCAACTCACAGAATCCAGATCGGCGAGAAGTCCACAAGGGGACAGGGCGCCGGCGGACGTCCCGAGGTCGGCGAAAAGGCGGCTGAGGAGAGCAGAGAAGAGATCTCTTCAATCCTCAAGGGAACAGATATGGTATTTATCACCGCAGGTATGGGCGGCGGCACAGGTACAGGTGCGGCTCCCGTAATCGCTGAGATCGCTAAGGAAATGGGCGTTCTCACAGTCGGTGTTGTTACAAAGCCCTTCAAGTTTGAGGGTAAGAAGAGAAGCACACTCGCAGAGCAGGGTATCGCACGTCTTTCCGAGAACGTTGACAGCCTCATCGTTATCCCGAATGACAGACTTAAGCTCCTCAGCGACCGCTGCAAGACTCTCTCCGAGGCATTCCTCGTAGCGGATGAGGTTCTTTCACAGGGTGTTAAGAGCATCTCCGAGCTCATCAAGGTTCCCGGTTTTGTTAACCTTGACTTCGCCGATGTTTGCAGCGTAATGAGAGACGCAGGCTATGCTCATATGGGCGTCGGCACAGCAAAGGGCAAGGACAAGAGCCTTCAGGCAGCGGATATGGCTACATCAAGCCCGCTTCTCGAGACATCTATCGCAGGTGCAAAGGGCGTTATCATCAGCATCACCTCTTCGCCGGATATCGGTCTTGAGGAGATTGAGAACGCTTGCGAGTCCATCACCGAGAAGGCACATCCGGACGCAAACATCACATGGGGTGTTGCATTCGATTCCAAGCTCGAGGACGAGATCATCATTACTGTTATCGCAACAGGCTTTGATGCAAAGCCGTCAGAGGATTTCGGCTCAATCCCGACCTTTAAGGCAACATCAAACGCAGGCGCACCGATCCGCTCAACAGCAGCCGCATCGGCAAATGCTCCGATCGAGCCTCCCGTTGTCAACAGCTCAAAGCCGCAGGCAAAGAACGGTGTCGATGATGAGGACTTCTATGTAATCCTTAACGACATCATCAAGAAAAAGGGCGACAACAACTAATTTAAAATAATAATCTGACCGTTCTCACACGAGGGCGGTCTTTTTATGTTTATCTCGGCTTTGATAGTGTCAATTCCGCCTGCCGGCTTTGTACCGATATTTTGAAAGTGCATTTTCAACAAAAAAGCGGGTGCAATATTGTTTATTAACACCAACACAAGTGCCTTGCACTTTGACGTGAAATAATTTATAATATTATATGTATTGGTATAGTCAATAATTGCATTTTGTATATTTAGGAGTGTTGATTATGAAGAAAAGGATTATTTCCGTGGTTGTCACGCTGTTGATTATCACGGCTTCGGTATTCCCGGGGCTTACCGCTTTGGCGGTGGGAACGGTGCCGACGCTCGTGGGCGGAGTGTATCAGATCGGTACGGCGGACGAGCTTCGCTGGTTTGCCGATGCGGTAAATAACGGAACTCAGTCTATCAAGGGCAAGCTCACGGCTGACATTCAGCTCAATGCCGACGGCTCAACCGAGAATAAATGGACCCCGATCGGTTCGGAGGCGACTCCGTTCAAGGGCACATTCGACGGCGACGGCCATACGGTAAGCGGAGTATATATTGACTCGACAGCCGATTGCGTAGGCTTTTTCGGCAGTGTTGCCATTCCGTATGAGGCTCCTGCGGACGAGCCCGAGACTATCAATTCAGAATTTGTTCTTCAGCACTCTGTTACAAGCATCAAAAATCTCAATATTAAAAATGCAACCGTAAAGGGCGGATACAGCGTCGGCGGAATCGTCGGCTATGCCGAGAACCTCGGAATTTCCGACTGCTCATTCTCGGGTACGGTTGTCGGAACAGGCAACAGTGTCGGCGGAATCGTCGGATGGTCATATTACTACACGGTTGTCAACCAGTGCCATTCGACGGGCTCGGTCAGCGGTAATCAGCGTGTCGGCGGCGTAACGGGATATGCAAACGGTAGCTCGGTTATCGTAAAGGATTACAGCGATATGGCTGTGACCGGCAAGATGAACGCAGGCGGAATTATCGGAACCTCATCTGCGGCGTTCCTTGAGGGCTGTTTCTTCCTCGGCTCGGTTACGGCGGACGACGCAGTCGGCGGTCTTGTCGGCTATGCACTTTTCTCGACAATATGCGACGCATACTCGATCGCTCCGATTAAAAGCGGCGGAAGCGATGTCGGCGGTGCGGTCGGATCGGTATACGGAAGTGAATTTGAAAGTATTTTTTACAGCTATGAGACATCGGGCGTTGACGGCGTTACAGGCGTCGGCAGAACCCTTGCGGATATGCAGACAACCTCGTTTGTCAAGGAGCTTAACGGCAAAAAGGTTTACTTCTGCTTCGATTATACGGACATAAACAACGGCTATCCCGTGCTTGCGTGGATGCTTTCGCTCGATGTCTGGGCAGGCGACCGTTCGGTTCCTCAGCAGACGTCAAGCGGTACATATCTTATCTCAAAGCCGTCGGAGCTTGCGTGGTTTGCGGCTCTCGTAAACGGCTCGCTTAACGGAATTGAGGCTAATCCGAATGCAAATGCAACTGTTACGGACGATCTTCTGATGAACATCAACGTCAACGACGACAGCTTCGGAATAATCGAATGGACCCCGATCGGAATCGACGAGGATCACGGCTATAACGGAACCTTTAACGGCGGCGGATATAATATTGCCGGACTTTATACGACATCGGCATCGGGCGATAACGGAGTTAACGTCGGTCTCTTCGGATACATCAACACCGGTACGGTCACAAATACGGTTGTTCTTGACGGTAAGATTTCGGGAATTGAAAATGTCGGCGGTATAGCGGGCTATGTCAAGAGCGGATCCGTTATCAACAGCAGCTGCGACAGTGAAGTCAGCGGCGACAAGGCGGTCGGCGGAATTGTCGGCAACCTCGGCGGTTCGGCGGCAAGCGTCTCGACGAGCTGTATGCTCGGAAGCATTGTCGGAACCAACTATTCCGACGACAAGGCATTTCTTTCAAATGTCGGCGGCGTTGTCGGATTCAGCAATAAGGCAACGGTAAACAAGTGCTTTAACTATGCGACAATCAATGCTCCTCTTGCGAGATTTACAGGCGGTGTTGTCGGTTACAGTGCGAGCGGCACGGTGACAAACAGCTATAACACAGCGCCTCAGGTGATCGGCAATGTTACCGTCGGCGGACTTGTCGGATATAACAACAACGGCACGGTCAAAAACTGCTATGTTTCAAGCAAGATCAGCGGATCAAATCTTGTCGGTGTTGCTTTCGGCAACACGGTCGGAGCAAATGTTTCAAACTGCTTCTTTGACGGAACATATAAGAACAATATGCTCACAACGGGAGCAACGGAAAGGACCCCGGCTCAGATGACAGGCTCTGCCTCCGTTTCAAATCTCGGCTTTTCTTCCTCGGACTGGAGATCGACAGCCGACGACACATATTTCTATTATTTCCCACAGCTCACCTCAATGTATAATATGTCCTCCGTGAAGTCGATAAAGAACGGTTCGCTGATAAGCGTCAAGAGAGTTCAGGACAAATACGTTGCGAGAGTGCAGATCGACGGAAGAACGGATACATATTATGAAACTCTCCCTGCGGCGATAGATTATGCGGCACAGACGGAATCGACGGTTCTTCCGACGATTTATGTAATCCGTGACACAACCGTTGATTCAACAATTAATATCACGACAGAGCTCGGAATTTTCTCTGAGGACGGAGCAACTCTCACAAGATCGGAATCTCTGACGGGACCGATGTTCAACGTAACAGGCAAGCTCACACTCGGCTCAAAGACATACGGCGATGATTCCTCGGCGGATTTCTTTATCAACGGCAACAAGGTCGCCGCAACGGATTCGGCAATAAAGGTTGCAAAGGATGCAGTCCTCACGGTTGAGCCCGGAGTGGAATTTTATGATTTCACGACTGCGGAACAGACTGCGGCAACGGTTATGGGCGCAGTGATCAGCAATCAGGGTACGGTTGAAATTGTCGGCGGCGCTTTCAACAGCAACATCGGAAAATCTGTCGGCGGCGTAATATACAACCTTGAGGGAACCGTCAATATCGGCGGCGGCACATTCAAGTCGAATGAGGCAACTCAGGGCTCGGTTCTTTACAATAACGGCGGACAGGCCGTAATCACGGGCGGCGTATTCAGCGGAAATATTGCAAAGCTCAAGGGCGGCGCAATCGCTTCCTACGGCGTATATGCCTCAACGGTTATCGGCGGTAAGGCTGAATTGACGGCGAACCAGTCAACCTACGGCGGTGCGGTTTGCGCAATGAATTATTCGACCGTTGAGATAAACGGCGGAACGTTCAGCGAAAACAGAGCCTATTCCTCGGGCGGCGCAATCCAGATTGAATCGGGCGCAGAGGTCAGAATTTCGGGCGGCAACATTGTTGATAACAAGTCCGACAAATCCCTCGGTGCGGCAATATATAACGGCTCAACGCTTGCATTATCTGCGGCGGCTCAGATTGATTCTTCAAACGATGTTTATCTCGTTAGCGGAAAGACGGTTGACGTAACGGACAAGCTGACCTGCTCGGGCTATGTTGCGACAATAACCCCGCAGACATATGCGGAAAAGACTAAGGTGCTCGGCGGCAGTGCGATGAGCACAAACTATATGAAGTTCGGAATTTCCAATTCCAACTGGTACACACTTGCAAACGGAACCATAACAAGTATGGAGACAACCACGGTTGCAAGGGTAAGTAAGGCGGGTGCTTTCTCCGTTGAATTTACGGATCTTAAGGACGCTTTCGCTTCCGTTTCGGCAGGCGAGACGGCGATAATCACTCTCGTTGCGAACGCCTCGATAACGTCTACCGTTACGGTCAACGGCGACGTCACTCTGCTTTGTGACGATACCTCGTACAAGGCGATCCGCACAGGCTCGTTCTACGGAGTTATGTTTGATATCACCAAGGGATCGGTTCTCAGAATCGGCACATCGGTTGCTGACAATGTTCAGCAGTCTCAGACCGATTATGCGGCGGGAAGCGATTCAAGCGGACTGATGATTATCGACGGCGGCAAGGAGCTGACAGGAGTTGTCGGAGCGGCGGCGATCAATGTTCAGTCGGGCGGAAGCCTTTATATGCACGAAAAATCGGTTGTTCAGAACTGTAAGAACACCACAACGGGTGCGGTTACCGTTTCGGGCAATATGTATATGTACGGCGGAACAATCAGAAACAATGACTGTAACTACGGCGGAGTTTACGTAAGAGCGAGCGGTAAGCTCTTCACCTACGGAGGTGTGATCGCAGGCAATACGTCGGCGACAAAGGGCGATTCCGTTTATGCTCTCGGCAGGGTCACAAGGGTACTTCAGACGTACAATTATATGTATGTTGAAAAGCTCTATGATGAGGATGGAAATGTTATCGGTTCGGCAGATCCCGTTGAGGCAGGCTCCTCAAAGACCGATATAATGATAAAGAACGGTGAGGCTGTTTATCTTGCGACAAACATTATTTATATTGACACCGCTTCATCGGATATCTTTATCACAAGCACAAGCCAGGTTCCCGACACGACGGGCTTTACACGTTCGGTTATGACACTTGACTGCGCAAAATACACGGTCGGAAATGTAGTTGTTTCGGGCAGTGACGTTATAAATCACTATATGTATTTTGACACATATGTTGACGGCTACAACATCCTTTATACCGGCAAGCTGGGCATCAGCAAGCTGGTTGCAAAGAGTACGTCGGGGCTGACGATTGACAGGTCAAAGGCGTTGATTTCGGGCTTTGATTTCACAAATCTGACCGTCAGCAAGGTTGTTCAGCTCTTTGAAAACAATGTCGTTTACCTCAGGGTATATGACGCAAAGAACACTATGCTCAGAAACACAAGCAGTGTGACAACGGGCTGTACGGTAAGGCTTATTGATGCGTCGGGCAACGTTATGGATTCCCTGACGGTTGTAATCCACGGCGATGTCAACGGCGACGGCAGGATTGACGGAACCGATTCGGTAATAACAAGGGCGATTGCCGGCGGAATGCTCACGTCGGACAATGTTACTGCGGCGCAGATTGCGGCGGCTGACGTTAACTTCGATAACACGGTCACATCGGTCGATGCGGAACACATTGACCTCGCAGGCGTAGAATTACAGACAATTTCACAGAGAATATAAACAAAAGCTATCGCATTTAGAAATAAGTGCGATAGCTTTTACTTGGTGTATTTATGTGTAGAAATGAACCTGTTCATTCAAGTATTATTTCAATCTGTCTTACTGCATCTCGGAGCTTGGCAAAGCCGGAATGAGGGTTGCTGTCGATTGTTTCGATGATCAGATCGAGGTCGTCGAGCGAATATTTAAACTTGTTCGCAGAGGAAAGGTTATTGCGGCGTATTGCGCAGATATCCGCCATCTGCTTTTCTGTGAGAAGCTCGACATCCTTGCAGTTCGTCTTGATTGTCTCGTCGATTATGTTTTCAGGAGAAAGAATGTATCTTTCAATTTGCCTCTTTAAATCTTTTTCAAAACTCATAGCTATAAAAACAGGGCTGCTGCATTTTACTGCAACAGCCCTTTCAAAATCGTTTTATTTGATCTTTACCTTGTAGTTCTTGATCTCAAACGGTGTTGCGTGGAAGCTGATTGTGTCGCCGTCAAACGGGACGGGAACATCGTTTCGCTCAATGAGGTCGCACTCTGCGGCGTAGGTGAGGGGAGCGAAGAACTTAACGCTTGCGTCAACGCTTCTGCCCTTTTTCTCAACCATACGGATGATGTATGCGTCCTCTTCCTCGCACTTCTTGACAGCCTCAAGTGTCATACTGTCACTTGTGAGAGTGATGAATGACTTGTCTGCGCCCATTTCGCCCTCAGACTTGACGTCAACGGGGACGAGAGGATGGTTGATTTCAAGTCCTCTTTCAAGGGTCTTTGCTTTCTTCCATGTCTCGGCGTGCGGGTAAAGAGAATATGTGAAGTAGTGATCGCCTCTGTCCGACTTCGGATCGGGCTTGATCGGAGCCTTGAGGAGGGTAAGGATCATCTTATGCTCATTGACCTCGTGACCGTACTTGCAGTCGTTGAGGAGTGATACGCCGTAGTCCTCGTCGGACATATCAATCCAGTTGTGAGCATTGACCTCAAACTTTGCCTTGTCATACGGATTGTATCTGTATGAGCAGCATTCCATTGTTGCATAGGCGATATCTCTTGTGTAGTTCTTCGTCTGAAGATCAACGTCAAAGAATACCTTGAGGAGCTTCTGATCCTCGTGCCAGCTGATGTGAGTATCAAAGTCGATTCTGTCAAGATCGTTGTAGATGATGATATTCTGCTCGATCTTTGACTTGAGAACGTCCTTCTCGATTGAGATCATTGTGTAAACGTCGCCCTTGACGATATCCTTAACAATACCGTCCTTGAGCTCAAATTCACGGTCAACATATGTTGCAACGATGTCCCATGCGTCATATCCGCCGGGCATATCCTCAAAGAGTCTGAAATCGTTGCCCTTGCCGCCCTTTGAGATTACCTCACGGTGATTTTTCTTGTCATAGATCGAAATAAGGGTTGCGTTGTCGTCAAGAACGAGCTTGAAGCTGTCGTTCTCAATTTCCTTGCCGTTGCTCTCGTCATATGCGGGAGCCTTTGCGGCGGGCATCTTATAATAAACCTTGTAGCCGACAGCAGGAATATCCTTGGCAACGAATACGAGCTTCTTGTCTCCGTTCGGCTTTGTGTAGACTTGAGTTGCGACCTTATTGCCGTTCTCGTCGAAGATGTCAACGTCCTGATAATCAAGCTCAACCTTAGTTGTAGCGGCATTTGCAAGGGAGTTGAAGAGTGCAAACGGCTTGCCGAGGTTCTTATCGTAGCCGATGTGCTCTGCGATAACGGCAAGAGCCTCATTGCGAACTCTTTCACCTGTTTCGATAACCTCATCGTAGATACTCATCAGCTTGCCGAATACCTCTGTGATGTGGGTTCCGGGAAGTGAATCGTGGAACTGGTTGGTGAGAATCTTTCTCCATGCGAGAGCAAGCTCCTCTGTCGGGTACTCGTAGCCGTAGCTCTCTGCGATAACTGCGTACATCTCAGCCTCTCTGAAGAGGTTCTCGCAGTAACGGTTTGCCTTTTTAAGAGCAGCCTTTGTGGTGTGAACGCCGCGATGCTCCTCAAGGTAAAGCTCGTCCTTCCATGTAACGATCTTGTCGCCTGCGGCGATAGCTTTCTGACGCATATTCTCGAGGGATTCCTCGATCTTGCAAGCCTTTGTCTCGGGGAGACCCGGGAAGTTCTTATATCTCTTGACATATTCAAGCATCTCGTTGTCGACTCCGCCGCCGCCGTCGCCCCAGCCGTAGCAGTACATTGACTCGCCGATGGTGTCCTTATCGGAATACTTGACCCAGTTTGTCTTGAGTGAATCGGGCTCCATTGAACCGATGAAATGGGTCGGCGGAACTGCTGCGAATACCTTAGATCCGTCGGGACCCTCCCACCAGAATGAGTTATAGAGCCACGGGTTTGTATCGTTCCAGATACCCATCTTATGGGTAACGAAATACTTCATTCCGGCTTTCTTCATAATCTGCGGCATACAATAGCTGTTGCCGAAAACGTCGGGAAGCCAGCAGGTCTTGGGCGTTACGCCGAACCACTTTTCGGCATAGCGAACGCCGTGGAGGAACTGACGGACAAAGCTCTCGCCCGAGATGATGTTACAGTCGGGTTCAACCCACATACCGCCGATGTACTCCCAGCGACCCTCTTTAACTCTCTTCTGAACCTGCTCAAAGATGTTCGGATAATGAACTCTCATTTCCTCATACATACCTGCCTGGCTCTGAGAGAAGATGAAGTCGGGATACTGCTCCATAAGGCGAAGCATTGTTGCGTGAGTACGGCCGACCTTGCGGACGAACTCCTTGTAAGCCCACATATAAACCATATCGAGGTGGGAGTTACCGATAAGGTCGAGCTTGCCCATACACTTGTAGTTCGGGTTGTTGTAAACTCTGTCATAGAGAACCTTTTTGCACATTCTCAGCTTTGCCTTGAATACGTCAAAATCAGGCTCGTCAAAGTCAACATACTGGAAAGCCTCTTTGAGCGATTCACGGATAAGGGTAGCATAGTCGTTGCCCATACCCGGCATAAAGAGAGCGTTGTAAACTGCTTTCAAATCCCAGTAAATCTCGTTGATTTCATCATCGGTTGTTGCGATGAATGAGCATTCGAGCTTCTTGAGGGAACTCTCGTTTGAGTGCCAAACGAAGTAGGATTCGATGTCGATATCATATGTATCGCCCGCCTTAGCGCAATCGGTAAGAACAACTGCGTTGCGGAACGGGTCAAGACCCTGGAAGGGTACGCCGTTTACCGAAACGAGGGAGTCGCCGCCGAAATAGACGTAAAGAGTGACCTTCTTGCCGTCGAAACGCTCGGGGATAGTGATCTTGTTCTTGAAGAACGAGCTCAGACCGTTGCCGCCCCAGTAGCCGCCGACGTCGAGATCCTTCCAGCCGTCGTAGAGATACTCGTAGTCGCCGATGTCCTTGTAGATGCACTCACGCATCTTCCAGGGAGCGGTGTTCTCAAAGTCCGTGTATATTCTTTTCTTGAGAGCCTTGAGCTTGATTTCAACAAGCTCGTCGAAAGCAAAGATACCTCTCTGCTTGTTCTTAATAAGGCCTCGCCATGTGTCAATATGAGCTTCCATGCCCTCGACTGAGGGTACGGTCTTTTTCTCATTTTCTGCCATTTTTTCAGCTCCTTATTTTCCATTTTGCCGGTTATTGCTTGTCACAAGGACTAAAACCAATTTATTATATCATTTATATTTTTTTATTTCAATAACTTATATAATTTTTTTAGCGGATAATCGGATTTTCACTGCGCTTCGCTTGCGGCAAGGGGAGAAAGGTCAGAGCATCCTACTTGGCGCCCCTTTAGGGGAGCTGTCACGGCTTGTCCGTGACTGAGGGGTTTTCATAAATTCAGAAAAGATTCACTTTAAGCGTGGACTCCTCCTCCGGGGGAGCTGGCGCGTAAGCGACTGAGGGAGTAAG
>DKDP01000044.1:11818-20777 GCA_002449395.1 Ruminococcaceae bacterium UBA6845 | reverse complement strand
CTTCGGCGCAAACCGCCGAATCCACCTCCCCTGCAAGTGAGGCAAGGAAGGTCAGCAGAAATTTTAAATAGGCGCCCCTTTAGGGGAGCTGGCGGCAAAGCCGTCTGAGGGGTTTTATAAAAAGTTTGATGAAGCCTTTTTTACCTCCCCTGCAAGTGAGGTAAGGAAAATCCAAATAAACAAAAAATCAGGGATCGGAAAACCGACCCCCGAAAAGCAACTTTTATATCTCTTTGCCGAGAATTTTTGCGCTCTTGCAGAGCTTATTAATCCTTATGTATTCGTTCTTGCCGGGGCAGATGTCATAAATGCCGAGCGTGGAAAGCACATACCAAGCCGCTGTCGCTCCGTTGTCCTCATCGCCGGGGAAACCGTCGTCCGTGTAGCTGAACGCTTCTTCACAGAGCTTTTTGACCCAATATTCGCTCTTTTCTTTATCGCCGAGTGCGGCAAACATAAAGGGCAGATGAAAGCTCGGCTGATTGGAAATTGCACACTGACCGAAATCGACCGCCGCCATCTCTGCCATTTCGTGAATCTCCGAGCCGTAGCCGCTTGTGCAATAAATAGGCGGGGTTGCGAAAAGCTCGTCAAGCTTTGCAATCAGCTTATCCTTGCCGCCGTAAAGCTCGACAAGTCCGTCAATATCGTGCGGAACGGAGAATGACGACTGCCATGCACTGCCCTCGGTGTATTCGTCAGCCCAGTCAAAGCAGTCAAACGGCTCTTTGAACGTTCCGTCGGTCTTTTTCGCTCTCATAAAGCCCGTTTCGGGGTCGAAGAGATTTTTGTAATTTTTTGAACGTCTCATATACTCATCGGCAATATCGTCCTTGCCGAGAACCCTTGCAACCTGCGCTATGCAATAGTCGCCGTATGCGGCGTCAAGTGTGAGGTTGACGCAGTTGTTTTCGATAATATCTGTCGGCACGTAGCCGTATTTGACATACGCCTCCGCACCCGTTCTGCCGAGATCGGGATGGTGCGAATCGCAGTTTGCGTGATGGATCATACCTCGAAAAGCCGTTTCAAGCAGTTCGCCGCCGATAATGCCCTTGACTGCGGCGTCCGCAATAATCGCATCAAGCAGAGTAGAGGGCATACAGCCTCTCTCGCCGATTGACGGCCATCTCGGCAGCCAGCCGCCCTCCTTGTAGTCAACGATGAAGCCCTCGAGCATCTCGGCGTATTCTTCCTTTGCAATCATTGCAAAAAGCGGAAATTCAGTTCTGTATGTGTCCCAAAAGCCGTTGTCGGTGTATCTTACGCCGCTTTTTGTGCTGCCGTCAAACGGGCAATAGTGGAGCTTGTTGCCGTCCCTGTCAATCTCGTATGCCTTGTGCGGAAAAAGTCCTGTTCTGTACATACAGGAATAAAAGGTTTTCATCTGCTTTTCGTCAACGGGGTCAATTTCAATTCTCGAAAGATATCCATTCCAGATGTTTTCACCGTCGGTACGCAGCTCGTCAAAGCTCTTTTTGTCGCAGTCACGGCGCATATTTTCAAGTGCCTGATCAAAGCTGATATACGACGATGCAATATCGGCTTCAACCGATGTGTCACAGAGTGCGGCGTGGATAAATTCGCCGTCTTTTTTATACGACTTCTCGGGATCCAGCTTTGACTTGAATCGGATGACAAGATAGGTCTTGAAGTCCTTATGGAAAGAGCCTCGTGCTCCGTCCGTTGTGCAGAGCAGGCAGTTGTTTTCAAAGTCAAAATCAAAAGTATAGTTGCCGAAAACGGGGAAAACCGTGAAATACGGAGTTCTGCCCTCGGGATAGGTGAGCCTTATTTTACAGCTTCTCTCGGCAGGGGCAAGCTCAAAATCGGTTCTTGAACGCAGAAATCTCAGCTTCATATACGCAGGCGTCATCACTGCATCCTCGGGACGGTAGCCTGACCACGCACTGCCGACCGAATCCCTGATTTCACCCGTCTGCGGAGTGAAAAGGAATGTGCCGTAGTCCGAGATCCACGGGCTCGGCTGATGGGTGAGCCTTACACCCTCAAGACTGCGGTGTGTCGGATGATAGAACCAGCCGCCGTGGTATTCCGTCTGAGCCGAATAGCCTGCCATTGCAAACGGGAGCTGAACGAGGGGCAGGGTGTTTCCGTTTGAAAAACGCATGACGGAAAATGTGCCCTGCTTTATGTTAACATATTTTAAGTAATCCATTTTTGACCTCCGAAACGATTTCCTTAATTGTAGCATATCGCATTTTTAAGTGCAATACAAAAGCCGCAAATTACAGAGATTTTTGTAACCTGCGGCTCGTATTTATTCAATTGTGCCCGAGGTCGCTTTGAGATACATACTGTCGTCCGTGACAAGCTGAAAACGTTCATCCTTATTGCTGTCGCTCCAGCCGTTTTTCGCCATATATATTTCATCCTTCTCGGTGTCATAAATTCTTTCGAGACCGAGAGTTGCGTCACTCTGTTTCTGACTGATTATGTCCTGACTTGTGTTTCGTTTCTTCCACGAGTCCATAATTCCATCGGAAATACTGCTGAGCTCATTCCTGATTTGCATTGCGTTTGCCGTGCTCTCGTTGCTCTGCTGAATTGCACTGCTCACGTAGCTCTGAGTATAATCAATCGAGCTGAGTGATTGGCAGAGAATGTCTTTCCATTCAATAAGAGAGTTTTTCTCGCAGGTGATCGCCGCAATGTTATAGACCATATAGAAACCTGCGTCAATGCCGAAGCCGCTCGCCGTGTTACCGCTGAAATCAATTACGTCTGCCGTGAAAAGACCCTCGCCGCTTTTGCCGTTGCCGTCGGTAAAGGTTGCACGGAGCAGGGCGGGACTGATCGCCTGCGACTTCATACTGCTGTTACTCGCAAAGCTCTCAACGGCTTTGAATGAGCCGAAACTCGGAAAATCAAAGCTCGAGTAGCTTGCCTCATAGGTCTTGGCAAATGCAGCGTATGAATTGAAAATCTTAAAGAAATTCTCGGTCGATGCAGGGGAAAGGACGGGCGCCGCCGCCATCATATTGTAATTTCCGCCGTACATCTGATATGACTGATTATAGTAGCTTCTGCCTGTTTCGCTGTGAAGAATCGGCTGAGCCTTGAGCAGGAAAAATATTTGGTTAATCGGATTTTTCGGGTCTGTTACACGGATTGCGTGGAACATTCCGCTTCCGCCTGTTGTGACAGTCCAGCCCTCAGGGATTTTCATTGAAAAATCAGACGTTTTGTAGTCAACGAGCCTTGTCTGCTTCGCCTCGGACGGAGTGATTTTAACATCGCTGACCTTTGCCGCAGTCGTTACGCCGTCGGACTGTGAGGTTTTATTATCCGTATCCTTTTTACCGCAGGCAGAAAACGAAAAAATCATCAGAGCCGCAAGCAAAAGCGCAGTAATTCTCTTTTCCATATGTTTTACAACTCCCTTTATCGGTTTCCGTAATTGCATTATACTTGAATCTGAAACAAAAATCAATAAAATGTTTCTCATTCTGCATATTTTGACCTAAATTTAACGCTCCCCGAAGCAGTTCAAAAGCAATTTCGGGGAGCGGCGGTTATTTTTCCTGATCTTCTTTCCCTTTCGCTTCGTTGATGTAGTAAACAATGAATGCGGCAGCAGCGGCGATTGCCAAAACAGAGCTGAAAACTGCGTCCTTAGTACCTAAAAGGTCGTCAACATAGAGCCCTATAAAGCCGAATAACACGGTGACAAAGGCTGCAATCAAAGCCCTTACGAACGGTTTAGACATTATATATCCTCCCTCTCAAAGCATATCGCTATTTGCTGATTTCATAATAACATAACAGGGAAAACTTGTCAAATTGAAAAAAGAAAACAGAGAAACGAAAACTCGTTCGCGATTTAAGACACAGTTGTGCAAGTCTGCTTGTCGCAAATGGTTTTAATATCAAGGATATTCAAGAATGGCTGGGTCATACGGATATAAAAACAACCGCAAATATCTATGCTCATCTTGATGTTAAGCGTAAGAAAGATATTGCGGCTTCAATGGGTGAATGTTTGCATTACTGATATGTGTTAGAAAAAGTGTTAGAAATGCGGTTTTAGGCAAAAAGAAAAACCGTTGACATAAAGCTCAAAGCCTTATTTATCAACGATTTTCTTGGTGGAGACGGACGGGATCGAACCGTTGACCTCTTGAATGCCATTCAAGCGCTCTCCCAGCTGAGCTACGCCCCCGTGCAATATATTGTTTACTTGATGAATTATATCAAAGAACCATTCACTTGTCAACAATTATTTGCAATATTTTGAATTAAATCAGAAGTTGATTACGCCGAGATGCTCGAGCAGAATTTTTGTGCCGATGAGGATAAGGATAACGCCGCCGGCGATTTCCGCCTTGCTCTTATATTTAAGACCGAAGATGTTTCCGACCTTGAGTCCGACTGCGGAAATTACAAATGTTGTGACGCCGATGAACGAAACAGCGGCAACGATGTTGACGTCGGGGAGCAGGGCAAATGTGATACCGACTGCGAGGGCGTCAATGCTCGTTGCAATTGCAAGGACGATCATTGTCTTGAAAGAGAACGAATCGTTAGCTTTTTCCTCTTCCTTGGAGCAGCCCTCACGGATCATATTTCCGCCGATTATGGCAAGCAGAACGAACGCCACCCAATGGTCAACCGATGTGATGTATTTTTCGAATGTTGAGCCGAGAAAATAGCCGATAGTGGGCATAAGCGCCTGAAATCCGCCGAACCACGCACCGATTATCAGGTAGTGCTTTGCCTTGAGCTTCTGCGTTGAAAGACCCTTGCAGACCGAAACGGCGAAGGCGTCCATTGAAAGTCCGACTGCCAGAATGAATAATTCAAGTAACCCCATATTTTACCTCCGAGAATAAAAAAATCAGACACCGTCGTGCCTGAAATAATCCCAGACACGGCAAAGCCACGTCTGAGTCTCGTTATTTAAGACAAGCCAGACGCATTGCGCCAGTGTGTTGACTTGCCACTCGCTTTGAGCTATCTACTCCCTCAAACTCTGCCGATTATATCATAATAAATTGTATGTGTCAACCTTTATTTCTTGAACGAAATCATTGAATTGTTTTCGGAGTTTGGTATAATATAATCAATTTATTAAAAAGTTATATTTATCTCTCGGAGTGGAAGCAAACAATCTCGGTGTCCTTGTAGGGGAGGCAAGAAAGCAGGTGTATTTTTCACGGTGCGATGTGGTCATCGCACCCTACAATCAGGTTTGATGAGAAAACAAATTCGTAGGGCATGATGCCCACATCGTGCCGTGAAGTCAGCAGACGTTGCAACTCGGCGCCCATATAGGGGAGCTGGCGGCGCAGCCGTCTGAGGGGTTTTATAAAAAGTTTGATGAAATCCTATTTAACCCCTCCGTTTCGCTCCGCTCAACACCTCCCCTGCAAGGGAGGCAAGGAAAATTGGCGGGAAATTCACGGAACTGACTTTTTATTTTTGACAAAGCTGATTATCGAGCTGACAGAATAAAATGTTGCCATGAACAACAAAATCAGCAAGCCTAAATCCGGTCTGTTTATAAGCGCTGTTGTTATGAACCTGAAATCAAGACAAATCAAGATGAAACTTAATAGGATAAAATAATCCCAAATGTTCTTTTTACTTTCGTTTCTTTCTTTAAGGAATATAACCATAAACGGAACAAGATATAAAAGGCAGTAACGCGCAGAAACATTCGGCATAACAACAAGAACAATTGAAATGTTCAAAATTTTCTTCCAATTTTCTTTTATGAAAAAGTTTGAAATCAGAATAAAGGCTGTCAATATGTATTTAAGATATGTAACTATCACATCGATAGTAGGGTTTGGTTCAGTGTATATGTTTGTCAAAACTCCGATGGTTGTTGTATAATAGAAGTTAGCGATTCCGTTTATACTGAGACTGCTTAATCCGGGCTTTAATTGAAGATTTAATCCGAAATTGTTTATGAAGCCATTTACAACTTCCATTCCACCGTCGAAATAGAAAAAAGGGAGGACAAAAAATAAAATTCCATAAATTACAGCTCGTATTGCCGCTTTCCAATCTTTATTATATATTAACAAAAGACCGAAAATTGCAGGAGTTATTTTCAAACCTGCGGCAAAAGCCAAAGAAAGCAGGGCAATTTCTTTTTTTACTTTTGATTCGCTGTTGTAGTAAAAGACAAAGATCATAACAGCAATCATTACTAAAAGAATTATATTTGCACGCTCAAGTGTATACAGCATCGGATAGGAGACGCAGACTGCTACTCCGACAAGAACATTATCGGTGGTCACAGATCCGCCGAATTTTTTGATTATTAATGTGAATGTTATTATCAGAGAGATAATAATAGTAATAGTGAAGAGAAATGTCCAAAGGGGATTGTGAAAATAATCGAGATAAGGGGCTGGAACATTACCGGCGGCATAGGCAAGGAAACGGAACAACACATATGCCAGAGGAGGATATTGTACGTGGCGCAACTCGGTAGAGTCATCCAAATACGGATTCGGGTTATGTGCATATCCAGTGGTGTTTGTCGCGTCGGCCCAGAAATCTTCCATTCTTCTGAAAAACAGATCTCTTTGAATTGATTCCGGGTCGAAAATTATGGCGATCAGCCACATTATAAATGATACTATAACCACGATACCGAATATCTTTTTATACGAAATATTTTTATGAAATGTTTTTAAATTCATTTACAAAATTCCCCCTTTTGCACAAAAATTATACTCTTTTTTTTTTTGTCAATTTGTTCTAAGGAAAATCGTCAATATAGACAGTTAAACCGACGCTGCTTGAAAAATATGGTATATTAAAAACAAATCTCTGCTAAATCACAAATAAAGCCTTGCGGCGCTATACTTGTTTTTTCATCAAAAGAAAGAAGTGCAGTCGGCGTTGCCGTTCACCGACAACTTCATTATTGACAAAGCGGGGGAAATACTTTAAACTGAATTTAAAAGAAAAACGAAGGAGTTTTATTATGCTTTCAAAGCCTCAATATGAAGAGCAGATCGCCGCAACCCGTGACAAACGTATGAAGTGGTGGCGTGAAGCGAGGTTCGGTATGTTTATCCACTACGGACTTTTTTCGCAAATCGGAAGAAACGAGTGGGCAATGGCGTGCGAAAATATTCCGCCCGAGGAGTACGAAGTTCTCGCAGACAATTTCTGCCCGAAAGAGGGCTGCTGCCGTGAGTGGGCGAAGCTCGCAAAGGATGCGGGATGCAAATATATGGTTATGACAACCCGTCATCACGAGGGCTTCAGCCTCTGGGATTCAAAGGCAAATCCGTACAATTCCGTCAATTACGGTCCGCACCGTGATATTGTTAGGGAGTTTGTTGAGGCCTGCCGTGAGTTTGACCTCAAGATCGGTTTCTACTCAACCTGTATGGAATGGCACCACCCCGACAGCGGAATCTGCGCCTATGATACAGAGGCAAGAATGCGATATACCAAGTTCCTTAAGGATATAAACACCGAGCTTCTCACTCAGTACGGCAAGATTGATATTCTTTGGTATGACGTACCTCTGCCGATGGAGTCGTGGGAGGGCTGGGATTCGCTCGACCGCAATCAATATCTCAGAAGTCTCCAACCGGATATCATTATCAATGACAGGAGCGGACTTGCCGAGGATTTCGGCACGCCCGAGGAGCACATCACCCCGTCCGAGCGTGACTGGGAGGCTTGTATGACATTTAACGGCATAAGCTGGGGCTATGTCGATTCCGATCAGGCACTTCCTTATAGCTACACACCGCAGAGAATCGTCAATATGCTTCAGAGATGCTGTGAATACGGCGGAAATCTTCTGCTCAATGTCGGTCCGAAGCCCGACGGCTCAATTCCTTATGAGGTTATCGACCCGCTTCACAAGGTGGGCGAGTGGCTCAAGGTAAACGGCGAGGCGGTTTACGGTATTCTCAACAAGGGCGAGGGCAATAAGTATCAGCTCAACGGCGTCGGAAGAGGCACATCAAAGGGAACAACGGTCTATATGTGGAACAAGATCTGGGCACCCTACAAGGGCAAAATGATTCTTGCCGGACTTCAGGATGAGCCGAAAAAGATATCTTTTATGGACGGCACTCCGATTAAATTTGAGAAGAAAGGCGACAGGATTATTATATATGATCTGCCCGAGAAAAATCCCGACCCGATCATTAACTATCCGCTCATCAGGCTGGAATTTGATAAGATGCCGGGTTACAGATTCGCATCCTATTTCCCGCAGCTCAACGGCGGAAGAGACGACAGAGAGATCGTAAGAATAGATAATTTGTGGTAATTGCATATCGGCTTTTCCGAACAGTGAAAAGCCGATTTTTACGTGGACGGAGGCAGAAATGAATATTACACACGTTGAACATCCTTTTGAGCCGGTGTGGAACGGGGAGAGTGAGATACTGATCCTCGGGAGCTTCCCGTCGGTAAAAAGCCGTGAGGAAAAGTTCTTTTACGGTCATCCGAGGAACAGATTCTGGACGGTACTTGCCGAATTGATCGGCGTTGATGTACCAAAGACAATCGAAGAGAAAAAAGATATGCTTTTAAGCAATCATATTGCGCTCTGGGACGTCATCAGCTCCTGCGATATCTGCGGATCGTCCGACAGCTCGATAAGAAATGCCGTGCCGAACGACATCGGATATATAATAGAAAACAGCAAAATCCGCAGGGTATTCACAAACGGCGCAGCGGCAGACAGGCTTTACAAGAAGTATATTTTTCCCGTGACGGGATTTGAAGCGGTGCGTCTGCCGTCGACAAGCCCTGCCAATGCCGCAAAAAGCGTCGGCGATTTGGTGAAAGAATGGGCAATTACGGTTGACAGTTTATAGTATGGTGTGATAAAATTTATCAGTGCAGTAAAGTCAGAAACGAACCAAGCCTTCCCCTCAAGGGGAAGGCTGTAAAAAGTCAGCTGAAACTTATCCTAGGCGCCCCTTTAGGGGAGCTGTCACGGCTTGTC
>DKDP01000044.1:0-11789 GCA_002449395.1 Ruminococcaceae bacterium UBA6845 | reverse complement strand
TGACTGAGGGGTTTTCTTAAAGTCAGGAAAAAATTTGCTTTGAGCGTGGGCTCCTCCTCCGGGGGAGCTGTCAGTGCAGCTGACTGAGGGAGTAAGGTTTTGTTAGACTTTAATCTTTATCCCCACCGACTCTGCGAGCCACCTCCCCTTGAATCATCCAAGGGGAGGCTGAAATAGGTAAGGATAGCAGACATTAACCAAGGCTTCCCCTTGAGGGGAAGCTGGCGCGTAAGCGGCTGATGAGGTGGAAAATGTCGAGTTTGATTTCATTAAATAATGAACTGAAAAATTCACCACCTCATCCGAGCGGCGCAATCCGCCGCCCACCTTCCCCTCAAGGGGAAGGCTGTAAAAAGTCAGCTTGGAACTTATCCTCGGCGCCCCTTTAGGAGAGCTGGCGGCGCAGCCGTCTGAGGGGTTTGGTAAAAAGTTTGATGAAATCTTATTTAACCCCTCCGTCTTCGGCGCAATCCGCCGAATCCACCTCCTCTGCAAGGGATGCAGAAGAAGTTCAATATATATTAATCGTATTCATTTGAAAGGTTATGGTTACAAATGAGTTTTAAAAATATTGTTGATATGCACGCACACACGATTCATTCCTTTGACGGACATTATTCCGTTGACGAGATGATCGAAAGCTCGATTGAAAAGGGAATAAAAATCGTTGCGTTCACGGATCACGTCGAGATGGATCTTTTCCGTCAGAATCACTTCGACAAGACTGCCGACGAGGCTTTTGTTGACATTTCGAGAGCCAAGGAGCAGTACAAGGACAAAATCGAGGTCTGCGTGGGCGTTGAGATGGGCGAGCCGACATACGACCTTGCCGAGAGCGAGGCGCTTATCGCATCCAAGGACTACGACATTGTGATCGGTTCGATACATAATCTCAGGAAAACTCCCGACTTCTGCGAGCTGGATTATAACAAGGACAATGTTTATCCGCTCCTTGACGACTATTTCCGTGAGATGAAAATGCTTGCCGAGTGGGGCAAATTCGACACGTTCGCTCACCTTACATATCCCTTGCGCTACATTGTCGGCGAGCATCATATTGACGTCGATATGGCAAGATATCAAAAGGATATTGACGAGATATTCACATTGCTTATCGAAAAGGACAAGCCGCTTGAAATTAATACATCGGGTCTCAGACAGCCGATCGGAAGAACCCTGCCGGACGAAAGCTATGTCCGCCGCTTTAAGGAGCTGGGCGGAAAGTATGTGACCGTCGGTTCCGATTCGCATTTTGTCGAGCATATGGGAGCGGGTATTGAACAGGGTATGCTCCTTGCAAAGAACTGCGGCTTTAACAGCGTGCTGATTTTCAGACACAGACAGCCGGTTGAAATTCCGATCGAATAAGGAGGTTCCGCAGATGGAGAACGATTCCTTCAGCGAGGGCATAGAGCTCGGCGGATTGAGGACAAAAAACGAGATCAAAATCCTTATAGGCTATCTTCTCAGCCGTCTCGATACTCCGCTTACAAGAGAACAGCTTGACGAGGTTATCTGCGGCGAGGAGCTTGCAAATTACTTTGAAATGAGTCAGGCGCTCAGTGAGCTTGCAGATAACGGTAATGTTATTATCAAGGATAACGACCTTATAATCACCGATAAGGGCAAGAAAAATTCCGAGACATTGGAGCACGATATTCCCTTTACGGTGAGGGAACAGGCTTTCAATGCCGCCGTCCGGCTTCAGACGAGGCTCAGACGTGAGCGTGAAAACAGAATCAGCATCGACAGGGTTGAAAAGGGCTGCAACGTAACAATTTCCGTTGTTGATGCGGACGACGAGATAATGAGCGTAAAGCTCTTTGTTGCGGATTACGATCAGGCTCTGGCGGTCAAGGAAAGATTCCTTGAGGATCCCGTCAAGGTTTATTCAAATATTGTCGCCTTACTTTTGGCGTAACATAAAACGGAGGTTAATTATGGCAAAATATGCAATCGGCGTTGATTTCGGTACTCTCTCGGGCAGGGCGCTGCTCGTTGATGTAAAGACAGGTGAGGAGCTTGCAACATCGGTTCTCGACTATCCTCATTCCGTTATGGACGAGGCTCTCCCGAGCGGCAAAAAGCTCGGAGCAGACTGGGCGCTTCAGGATCCGCAGGATTATCTCGATGTGCTCAAAACAACAATTCCCGACGTAATAAAAAAGAGCGGAGTGAGTGCCGATGATATAATCGGTCTCGGTGTTGATTTCACCGCCTGCACGGTTATGCCCGTCAAGAAGGACGGCACGCCGCTTTGCTTTATTGATAAATTCAAGGACGAGCCGCACGCATATGTCAAGCTCTGGAAGCACCATGCGGCGCAGGCTCAGGCAACAAAGCTCAATGAAATTGCCGAGAAGATGAACCAGGATTGGCTCAAGCTCTACGGCGGAAAGATTTCCTCCGAATGGGCGATCCCGAAGCTCTGGCAGATCCTTGACGAGGCTCCCGAGATTTACGACGAAGCCGACCGCTTTATTGAGGCTGCCGACTGGATCATATGGCAGATGTGCGGCCACGAGATCCGCAACTCCTGCTGTGCGGGCTACAAGGGTATGTGGAACAAGAAAAACGGATATCCGTCCGATGAGTTCTTCAAGGCTCTTGACCCGAGAATGGAGCACGTTATCGATGAGAAATTCTCAAGAAATATTCTTCCCCTCGGTTCAAAGGCGGGCGAGGTTACAGCCGAGTTTGCCGCAATGACGGGACTCAAAGAGGGCACGGCTGTTGCCGTTCCTCTCATTGACGCACACGTTTTTGTCCCTGCCGTAGGTATCACGAAGCCGGGCGAAATGCTTGCAATTATGGGCACCTCAACCTGCCATATGCTCCTGAGTGAGGAGGAGGTTCCCGTTCCCGGTATCAGCGGAGTTGTTGCCGACGGTATTCTTCCCGGACTCTATGCTTACGAAGCCGGTCAGTGCTGTGTAGGCGATCATTTCCAGTGGTTTATCGACAACTGCTTGCCGAAGAGCTACTATGACGAGGCTGAAAAGCAGGGAATTAATATACATAAATTTTTACGTCGGAAGTGCGAGCAGAAGAAGCCGGGCGAGAGCGGACTTGTTGCGCTTGACTGGTGGAACGGCGTTCGTTCGGTGCTCGTTGATGCAGACCTTTCGGGTATGATTCTCGGTATGACCCTCAGAACCAAGCCCGAGGATATTTACCGTGCTCTGATTGAGGCAACGGCTTACGGCACGAGAATGATTATCGACGTATTCAGAGAGAACGGTGTTGACGTTAATTCTTTCTATGCCGCAGGCGGTATCAGTCAGAAGGATCCGATGACGATGCAGATTTACGCCGACGTTATCAATATGCCGATCAAAATTGCCGACTGCGAGCAGGGCGGAGCCCTCGGCAGTGCAATCTACGGAGCCTGCGCCGCAGGAGCCGAAAAGGGCGGCTATGACAGCCTTTATGACGGTGCGGCGGCTCTCGGCAAGGTCAAGGATAAGGTTTATTATCCGATTCCCGAGAATGTCGAGCTTTACAACAAGCTCTTCGAGGAATACAAGATTCTCCACGATTATTTCGGCAGGGGAGAGAACAACGTTATGAAACGTCTCAAGGAGCTTAAAAATTCCTGATTGACAACGTTTTTATATAGTGTTAATATAATTTGAATTTAAAATATAGGAGTCTTTAAAATGAGCATTTTAGATCTTGAAGTAATCAAAAAATTTGCGCTTACCTGCAACGACGGCTATGAGCAGGGCTGGCACGAGGGCAACGGCGGAAATCTGTCCTACCGTATGACCGCCGAAGAGGTTGAGGCTTGCAAGCCCTACTTCACATACGACAGACCGTGGGTTGACCTCGGCGTTCAGGCTGATAACCTCAAGAATGAGTATTTTATGGTAACCGGTACGGGCAAGTTCTTCCAGAACGTTAAGAGAGATCCTGCCGCAAATATGTGCATCCTTGAAATCAACGACGCAGGCGACGGATACAGAATCGTATGGGGTCTTGTCAACGGCGGCGGTCCGACGAGCGAGTTCCCGACCCACTTTATGAACCACAGCGTTCGTGTTGCGGCAACGGACGGCGCTTGCAGAGTTATCTATCATGCTCATCCGGTTAATATTATCGCTCTTACATTCATTCTTCCGCTTACCTCCGAGGCTTTCTCAAGGGTTCTTTGGGAGAGTATGACCGAGTGTCCGATCGTTTTCCCGAACGGCGTAGGCGTTGTTGAGTGGATGATCCCGGGCGGAGCCGAGATCGCTCACAAGACCTGCGAGCTTCAGAAGAAGTATGACGCTATTGTATGGGCACATCACGGACTTTTCGTCTCGGGCAACACATTTGACGCCGCATTCGGTCTTATGCACACGATCGAGAAGTCGGCTGAAATCTATTGCAAGGTTCTCAGCACAGGCAAGCCGATCGCTCAGACAATTCCCGATGAGGGCCTTATCAATGCCGCAACGGCTTATGGCAAGAAGCTCAACGCCGATCTTTTGAAGTAATTACAATTTGTAATACATACATTACAACTTGTCAGTTTACAAATCGACAAAAGTCTACTATAATAACTGCAATATTTGAAATGCGTTGAAGATATTAAGCGTTTTATTTCTTATTTCAGAGAGTCGGCGGACGGTGTGAGCCGATATGGAAATTTAATTGCTGTCTCGTATCCGAGCAGAGCTCCCCAACCGTTATTACTGTATAAGGAGCTACGGCAAGCACCGTTATCACAGCTTAGGATTTGTCAGAATCCGAAGAGGTCTTTTAAAGACAATGCGGGTGGTACCGCGGTAAACAAGTTTTATCGTCCCGGAAGTTTTAATACTTCCGGGACTTTGTGTTTTTTATAACCGCTAACAGAAAAGGAGAATCGTTATGAGAAAGGTTATTTTATCCGATGTGACGCTCAGAGAATGTGCGTCGTCAGCCAATCACTCCCTGAGCTTTAAGGAGAAGATCGAGATCGCAAAGCAGATGGACAAGCTGCACTGCGATATTATCGAGATGCCGCAGATTAAAAATACATCGACAGATGTTTTGCTTATAAAAACAATTGCTTCGCTTATGAAGCATTCGGAGATTTGCGCTGATGTCGGATACGATGCCGCAGGCGTTGAGACCGCATATAACTGCGTTAAGGGCGCAAAGAAATCGTCGCTCAAGGTTTCGCTTCCGATGTCGGCGGTTCAGATGGAGTTCAAGTGCGGTAAGAAGCCTCCCGTTGTTATGGGTATGGTAAGTCAGCTTGTTGCCGAGTGTAAGAAATATTCGGAAAACGTTGAATTTTGCGCCGAGGACGCCGTCAGAGGCGAGAGCGCATTTCTTTATCAGGCGATTGATGAGGCAATCAAGGCGGGCGCAACAAGAGTAACCGTCTGCGATTCCGAGGGCACAATGTTTCCGTCGGAGTTCGGTAAATTCATTGCCGATATCATTGAAAACGTTCCGTCCGTTAAGGATGTTACGCTCGGTGTTGAGGTTGTCAATTCGATGAATATGGCAACAGCCTCCGCTTTCGCCGCAATTGAGGCAGGCGCATCACAGGTTAAGATTACGGCAGATAACTTCAACTTCCCGACGGTTGAGAATATAATGAAGATATTCAGCCTCAGAGGCGACTCGATCAAGGTCTCAAGCAAGATCAGAACGACCGAGATTCAGCGTGTAACGGGTCAGATCAAGAGAATGCTCAACACCTCCAAGAGCGAGAACACACCGTTTGAAACGGGCGTAAACGAGGACAGCGAGACCCTCACTCTTGACAGAAACGACACAATCGCAACCGTTATCAAGGCGGTTAAGAAGATCGGCTACGACCTCTCTCCCGAGGATAACGCAAATGTTTACGAGGCATTCAAGCGTGTTGCTGTCAAGAAGGACTTCGTCGGCACAAAGGAGCTTGAGGCTATCATCGCTTCCTCGGCTTTGCAGGTTCCGTCAATCTATTCAATCGACAGCTACGTTATCAACAGCGGCAACATTATCACGGCAACGGCAAACATTAAGCTCATCAAGGACGGTGCGGAGATCAGCGGTGTGAGCGTCGGCGACGGTCCGATTGACGCCGCATTCCTCGCAATCGAGCAGATAATCGGTCACCACTACGAGCTGGATGATTTCCAGATCAAGGCGGTTACGGAGGGACGTGAGGCTATGGGTCACGCCCTCGTTAAGCTCAGAAGCTCGACCGGAAAGCTCTATTCCGGCACAGGCATTTCAACAGATATCATCGGCGCAAGTATCCGTGCATACGTCAGCGCATTGAATAAGATCGCTTATGAGGAGGGTTAATTGTGAAATTAGCTTTTTCTACAAGATTTCATAAAAATAAGAGCTTTGACGACTTTCTCAAGACGGCGGAGGAGCTGAAATACGGCGGAATTGAAATTCACGATTTCAGAGATCCAATGTTCTCGGGCAGAACCTCACCGTTCAATCCCGATATGGCGTCCGTGACAAAGAGAAAGCTCATCAATTCAAAAAAGAGCATCGTCTGCATTGATTCCAACTGCAATGCCGCCGACAATTCGGAGGAGAACGCCGAGAAGATAAATTCCGCAATTACGGTTGCAAGCAATGTCAATGTTCCGTATGTCAAGCTCCACGTTGACGGCGGAGACGACGCCTATGACAAGGCGATTGACTTTATCGGCAAAGCGATCGCAGAGGGCGAAAAGCATAATGTTATCGTCCTTGTTGAAACAAGGGGCATTTTTGCCGACACGACAAGGCTTTGCGACCTGATGAACCACTTCGCAAGCGACTTTATCGGTGCGGACTGGAATATGTACGAAACATACTTCGTCGGCGGTGAGGATTCGGAAAAGACGATAACCAACCTCGGCGCATACGTAAAGCTCGTTCATCTGACCGACGCCGCAAAGGCAGGGGAGCATACTCTCATCGGCGAGGGCACAATGCAGATCAAGGAAATGATGAACGCCCTCGGTTCAATTAACTACAACGGCTTCGTGGCGATCGAATGGAATCCCGAGTGGTTCGCATCAATCGACGATCTTGAAATCATTCTGACCCATTACGAGAGCTTTATGGAAACCGTTGAGGATGATTCAAAGAAGAAAAAATATTACTATAATAAAACCCACACGGGTAAATTTGTTTGGAAAAAAGAGGAGCTTATCGAGGAGACATTTCCGCAGGTTCTTGACAGAATGGTTGAGGAGTTCCCCGATCAGCTTGCATTCAAATACACAACGCTCGATTACACAAGAACCTATTCCCAGTTCCGTGACGACGTTGATACATTCGCAAGAGCGCTTATCGCAATGGGCGTAAAGGCGGGTTCGCACGTCGCAGTATGGGCAACAAATGTGCCGCAGTGGTACATCTCATTCTGGGCTACGACCAAGATCGGTGCGGTTCTTGTCACGATGAATACGGCGTATAAGATTCACGAGGCGGAGTATCTGCTCAGACAGTCCGATACTCATACGCTTATAATGATAAAGGGTTACAGAGATTCGCACTATGATGAGATTATGGCTGAGCTTTGCCCCGAGCTGGAGAACACCAAGAGCGGCGAAAAGCTCCACGCAAAGAGACTTCCTTTCCTGAGAAATATCGTTACTGTCGGCTATGAGCAGCAGGGCTGTATGACGTGGGAGCAGGCGGTTGACAAGTCGGGCGAGGTTCCCGTTGAGGAAGTTTACAGAATGGCTTCGCTCGTCAGAAAGGACGATGTCTGCAATATGCAGTACACCTCGGGCACAACGGGCTTCCCAAAGGGAGTTATGCTGACTCACTACAATGTTGTAAACAACGGCAAGTGTATCGGCGACCGAATGGATCTTTCAACAGCGGACAGAATGATGATCCACGTTCCGATGTTCCACTGCTTCGGTATGGTTCTTGCGATGACGGCGATTATGACCCACGGCGGAACGGCGCTTCCTCTGCCTTATTTCTCGCCGAAATCCTCGCTTGCCTGTATCAATTCCGAGCGTATCACCGCTTTCCACGGCGTTCCGACAATGTTCATCGCAATGCTTCAGCATCCCGACTTTGAAAAGACCGATTTTTCATATATGAGAACGGGAATTATGGCAGGCTCTCCGTGCCCGATTTCAAAGATGCGTGAGGTCGTTGACAAAATGCATATGACCGAGATCACAATCGTTTACGGTCAGACGGAATCCTCTCCCGGCTGCACAATGAGCAGTACGGATGATCCTTTGGAGGATCGTGTTGCGACGGTCGGACACCCGCTTCCGAAGATTGAATGTAAAATCGTTGATCCCGAGACGGGACTTGAGTGTCCCGATAATATAACGGGTGAGTTTGTTGCCCGTGGATACAACATTATGAAGGGCTATTACAAGATGCCGAAAGCGACCGCAAATGCGATTGATAAGGACGGATGGCTCCACACGGGCGACCTTGCCTGCCGCACTCCCGAGGGCAACTTCAGGATCACGGGCAGACTTAAGGATATGATCATCCGCGGCGGCGAGAACATTTACCCCAAGGAGATCGAGGAGTTTATTTACACTCATCCCAAGGTCAAGGATGTTCAGGTAATCGGCGTTCCCGATGAGGGACTCGGCGAGGAGATTATGGCTTGCATTATCCTCAAGGAGGGCGAGACCATGACCGAGCAGGAGATGAAGGACTATGTGCTGTCGCATATGGCTAAGCACAAGGTTCCGAAGTATATCGACTTTGTAAAAGAGTTCCCGATGAATGTTGCGGGTAAGATTCTTAAATACAAGATGCGTGAGGACGCAATCAAGAAATACGGACTTCAAAAGGCTGATTCCGTTGTAACTGCTTAATATTACATATTGTAATGTCAACATTACAAATAATCCCTTGAAAAATCAAGAAAACTGTCTTATAATGTACCGCAACAGGTACAAATAACCTGTTGAAACAAAGGCTGTGACGAAGACGGTTACGTTCGGATCCTTTCAGAGAGTCGGCGGTTGGTGCGAGCCGATAGCGAGATGAAAGTAAAACCCATCACTTCCGAGCCGGAGAGATGAAACAACAGTAGTTTCTCCCGTGACAACTACGTGAGTGTTGAGGGATTGTCAGATCCTGCAGAGTGGCGAGAAGCAATAGCAGATCGCAATTTGAGTGGTACCGCGGATATATAATCCGTCTCAAAGTTCTTAAAAGGCTTTGAGACGGATTTTTTGTTTTATCCGAAATCGGTGCTCGGTACATTACGGAGGTAAAAATTATGTCAAATCAAACAGAAACAAACCAGCTTTATGAAGTGGCGGAACGTATCCACGAAATGAGAGACATATGCGCTTTTACCGTTGAACAGATGGCGGAAAAGACCGAGGTCTCTGTTGAAACTTACAGACTTTATGAGAGCGGAACGGTTGATCTCCCGTTCACATTTATTCACAAGTGTGCGCTTGCTTTTGACATCGGCATTACGGATCTTCTTGAAGGTCACAGCGCCGTACTTTCATCATATACCGTTACAAGAAAGGGCAAGGGTCAGGTTACCGCAAGCGAGAACGGAATCGAGATTCAGAACCTTGCTCCGAAATTCAGAGATAAGCTCTCCGAGCCGTACTGGGTTAGATACGAGTATGACGCGGAGCTTGAAAATAAACCGATCCACACCACGACCCACAGCGGTCAAGAATTTGACCTTGTTGTCAGCGGTACGCTGAGAGTAAGAGTCGGCAACCACGAAGAGGTTCTTCACGAGGGCGACAGTATCTATTATAACTCCTCAACGCCTCACGGAATGATAGCCGTTGACGGCAGAGACTGTCTCTTCCTTGCAATGGTTATGGCGAGTGACGAGCCCGTTCAGAATATCGTCCACGAGAGAGCCGTTATGGGCGTCAAGGCGAAGGGCAGCTACGTTTGCGAGAAGTTCATCGACGCAACCGAGGACGAGAACGGCAACCTTGTTGCGATCGACTTCAACCACGAGGATGAATTTAACTTTGCCTTTGATATTGTTGATAAGATCGCAAAGAAATCTCCCGACAAGCGTGCTCTTGTTCACGTTGACCGTGACAAGACGGAACGCATCTTCACATTCAAGGATGTCAAGGAGCATTCGGCTCAGGCGGCGAACTACTTCAAGTCACTCGGCATCAAGAAGGGCGACAGAGTAATGCTTGTCCTCAAGCGTCATTATCAGTTCTGGTTTGCAATTCTCGGTCTGCACAAGATCGGCGCAATCGCAATTCCCGCAACGAATCTTCTTGTCGATCACGACTTCGAGTACAGATTTGAGGCGGCAGGAGTAACGTCGATCCTCTGTACGGCAGACGGAGACACAGCTCATCAGGTCGATATCGCAGACGCAAAGACGCACACCCTTGTCAACAAGATCATCGTCGGCGGCGAGCGTGAGGGCTGGCACAACTTTGACAATGAATACTGCCTGTTCTCAAGACGTTACAGACGTGAGGATGACGCACCGTGCGGCAACGACCCGATGCTTATGTTCTTCACTTCGGGCACAACGGGCTATCCGAAAATCGCAACCCATTCCTACAAATATCCGCTCGGTCATTACATCACAGCTAAATATTGGCACTGCGTAAGCAAGGACGGACTTCATCTTACGATCTCCGACACAGGCTGGGGCAAGGCTCTTTGGGGCAAGCTCTACGGACAGTGGCTCTGCGAGGGTGCCGTATTCGTATATAACTTCGACCGTTTCGATGCATCGGATATCCTCCCGATGTTCAAGAAATATAACATAACAACATTCTGCGCACCCCCGACAATGTACAGAATGATGATCAAAGAGGATCTCGGCAAGTACGATCTTTCCTCCATCCGCCACGCAACAACAGCAGGTGAGGCTCTCAACCCCGAGGTATTCCGTCAGTTCTACAACGCTACGGGACTTGAGCTTATGGAGGGCTTCGGTCAGACGGAGATGACCCTCGGAATCGCAACCCTCACGGGTATGACTCCGAAGCCGGGTTCAATGGGCAAGCCGACGCCGCTCTACGATATCAAAATTCTCCGTCCCGACGGAACGGAAGCGGATATCGGTGAAACAGGCGAAATCTGCGTCAACACCTCCGAAAAAGTACCGTGCGGCATCTTCCTCGGTTATTACAGGAATCAGGAAAGAACCGACGAGGTATGGCACGACGGTGTTTACCACACAGGCGATATCGCATGGCGTGATGAGGACGGCTACTTCTGGTATGTCGGCCGTATCGACGACGTTATCAAGTCGTCGGGCTACCGTATCGGACCGTTCGAGATCGAGAACGTTATTATGGAGCTTCCTTATGTTCTTGAGTGCGGTGTTTCTGCCGCTCCCGACGATGTAAGAGGACAGGTCGTTAAGGCGTCTATCGTCCTCACCAAGGGCACCGAGCCGACCGAGGAGCTCAAGAAAGAAATTCAGAACTACGTCAAGAAGCACACCGCTCCTTACAAGTACCCGAGAATCGTTGTGTTCAAGGATGAATTACCTAAGACTATCAGCGGCAAGATCATCCGTAATCAGCTGTAAAATTGTCCATGGCACGCCGATTTCGGCGTTGACAGGCTTAGCAATACACATAGTATTGCGTCAGCCTGTCGCCTTGAACTCGACGCACCTTGAACAATTTGTTTTAAGGTGTTAATAGGCGCCCCTTTAGGGTAGCTGACTGAGGGGTTTTGTAAAAGTCAGATAAGACTCACTTTGAGCGTGGGCTCCTCCGGGGAGCGAAGTGCGGTGCGATAGAGATAATGGGCTCCTCCTTGGGGGAGCTGTCACGAAGTGACTGAGGGAGTGCTCGAGCAGAGCGAGACAGAACGCAATGCCGACAACGTAAGGTCTCATCAGACTTAAACTCCTTCCG
>DKDP01000045.1 GCA_002449395.1 Ruminococcaceae bacterium UBA6845 | reverse complement strand
GGGCTGAAGCTTGCCTGTACGGTTGCTTCTGTATCCTCATATACGCTTACGGATGACTTATCGAGTATTACGTTGATATTGATCTCGTCAAATATCGGTTCGATGATAAGATCCTGTTTTACCGATGAGAAGTCTGTATCCCACTTGCTGAATGTATAGCCGAAGCGGGTCGGTGTTGTTGTCGGTGCGTTTGCGGCGCTTCCGTATGCAACCTCCTGCTCGCTGATTACTGTTCCGTCATAGTTACGGAATACTACCTTGCAGGTATCTGTTGCCCACTGTGCCTCTACTACATCTATTCCTGCTCCGAACTTATACTGATAAAGGCTGCCTGCGATTGTCTCGGTTACGCTGCCGTATGCATTTGCGCTGCCGTCGTTTGCCTTTACTGTCCAGCCTGCAAACTTGTAGCCCTCTTTTACGGGGATTCCGAGTGTTTTCTGATCTGCAAACTTACCTGTGATCGTTGTCTTGGTATCAAGATTTGTGATGCTGAGGTTTGTGATTGTTGCCTTTGTTCCTGCCGGAAGTCCGGATGCATAGCTCACCTTAAGCTGTGCCACTCCGTCGTCTGCTGTGCCGACTACTATTGACGATCCGCTTTCTGCGAACGAATATGTTGTCGGTGCCGATCCGTTTCCGCCTGTGAACGCTGAATTTACAAGTTCAAACGAAACCTTTGATGCGTCAAGTCCCTCTACATCATATGTAAATACATATGTGCTGTTCGGCTTGAGGCTGATGTAATACGGAAGAAGCTGTTTCTGCTCGTATGTACTGCTGTTGTACTGTGATGTTACAACGAGCTTTGATGTTCCTGTTGCAGTGTAGCTCATTCCGGTCTTATCCGCCGATGTTGCAACGAAGTTGATCGGATACTCTGCCGACGCCTTGAGTTCGAGCTCGTTTCTGTCTGCCTTTGCGAGGCAAAGATCGCTGATCATTACCTTCTTGCCGTTTCTTGCGTCGCCGAGGAGCTCTATTCTGATATATGCCTTGCCCGAATCCACTGCATTTGTTGTGATTGTCGAGCCGGCTGTTCCGAACTGGTAATACGATGTTGTATCGCCGTTTCCGCCTGTGAAGTTTGCTCCGTATACGGCAAATCTTACATTTGCTTCATCTGTTCCCGTTACCTTATATTTAAGAACGTATGCGGTGTTTGCTTCAAGCTCTGCCTCATACGGGAGGAACTGATACTTTGCAAGTGTTGTATTTTCCGTTGTCCATGCCGTTACGTCGTTTCCGCTTACCTCATAGTTAAGGTCTGTTTCTACCGATGTATCTGCCGCATATGACGGGTATCCCATTCCGCCGATTGACGGGAAGTCCTTATTGATGATATTGAGGTAGTTGAAGTCTCCGCCTCTTGTATCAATGATTGTTGAATATTCCTGCTGGATGTAAAGGAATGTGTACTCTACCTGCGAATCGGCTTTCGCACAGTTCGAAGAGATTTCCTTATCCTTTGTTGTGATAAGCGAGGAATAGTCTGCTCCCGTTTCTGTGCCGACTTCCTTGATTCCTGCGCTTGCTCCTACATAGTCATAGCCTACGAATGTCGGTGCGCTGAACTTGATGTTCTGTCCGTATGCAAAGCTCTTGCTTGCGTCGGGAGCCGCCGCATTCTTCTCTATGTCCTGTACCTCGATGAGTTTATATCCGTTCGCCGTCTTGCTCAATGCAAGGAATCTTGCACTTGCCGTGCCGGTGATTCTTGCGTCTGCCTCTATTGCTTCAATTGCGCTGTTGAGTCCCGACACTGCCGTTGCCATTGTGTAGCCCGATACTGTCGTTGTCGACGCAAGGTCAAGGTTCGCAAGCATCTTTCCTGCAAGCTGATACAGTGTTACAAACTTTGTCCAGTTTGCGTTGCTTGAATCATAGTATACGCTCGTTCCGTCTGTCTTGAGACCGTACTTCGCTACTATATTCGTCGCCTTGTTCACTGCCGTTCTAAGAGCATCCTTGTTTGTCTGCGTTACCGAAATCGGCATATATGCGGCGTTGTAAATTCTGTCACCGCCATCATGATTTTGATATACGGATTTTATTGTATATGTTGTTGTTGCGTTAGTTGAAGATATTGGGATAATGACGGGACCGTTATACTTAACGCCCTCGGCTTCAATACCGCCTCCGAGCATATCATCGGTTCCGCCCTGGCTCGCCATAATGCTCTTATACGTGTTGAACCAGCCCTTAATAATACTGTAATCCTTAGTTTCGCCCTGCTTTGCCGAGTTGCTGTCGGAGAAGCCGGTAGAATCCGCAACATACCAACAGCCTTTCTTTGAATCCTGATCATCCGTAACCATAAGTCCTGTTGAAAGGTTAGGAATCTTATTAAGATTACCGTAACGGCTGACATCGACCGTTAGCTTAGCTGTCGGAGCTGTACATTCATTATATGTATGCCAGTCGGTTGAAGTTACTCGGTCTTTCTGCTGACTTTCTGTAAAATTGAAAGATTTAACCGGTGTATACGGAGCATCAGATGCATTGTCCGAAACCCATGAACCCGCCGGCTCATTTGAAAAGTCCTTGTATCTGAAATGACCGTTGCCAACTACCTCGGTTGCAAACTGGGCATAGAGCTTTGTTCCCTCATCGCCGAGCTGAATACCCTGAGGATTCGATGACGAAAAAGGTACAAGACCAAATCCGCCCGTTGCAGACTTCGGGTATTTTGAACCTGTCGTCGATAATCCGTGGATACCGGAAAGCCAAACAACATTCTGACCGAAATGATCGGTACCGTTTCGGTTTTTGGTTCTCAAAGCCGCACCAACCGGCTGAGTATACGGTTTGTAAAGATATGTATATCTGTAAACAACCTTGGTCAAGCCGTCAAGCTTATCGACAAAGGTTACTTTCCATTCGATGTAGCATCCCTTCGACGAAGCGGCAAGATAAGGAGATACGCTGTCACGTGTAATTGTTGTGCTTATCTTGTTGCTTGCTACCGTGTAATAAATATATGATGCGGTTGCACTTGTATTATAAGCTCTGAGCGGTGTGCTATATGCATCGAACTTAATTGTGCAGTTCGCATTGGCATAATCACCCGATGAGGTCTGGCTCGTCTGGGTATATGCCGTCATATCCGTCATATCTGCGCTGAGATATTTATACGAAACACTTACCTGGCTTGCATTCTCATAATAGAAGTAAAAATTACCGGTACTGTTTTCTCCTGTTCTGAGAGTTTCAAGGTTAGTTGATTGATCAATCGTTGAATCGACAAACCACTGGTAATTATACTTTCCTTGCGTTGTATATCCGTCGATCTTCGGCTCAAGATAAACCTGTTCCGGTGCATAGAAATACACATTAGAAACGGAATTTTCCGATACAGTGATTGCCGAGTCTGTGTCAACAGCGGAGCCTATCAGCGCCCCGATGTCAAAACATACGAATGTTGTGAGAATAAGCGTCACGGCAAGAAAAACCGACAACACTTTTCTGCACGTTCGGTGAACTTTTTTCATTAAAACTCCTCCTTATAAATAAGAGTATCCGGTTATTGTGATTATAGCATTTATATTGTATTTAGTCAATATATTTTTAATTATTTCGTTATGTTTTTAGTATATTTTGAATGATATTTTGAAAACATTGTACAAATTTTATAAATTTGCGTATAAAAATCCGTATTTATAAAAGAATATTATCGAGAAACATTTAGGAGATGAAAAAATGATAGACAAGATCTCATTGATACTGGTTATCATCGGTGCTATCAACTGGGGCTCAATCGGACTTTTCAAGTTTGATATCGTCGGCTGGATCTTCGGCGGTCAGGACGCTATTGTGAGCCGAATTATTTTCACAATCGTCGCACTTGCGGGAATCTGGTGCATTTCAATGCTTTTCAGAGACAAGAGGGAGCTTGAAGTCGGCACTTCGATGGAATAAGAGATCAAAAAAATCGCAGGGCGTGTCAAACGTCCTGCGGTTTTTTGTTTAAATATTGCTTACTCCGTCAATTACCTGCTCTACGCTATCTACCGTTATTCCCATTGCAGGAGCTGCAACAAGGAAAACAACGATAATTATCGCAGCAAGAAGATATGCACACCAAAACGATCTTGCATAATTCCTACGGTTAATGTTTCCCGAGCTGAAACAAAAAACAAGGTTGACAATCAATCCTATAAGCGGAATTGAAAACAGGATTGAATACCCAAAATACGCCCACGGGCTTAACGGTCTGTACTCTTCCGGTCCGGTGTAATTTTTCTTTGCCATTTTTATTCTTCCTTTTCTTTTATTTATTCTGCCAAGAACTTTTCAATCGGTGTAATATCGAGTTCATTGAACTGCTTTATGAATCCGTAAAAGCTCTCGGCTATTTTCTTAACTCCGCCCTCTTCGTTGCTCTCCATATTGAAGGGCATAACGGGGTCGTGAACGCTCAGGCGAAGGAGAAGCCAACCGTTACCGTGAGCCTTATCCGCCGAAATTCTCATACCCTCACGGTTATCGTCGGCAATTTTCCAGCCGTCCTTGTCGGCATAGTATTTTTCAAGCTTCTCAATAACCTTTTCGCCATATGCTCTGAAATCGCCGCACTTAATTGAAAAACGAAGCTCCTTAGCCTCTGCAGGCTGTTTGAGCGGTGCAAGAATATTCTTTATCGCATTGCCCGACTTATCTCTTGCAAGCAGAATTACAATCTTTGTCATAAGATATGCGCCGTCATCGAGGTAATAGTTCTCCTTGAATGCGGCGTGACCCGAGGTCTCCATCGCAAGAGGACAGAACTTTCCGCTGTTGTTAAGTTCAATCTGCTTGTTGATAACGTTCCTGTATCCCCTCTTGAATCGGTAGTGCTCTCCTCCGAGCGACTCTATGTACTCCTTGAGTCCGTCCGATGTAACGGAATCGGTAACAATGACTCCGCTGTCGTGACCCTCAAGAGCTATGTATGAGGCGAGAGCGACAAGACGGTTACGGTTAATTTCCTCACCGTCCGAATCGACGCATCCGGCACGGTCAACGTCGGTATCAAAAATAATTCCGAGGTCGGCGTGACTGTCAACAGTTGCCTTGGAAACCGAGTCCATAGCTTCGGCATTTTCGGGATTCGGAATATGATTCGGGAACATTCCGTCGGGATCGAGGAACTGACTGCCCTCGGTATCGGCGCCGAGAGGAGCAAGCACGTCGGAAGCGTAGAATCCGCCGACGCCGTTGCCTGCGTCAACAATAATCTTAAAGCCCTCGAGCGGTTTATTGTAATTTTCGGCATTAACGCCTTTCTTTATCATCTCACGCAGATGCGAGCAGTAGGTTTTCATATAATTGTTCTCAACGCAGAGAGTCGGCTCCGCTCTGTATGACTTGCCGTAAATCTTCTCCGCTTCGGAAAGAAGAAGCGCAATGTCATCGCCCTCAAGTCCGCCGTCGGGGGTGAAAAATTTCAATCCGTTTCTTTCCCACGGATGGTGGCTTGCCGTGATCTGAATTGCACCGTCGCATTTAAGGTCAAGCGTTGACATAAACATTGCCGGAGTTGACGCAAGTCCGCAATTGTAGACACGAACGCCGATTGCAGTCAATGCCGCAACAGCCGCCGACATAATTCTCGGACCCGAAACACGGGAATCACGTCCGATCGAAACGCTCAGCTCATTTACGTTCTTTCCGCTTCTTTCGCCGAGCCATTTGGCGAAGCATTCGGAAACGGCTTTTACAAAATCGTCGCTTAAATAAAGCTCTTCATTGCTGAACTGCTCAGCGCCGTAGCCACGGATATCCGTGCCGCTTTTAAAGCCTTTGAAATTCATTTTAACATCGTCCTTTCGTCTGCAATTGATTTAAGGAAAAGATAAAGTCCGGCATATTCATCAAACGCTTTGCCGACTTCATTAATAACTTTCTCGCTCTGAAGGGTTTTAAAATCGGTTCTTACTTTCATATATCCGATTGATTTAGCATTATAATAGGGTTCAATTTCGGGAATCGGATCGCCCGGCTTTTTCTTTTTATAGTAATCATTGAGACACATTGCTCCGATGTTTTCAACACGGTGAACTGCGTTGAGAAACTCCTCGGGGCGTTCGATAAGCGCTTTTCTGTAAAGCTCAAGGAACTGGGCGTCGGCATAGTATGTGCCTACGCCGTAACCCCAGCAATCCTGATTGACCTCGAACCACATACACGGATAGTTGATCCACTCGTGCTTATTTCTCATAAACATAACCCAGAGGTGGTCACGGTAAAGCGACTTATCCTTTGTATATCTGTTGTCTCTTCTGATTCGTGAAACCATTCTTACGGGATCGGTCACAATCATATCGTCAAGCTCATAGACCTTACTGCCCAGAGCCATTGCGATCTGACGAAGAGGAACCGTAAATCCGTCTTTCAGCTCCTGCTTGTGCTCCTCATAGAAAAGTTTGCTGTTTTCAAATCGATTCTGCGCCATAAGCGCAAGCGTCTCGGGAAAAATTCCATCGTATTTCAAATTATATCAATCCTCTTTTCGCCATTTCCTCGGCGGCAAGCATAATTCCGACCTTTGCGCTGTGGAAATTCAATCCGCCCTGCATATAGACGGCATAAGGCTCTCTCAACGGTGCGTCGGAGGAAAGCTCAATTGACGCTCCACCTGTAAACGCACCTGCCGACATAATTACCTTACTGTCGTAGCCGGGCATATCCCACGGTTCGGGAGTTACGAATGAATCAATCGGTGCGCCTTTCTGCATACCCTGACAGAAAGCGATCAGGTTTTCCTCATTGCGAAGAAGTACGCTCTGAACAATATCAAATCTGTCGTCGGTACTTTTGGGAGTTGTTCCGAATCCGAACTCCTCAAACAGCGCCGCCGCAAAGCGTGCGGACTTAACAGCCTCTCCGACTGTGTGCGGAGCAAAGAAAAGACCCATAAACAGTTCACGCGAAAGACCGAGAGTTGCACCGACCTCACGTCCGAGACCGGGAGTTGTAAGCCGATAGGAAATTTTCTCGACAAGATCAGCTCTTCCGGCAACATATCCGCCTGTTCTTGCAATTCCGCCGCCCGCATTCTTAATAAGCGAACCTGCAATTATATCCGCACCGACCTGTGTCGGCTCGATTTTCTGGGTAAATTCGCCGTAGCAGTTGTCGACCATAACGTCGGCATCGCTGTTTTCCTTAACAATCTTTATTATCCTTGCGATCTCCTCACAGGAAAGGCTCGGGCGAAGAGAATAGCCTCTTGAACGCTGAATATAGACAAGCTTCGGATTTTCTTCTTTAACCCTTTTCCCGATCTCGTCGTAATCGGGCTTTTCATTTTTAAGATCAACCTGCTTATATGTAACGCCGTAATCGGCAAGCGAGCCGTCACCCTTGCCGTCGATACCGATAACAGAATGAATCGTATCATACGGAAGTCCCGTAACGCAAAGCATTGTATCGCCCGGGCGCAGCATACCGAAAAGAGCAACCGCCAAGGTATGGGTTCCGCAGGTGAAATTGTGACGTACAAGAGCGTCCTCGGCGCAGAAAATATCCGCCGCAACTCTGTCGATAACCTCACGTCCCCTGTCACCGTAGCCGTAGCCCGTGCTCTCGGAAAACATAGCCTCGCTGACTCCGTTCTTTATAAAAGCGGCAAGAACCTTCTGCTGATTGTATTCGGTGATTTCATCCGTCTTTGCAAAATACGGTTCAATCCTTTTCAATGCGGAATCCGCCGCCGACTTCACCTTGTCGCTGATATCAAAAAATTCATTATTCATCGGTAATGATGCTCCATTCGTTTTTTACTTCAAATCCAATTGATTTATAAAAATCAACAATACTGTCGTGCTTACAGAGAAGCTCGACACGTTTATCCTTTTCACTTTCGGCAAGGGTCGTGACAAGCGCACCGGCAAGTCCCCTGCCTCTGTATTCGGGTCTCGTCGCCACCGCACCGAGCAGGACGGCGTGATCTGTTATGAACAGCTTCATCGCCGTTGCAACCGCTTTGCCGTCGGCAAGGACGGTCAGTGCCGCAGTCGCTCCCCTGTTCATTCTGAACGTTGTATCGGAGAGCCACGGAAGATAATCGCCGACCCCGACGAGATTCGCCGACTTGATTATATCATAAATTTCTTTCGGACGGAACACATTATCCGCCTGAATTTTTGCAATTTTATTCTTATTTTTAATATAACGGACAACATAGCCGTTTATTTTACTTCTGTACCCTGCCGATTCGGCTGTCTTTTTCTCGCACTGGATTGTCCTGAAGCCGACAATTTTCAGAAATTCAAACAGCTCTTCCGTATTTTCGCCCGTTGAGCTGACCGTTACGTCGCCGTCAATGCGGCTGACAGCGGAGATAATGTCTCCGTTTTCATTCGTTTGAACCCAGAATTTTACAAAATCATAATCTGTCGAATAGCAGTTATACAGACAAAGAATCCTTGTTCCGAAAACATCACGTTTGCAAAACCCCGTAAATGCAAGGTCGCCTTTTTCAACCGCTTTAAGCATTTGCAAAGTCCTCGGCAAGAGCATGGATAATGCGTTCGCTCTCGGTTATATCCTCGGTTTTGAGCACGCAGGACGGCGAATGAAGATAGCGGCACGGCATTGAAACTGTAAGCGTTCTTATTCCGCCTGCGGTCTTGTGAATTGCACCTGCATTGTTTCCGCCTGCGACCGCAGACTTAACCTGGGCTTTGATTCCGTCACGTTCAGCCAAAGCGAAAGCACGGTCAAAAAGATCCCTCGGGTAAATTGTGCGTCTGTCCATAAATGATATAACTGCGCCCTCTCCGAGCTTACAAACCTTTTTGTTTTCGGGGACATCGGCAAGATCCGCCGCCGTTGTCGTTTCAACAACAATCGAATAGTCCGGGTTAACCCTGTATGCGGCTGTTCCTGCGGCGCCCGATCCGACCTCCTCGCCTGTTGCGAAATTGAAATACATATCGTACGGCAATTCGGATTTTATCATATTGATAAGTATCGCACAGCCTGCACGGTCGTCAAGAGCCTTACCCTTGATAAATCCGTCGCCGAACTCCACAAAGTCGGAGTTAAAGTATGCGCAGTCACCGGGCGAAACCAGCTTCTTTGCCTCTTCTGCGCTGTCGGCACCGATATCAATATACATTTTTTCGGGCATAGCGAGTTTTTCGTCACCCTTTGTCATATGAATCGGCTTAAGACCGAGAACGCCGTTGATTTTTTTCTCGCCGACCGTTACAGCTCTGCCGATCATAACACGCTTGTCGATTCCGCCAATCCGTTCAAATCCGAGTGTACCGTCGGAATTGATATTCGTGATCATAAATCCGACCTCATCCATATGAGCGTCAAGCAGAACCTTGTTTTTCGGCACTTTATTGCCCTTTTTGAACACAATCAGATTGCCGAGCGGATCAATTTCATAGCTTTGGGCAAAGTCCTTTATTTCACCGATAATAAAATCTCTTACCTCATCCTCTCTGCCCGAGGTTCCGTTGAGAAGAGAAAGTTTTTTAATCAATTCAAGCATTGAGACCACCTCCCAGAATATACTCGGCAATCAACTTTGCCGAATTTTCAACATCTTCCAAAGAGATTATTTCAACGCCCGTGTGCATATTTCTCTGCGGAATCGAAACAAGTCCCGTTCTGATACCGCCCTTTGAAATTGCGATATCATCGGCGTTTGTACCTGTTGAATCGCCCATAATCTCAAGCTGATAAGGAATATTCTTTTCTTCTGCAATCGTCCTTATTTTTCGGCTTATTTTATAGTCGAGCACGGGAGCGATACCGATCATCGGTCCTTTTCCGAGCTTTCCGCATTTTTCGCTCGGCATATCGGGAGCATCGGCAAAGCTGACGTCAACGCTCAGGCATTCGTCCGCGCCGAGATTGTAGCTTCCCGTAACCGCACCGTCGCCGCCTGTTTCCTCCTGTCCCGAGAAAAGCAGCTTAACGCTCGGTCTGTCCTTACTCTCGGCGACGAGCTGGGAAGCCCTTATTATAACGGCGCAGCCGGCACGGTCATCGAGTGCGGCGCCGAAAATTCTTCCGTTTTCAAGCTCTCCGTGAGGGCATTTTACGGTAATTCTGTCTCCCTGAGAAATGAGCTTTTCCGCCTCTTCCTTTGAAAGACCCGTGTCAATAAGGATTGAATCGAAATCCTTGGCTTTCTTCGCATCCTCGGGAGTTGAAAGATGCGGCGGAGTTGAGGTCACAACTCCGTAAACCGGCTCCCTGCCCCATACCGTTACATCCTGAGCGGCAAGAACCCTTGCGTCCATTCCGCCGCACTTAGCAACACGCAGGAATCCGCCGTCCTCAATATGAGTGACGATCATTCCGATCCTGTCCATATGTGCGTCGAGAAGAATTGTCTTTTCGCCCGCCGGCATATAGGCTGTGACATTGCCGAATTTATCCTTTTTCACCTCGGCAAATGCCGAAACATATTTTTCGATTATATCCGAAATTTCACCCTCCGCACCGGAAGTTCCATTGCTCTCGGAAAGGTCAAAAATCATATTTTTAAGAGAATCCATTCAAATCACCTCAGTTTATTATAACCTTTATAAATAAAATGTGCAATAATATTTGATTTTCTTTTTTAAATAGTTTATAATGATCTCAAATAATATTCGGAGGGCATTTTATGGAAGAGAATAAATATCAGGTTATTGACCCCGACAATGACAAATACCGCCTCACTGCCGAGGATTTAAAAAAGGAAAAAAAGGGCCGCAAGAAAGGGCTCAAGGTGCTTATCGCCATCATCCTTGTTTTTGCGATCCTTGTCGGCGGAGCAGGAATTTTTATCAATTCATATCTCAGCAAGCTCAACTACGGTGATTCCAAAGGAACGGCGAATCCCGACCTTGACAATCAAGAGTCGCTCTCATTTGACAACCAGTCAGATGCGGACGCCGATCTCAGATCGAGACTTGCAAACAACGTTATGTGGTACGACGACAGAATTTACAACATTCTGCTTGTCGGCGTCGACTACGGTGATGAGGAAGCGGTTATGTTCAAGGGTGCTTATCTCCCCCGTTCCGACTCAATGATCCTCATTTCAATAAACAGCGTAAACAACGTTATAAATATGGTATCCCTTTCCCGTGCGGCTTATGTTGCTATCCCTGGTCACGGCAACAAGCGACTCAACACCGCCCACGTATACGGCGGATCAACGATGCTTGTCGATACAGTCGAGTCAAACTATAAAATAAGAATCGACAAATACATCACCGTTGATATTTCGGGCTTTGAGCAGATTGTCAACGCCATCGGCGGCGTAACCGTTGAATTGACCGCCGAGGAAGCGTCGGCTGTCCTCGGAACAAAATCGGCAGGAACCTATGACCTTAACGGCGCTCAGGCTGTCGCATATTCAAGACTTCGTTCAATTGATACCGACCGTAAACGTACAGGCAGACAGCGTGCCGTGCTCAATGCAATTGCAACCAAGCTCAAGCGTTCCTCGGTTTCGACTATGATCGGACTTCTCGACGAGGTTCTTCCGCTTGTAACAACTAACTTCTCAAAGGCAGAGCTTTTGGCTCAGGTTGCCAAGACAACGAAGTATTTTTCAATGAGCATCAACGAGGACATTATTCCTCACGTCCCGCACCCGCTCTCAACTCGTGACGGCAAGGAGGTTCTTATCCTTGACTGGGATGAGGAGGACAAGTACATTCACGATCTTCTCTATCCGGGAATCGTTCCTCAGTCGGCAAAAACATCTGTTGTTCAGTCCACTAAAAAATAATTTATACAAACATCAAAACAGGCTGTTCCGAGCTATTTCGGAGCAGCCTGTTTATTTGCTTTTTTACTTCTGTGCCTTTATAAGATTCTTATAAAATCTGACCGCACCCGGCAGACAATTATATTCGATGCACTCGTTAACTCCGTGCATTCCTTTCATCTGATCGGGGCCGTAGATTACCGGAGCGAATCTGATACAATTCTTGCAGATCGGCTGATAGAACTGTGCGTCGGTTGCGCCCGTCATAACATATGGACTTGACGCAAGACCCGGGAATGTTTCGCCGATAACCTTTTCAACGAGCTTAAACGCCTCACCGTTGATATCAACAGGCTCGGTATAGTCATTCGAATGAACGATTTCGGTATCAAGACCGTGCTTTTTTGCAAGATTTTCTATTATTTCAAGGCTTTCCTTTTCACCCTGATGGGGAATAAATCGCATATTCGCTCCGAGGGTTGCCTCCTGCGGAATTACGTTATAGGCGTCCGAGCCCGACTGGGTTGTGAATGCTATCGTCGTTCTGAGCATTGCACCTGCCTGAGCGCTTACGGCAGGCAGCACAGCAACAATGAGCGGCTTAAACAGCCAGATGTTGCCGAGCAAAAGCCTCATACCGAACGATGAAGCATAAGGAGCAAGGGTTGTGAACATCGCCGCCACCTCGGGCATCAGCTTTTTCTTGAACGGTGAATGCTTTTCAACGTCGTCGACAAACGATGCGAGCCTTGCGATCGGTGTATTCTTGGTCGGGGCGCTTGCGTGTCCGCCTGTGCTGTGAGCGGTGAACTTGACGTCCGCCTTGCCCTTTTCAAAAACGCCTACCATTGCGAAGTTACCGTTCACTCCGCCGATCGGATCGGTGATTATACATCCGCCCTCGTCGCAGACAAGGAAGAGCTCAACTCCCCTGCGCTTTAGTTCGTTAACGATTGTCGGTGCGCCGTCTCCCGCCCATTCCTCTGTGCAGGACGATGCAAGATAAACGTCGACGGGAGGAGTGTAGCCCTCCTTAAGGAGCTCCTCGACCGCTTCAAAGAACGCCATAACGGAGCATTTTGTATCGGCGGCACCTCTGCCCCAGACCTTTCCGTCCGCAATGTCTCCCGAAAACGGCTCGTGCTTCCACTCGCCCTCAGCAGGAACAACATCCTGATGGCTCATCAGCAGTATCGGTTTTTCGGAGCTTTTGCCTTTCCAGTAAAAAAGCAAATTTCCGTCAATTTCCGTCTTTTCAAGATTTTGATGAACGAGCGGAAACAGCTCCTCAAGCACCTTGTGAAATCCGAGGAATTTGTCAACCTCGTGAACATTTGCGTGCGAGGTCGTGTCATACTTTATCATCGTCGAGAGCTTTTCGGCAAGACGGAGCGATTCCTTTTCGTCCTCGTTCGCCTTATAATCCGATTTTTTCTTCGGCATAAGCAGAGTACGTACAACGGCGATCAGTAATAGCAGAACGATCACCGCCGGTATAATAAGCAAATACTTCATTCTCAAGCCTCCTCGAATAAAAGTAATGTTTAAGAAAACGTTTACCTATCCTGATTATAATACATTTCTCCGATTCTGTAAATAGTTAAATTTTTAACACAGCTTTGCATTTTGGAGGTAATGTATAAAAGCGGCTCCCGAAACTAATCGGAAGCCGCCTTTCATCGGTATATAATTATTCTTTTTCTTTAAGCAGGTTGGTCATACCTCTGAGGCTGATCTCGAGCGTCAATGCGTTGTGCAGCAGCGCCGAGGTCGCAGGAGGCAAAATTCCCGCAACGCCGAGAACGATGAGCATAAAGTTAAATCCGATAATCTTGCGATAGTTTGAATGGATTCTATCCATAAGCGCATCACTCAGACGTTTGAGTGTAAGCAATGAATAAAGATCGTCCGAGCCGATCATAATATCGGCTACCTCTCGGGCAATTGCCGCACCGTCACGGATTGCGATTCCTGCGTCCGCCTGTGAAAGTGCGGGAGAATCGTTTACTCCGTCGCCGAGCATTATAACCTTTCTGCCCTTTTCGTGCTCCGATCGGATGAAATTTGCCTTATCCTCGGGAAGAACCTCGGAATAGTATTCGTCAATTCCGACCGCCCGAGCCACCGATTCAGCTGTTTTTTCATTATCACCCGTCATCATAACAACGTTCTTGATTCCGAGCTTTTTCAGTCCCGAAACAACGTCCTTTGCCTCGGCTCTGAGCGGATCCTCAATGCAGATTACTGCCGCAAGAACGCCGGAAACCGCAAGATAAAGATGCGAATATTCGGCTTTCAGCGAGTCGAATTTTCCCTGTTCGCCCTCGGGAATAACGCATTTCTCGTCCTCAAAGACAAAATGCTGACTGCCGATAATAACCTTTTTACCGTCAACACTGCTTGAAATTCCGTGAGCAACAATGTATTCAACCTTTGAATGCCGCTCTTCGTGATTCAAGCCCCTTGACGCCGCCTCGGAAACAACGGCTTTCGCCATCGAATGAGGATAATGCTCCTCCAGACAAGCCGCCAGCTTCAGCATCTCTTCCTCGTCATTGCCGCCGAGACAAACGATATCGGCAACCTTGGGCTCAGCCTTTGTCAGAGTTCCCGTCTTATCGAAAACGACCGTCTCCGCCTGTGAAACGGCTTCAAGGAAACGACCGCCCTTGACAGAAATGTTATGTACGCTCGCCTCTCTCATTGCCGAGAGAACCGTTACGGGCATCGACAGTTTCAGTGCGCAGGAGAAATCAACCATCAAAACAGCAAGCGCCTTGGTTACATTCCTCGTCAGCAGCCAGATAAGAGCGGTTGCACCGAGGCTGTACGGAACGAGCTTATCCGCAAGGTGGGATGCGTGATCTTCGGTCTCCGATTTCAGCTTTTCGGACTCCTCGATCATATGAACGATTCTGTCATATCTGCCGCTTCCCGTCGCCTTTTCAACCTGAATAACGCAGTCGCCCTCTTCAATTACCGTGCCGGCATAGACGTAACCGCCGTTCGCCCTGCGTACAGGAAGAGGTTCGCCGGTGATTGACGACTGGTTAACCAGTGCCTCGCCCGAAACAACCTTGCCGTCAAGCGGGATCATATTACCCGTCCGCACAATAATTCGGTCGCCGACCCTGACATCGCTGACAGGGACAAGAACGCTCTCGCCGCCGCACTCAAGCCAAACCTTATCGACATTGATCGACATTGCGCCGGCAAGATCAGCAACGGATTTTTTATGCGTCCATTCGTCAAGAATATCGCCGATTCCGAGCAGGAACATAATTGAACCTGCGGTTGCAAAATCGCCCCTGAGCATTGATACGACTATCGCAGTCATATCAAGCACGGGAACCTGAATTTTACGTTTAAGCAGACACCTTATTCCTGTCTTTATGTACTTCACCGACCTCACAAGCGTAATTGCGGTTCTCAGCCAAACGGGCAGAACAATTCTGTTCACACAGCGCTTTACGAGCATAAAAAACAGCTTGTCCTGATACTCTCGGTTCAGGGCTCTTGAGCTGTGCTCAACGGTCAAACCACCGCACTTGTCATAGCCGAAAGATGCAAGAGCGGAAATAATCACCGCCCTGTCATTTTTGTAGAATATAACAGCGTCACAGGTGAGATCGTGAACCTTGACATCGGTAACGCCGTCCGTTCCTTTCAGATAGGCTTCAAGAATATCCGCCTGAGAAAGGGACATATGTTTCTGAGCCATACGGACACGCATACGTCCTTTTGACTCGTGAAGTATCGTGCACTTCATAATTACTCAGCGTCCTCTATAACCTCGCCGTCCTCGGCAATTCGCTGATCGTTGATATCCTTAGCGTCCGCAAGAATATCCTCGGCGTTTTCCTTGATGTTCGTTGCTGTTGCCATTACGCAGTCCTTAGCTCTGAGAACAGCCGCCGTTGTGTGAGTGTAAGCCTTCTTGGCATCCTTGCTCGAAAGAATTTTGATCCCTGCCGTGCCGAAAAGCACACCGCCTGCAAAAATGCCCAATTTCTTGAAATCAATCATTTTTAAATACCTCCGTGTTCAAAGATCTCGGTTAGCTGAGGCTAATCAATTCGTTTTAACAAAGGATTAATCTCAACTAATCCGATATTCAGTATACCATTTTTTTGCAAATTGTCAACACATTCGGCAATTATAATTGTCCGAAAAAACTTTTCGGCATAATATGTAGTATAGGAAGTAAAACGCACCAATATATGTCTGCAAAAATTTAAAGTTTGTTAACTATTTAATGTAATAAAAATATTGAAAGTAGATGAATGATGATGTATAATATAAAAGTTAAAAATGGTTTAATGTTGCCCGGAGGTTTGGACTATGGAAGCATATTTAGATAACAGTGCGACTACACAGCCCTGTAAAGAGGCTGTCGACAAAATGAATTATGCGCTGAGAACAAGCTGGGGCAATCCCTCATCGCTCCACGCAAAAGGCATTGCCGCATCGGAGCTTATCGAGGAAGCAAGAAAAAACGTTGCAAAAAAGCTCTCGTGCGAAGCGGATGAGATTTATTTTACCTCGGGCGGAACAGAAAGCAACAACATCGCCGTTTTCGGTGCGGCAAACGCTCAAAAACGCCGTGGCAGCCGTATTATCACAACCTCAATCGAGCATTCAAGCATCGAGGAAAGCGTCAAGGCTCTTGAAAATCAGGGCTATGACGTTGTAAGACTGCGTGTAAACGAGCGTGGAGTAATCGACGAGCGTCAGCTCTATGCCGCAACAAATCCGTCGGTTGTTCTCATCAGTATGATGTACGTCAACAACGAGGTCGGATCAATACAGCCGGTTGAATTTGCCAAGCGTGCGGTCACCCACTCGGGCGCCAATGCGCTGATACACTGCGACGCCGTACAGGCATTCGGCAAGGTACAGCTCAAACCGTACAATATGGGCGTCGATCTTATGTCGATCAGCTCACACAAGATTCACGGTCCGAAGGGCGCCGGAGCATTGTTTGTAAAAAAAGGCACACATCTTGTTCAGCACACATTCGGCGGCCTCCAAGAGGGCAAGATCCGTCCCGGTACGGAGCCCGTTCCCGCAATTGCTGGTTTCGGAGCGGCTGCGGCGGCAATCCCAGATTACAGAGAGAGTCTCAGATACGCCACCGAGCTGAGGGATTATATGGTTTCAAGGCTCAGAACAATTGAGGGTGTAAGAATCAATTCACCTGCCGACGCTCTTCCGTATATCACCAATATTTCCGTCGAGGGAATACCGTCGGAGGTTATGCTCAACTACCTGTCCGGAATGGGAATATATATTTCCAGCGGATCGGCTTGCTCAAAGGGACACAAGAGCAGAGTGCTCAGGGCGATGAATCTCAGCGAGGACGTTATCGGCACGGCACTGAGAATCAGCACGTCCGTGTTCACAACCAAGGAAGAAATAGACTATCTGATCGGCGGTATCGCATCCGCCCGTCAGACAATGAGGAGATTAAAGTAAATCAAACGTGGTTTACCGAAAAATGAGGTTTAAAAAATGAAAGAAATAATTCTGCTGAAAAACGGTGAGCTTGCCCTCAAGGGTCTCAATCGCCACACCTTTGAAAATCAGCTTATAAAAAATATGAAGTTCAGACTTCACGATCTCGGAAAAATTCGCTATGTTTCGTCGCAGTCAACGATTGCGGTTGAGCCGATTGATGAAAATGTCGATCTCGACGAAGCGTTCAGAAGAATCCAAAAGATCTTCGGAATCGCCGGAATTTCCAGATGTGCGGCAGTGGAAAAGGATATGGACGTTATAATTCCCGCCGCCTGCGAATACCTCAGAGACGATCTGATGTTTGCAAAGACCTTCAAGGTCAACGCAAAACGTTCCGATAAAAAATTCCCGCTCAACTCCCCTGCAATATGTATGACGTTGGGCGAAAAGATACTTGATGCGTTTCCGCATCTCACCGTTGATGTGCACAATCCCGAGCTTATCGTCAATGTTGAGGTCAGAGACAATTACGCATTCATTCACGGCAATCAGATCAAGGGCGCAGGCGGTATGCCTGTCGGCACGGCGGGACAAGCCGCTATCCTGATCTCGGGCGGAATTGACAGTCCCGTTGCCGCCTGGATGATGTCAAGGCGCGGTCTCAGCCTTTGCGGAGTTCACTTTGCCTCCCCGCCCTACACCTCACAGCGTGCGGAGATGAAGGTCTGTTCACTGCTTAAACAGGTTGCAAAATACAGCGGAGAAATTCCTCTTCACATTGTTCCGTTCACCCATATTCAGGAAGATATCAAGGACAAGTGTCCCGAGGAGCTTTTCACAATTATAATGCGCCGCTTTATGATGAGGTGCAGTGAGAGAATTGCAAAGAAGAACGACTGCGGAGCTCTCATCACAGGCGAGAGTGTAGGTCAGGTTGCAAGCCAGACGATGCAGGCAATCGGCTGCACCGAGGCTGTTGTCGAGGATCTTCCCGTTTTCCGTCCGCTTATCGGAATGGACAAGGATGAGGTTATTGAGCGTGCCCGTTTTATCGGCACATTTGAGACCTCGATTCTCCCCTACGAGGACTGCTGTACGGTATTCACACCGAAGCATCCGAGAACCCGTCCTCAGCTCAAATATGTTGAGGATGCAGAAAGTGTTCTTGACGTCGAGGGTCTGGTTGAAGAGGCAATAAACAACATTAAATTTATCAGAATCACAGGTGAGTAAATTGGCAGTTTGCGAACTTATCAGCGTCGGCACGGAAATACTCCTGGGCGACATACTCAACACCGACGCACAGTATCTCAGCATTGAGCTTGCTAAGCTCGGCATCAGCGTAATTCACCAGAGTACGGTCGGCGACAACAGAGAGAGACTGCTCAGCCAGCTTGACGAGGCGGCGAAAAGAAGCGATATAATCATTCTCTCAGGCGGGCTCGGTCCCACTCCCGATGATCTTACGAAAGAGGTATGCTGTGAATTTTTCGGCAAGGAGATGTTCCTGCACGAGCCGACGGCAGAAAAAATAAAATCCTATTTCAGCGCAAAGGGTATGGAAATGGCGCAGAACAATCTCAAGCAGGCTATGCTGCCTAAAGACTGCGTTATTTTTCCGAACGATAACGGCACTGCTCCGGGTATGGCGATCCAAAAGGACGGCGTTCATATCCTCGTTCTTCCCGGTCCGCCGAGAGAGCTCAAGCCGATGTTCCGGAATTGCGCACTTCCCTACCTTATGCAGTTCTCCGACAGAATAATTGTTTCGCATAACATCAGGACTTTCGGAATCGGCGAATCATCAATGGCTGAAAAGGTCAACGATCTTTTTGACAATGAAAATCCGACCGTCGCCCCTTATGCCAAGGACGGAGAAGCTCTTCTGAGGGTTACGGCAATGGCAAAGACAAAGGAGGACGCCGAAAAGCTCTGCGAACCGATCATAGATGAAATCAAGAAAAGACTTTCGGGTTACGTTTACGGCGTTGACTATACCTGCATTGAAGAGGCTGTTGTAAGTATGCTCAAGGAAAAGCACCTGAAGGTTGCAACGGCGGAATCCTGCACAGGCGGTCTTATTGCGAAGAGAATAACCGATATATCGGGCGCATCGGAGATTTTTGAATGCGGAATTGTTTCCTATGCGAACGAAATAAAGCACAAGGTCTTAGGCGTCAGCGAGAACGATCTCGACCGATACGGCGCAGTCAGCGAGCCTGTTGCCAAGCAGATGGCTCAGGGAGCGCTCAGAGTCAGCGGAGCGGATATTGCGGTTTCGATAACAGGAATCGCCGGTCCCGAGAGCGACTCCACCAACAAGCCCGTCGGATTGATTTATATCGGTCTTGCGGATAAAGATAACGTTTGGGTTAAGGAGCTCAGAACCTCACGCAAGGATCGGAGCTACAACAGATATGTCGGCGCATCGAATGCGCTCAATATGATAAGACTTTATATTGACAACAAACTTTAAGGATGAGCGATATGGCTGAAAATAAAGATAAAAAGAAATACAATGCGAGCTACGGCGGAAATGTGTTCAATTCATTTCCCGACTTTGACTCGCTCGACTCTCTCCCGTCAAAACCGATTCAGAAAAAAGTGGAAGAAACTGTTCCGACCGAACCCGTTATAACGGAAAAAGTCGAGATAAAAAAGGATAAAAAAGCAAAGAAAAGCATCTTTACTCTTATATGTGCAATTCTTATAATTGCGATCGTATCGTCGACCGCTCTCGCTGCGTTTAACGTTGTTAACTCACTTTCCTCGGGAGTCGGCAGATCGGACGGCGAGAACTCGCAGAACGTATACACAAAGATGGTGCCGAAGTACAATAACGTCACCTACCCCGCAGGAATACAGCAAAAGCTCGCAAGGCTCTATGCGCAGAACAAGGAGACTGTCGGCTGGCTTTATATTCCCGGAACGAGCATAAACACTCCGATTGTTCAGCACAAGGACAACGACTTTTATCTGACAAACAACTATTACGGATCGTATACAAAGTACGGCTGTGTTTATGCGGACTATCAGTGCAAAAGGAACACGCTCAGCAAAAATACCGTAATTTACGGACACGATATGAGCTGCGGCACCGCATTCTATGACCTCAACAGATACGACGACATTGAATGGTACAAGAAGAACCCGATCATTCAGTATTGCACGCTCAACGGAAATTACACTTTCCTTATATATACCGCATTTCTTACAACGGTCGATTCAAAGGATGACGGCGGATATATGTTCAATTTCATTGAGCCGAATATGACGGATTCCAACTTTGCGGGATTTATCGAGCAGGTTAATCAGAGAGCGCTCTACACTACGGGCGTGGGTCTCACGGCATCCGACAGGATAATAAACCTCTCCACCTGCAATTACACATACACAAATTACATCGGCAAAAAGGTCGACACCCGCCTTGTTGTTATCGGCAGACTTCTGCGTTCGGGCGAAAGCGCCGAGGTTAACACCTCAAAGGCAAAGGAAAATCCGAATTACAGACGTCCGCAGGTTTGGTACGACTATAAGGGCAAGACAAATCCGTATGCGTCGTCACGCACATGGAAGCCGAGCACTAAATAAGCCACTAAGAAAGCGGTGATCCCTTGGCAAATGAAGAAAACAAAGATCTGATTATCGTTCCAGACGCTGCACTTGCACTCGAAAATGATGATATCACGGATTATATACAGGACAAGTCTTTCGACGATCTCGTTAAGCGGTTCGGCACTGCCGATGAGGACGAAAGCATCAGAAACGAGGATTTTAATCCGCTCATTATGGGCAAAGTCTCAAAAAAGAATGAGCAGGACGATTTCAGAAGTGCCCCGAGCTTTAAAGCCGATCCGATCGCAAGCGTTGCTACAATATCGACAAAGTCGGCATTCGGTACGGCACAGAGCGAATTTGATAACGATGCGGTTTCTTTTGACGATATTGACATCGGCTCCCTCGGCGACATTGTCAATACCGAGGAAGAAAAAAATGAAAATACTTCCGAAAGCGACCCGACATATGACACTAACACCCGTGTTGTTTACCTTGACGAAAACGCCGATGACGGAATAAAGAGAAACACCGATCTCGAGGTTTCGAGCGTTTTTACTCCCGATGAATAATAAACAATCCGAAAGGGATAAAGAATGAACAAAAAGGATTTGAAAACTTCATTTCTCTCTTTTCTGAGAAAGGCATTGCTGGGTCTGTCGGTGATATGCTTCATCGCCTGCTCGGCGTACCTTATCAAATATTATGTTGTCGAGCCTTATAAAAATAAAACGGTTTCCGAAACGCCGTCGATTGACGAAAGCAACACAGAAACAACAATGCTCGCCAATAAATCAAAGCATATCCTTGCAAAATATAAGGATCTTCTGAAAACGAACGACGACTTTGTCGGACTTTTGAGGATTCCCCTGCTTGACAAGGACGATATGAAGGTTGTTCAGTGCGACGATAACGAGACGTACCTGACAACAAACTTCAACGGAGAATATTCCGTTTACGGAACACTGTTTGTCGATTACAGAAACAATATTGAGGAGCTTGACACGAATACAATTATCTACGGTCACAAAATGCGTGACGGTCAGATCTTCGGTCATCTCAATTATTACAAGGATGTTGAAAACTACAAGGAATATCCGACATTGAAATTCAACACAATATACGAGGACGGAAACTGGAAGATTTTTGCCGCCTTTATCGTGAACATCTACGATTATCAGGATAACGGCTACACATTCCCGTACAGAACGATTAATTTTCCGTCAGATGAAAAATTTAATGAATTTATTGCAGACGTAAAATCACGCTCGTACTATACAAACGACAGCGTTGATATAAAACCTACGGACAAGATTCTCACACTCTCCACCTGCTGCTATGAATTTGAAGATTCACGTTTTGTCGTTATGGCTCGGCGTGTAAGGGACGGAGAAAGCGATGAGGTCGATGTTTCAAAGGTAACAATTAACGAAAATCAAAAATTTCCGCAGGCGTGGTATGACGCCAACGGTGGCGAAAATCCGTTTGTCGATTCAAAGAGATTTACGCTTGATTAATTTTTCAGAGGTGCAAAACAATGGATATAAAACTTTTTTCACTTTGCAATCAGGCTTCCGCAGAGGCGGAGGACGGTCAGAAGCACATTCTTCAATGTGTTAAGGATTTCTTCCCCGAATGTAACGGATTCTCTGAATTTACATCGCAAAAGAGGATGCTTGTTGCTATTTCGCAGAGCCTGCTTGCAGCCGATATTGTTCTCGTTGCAGTTCAGTCGACAATGTATAACACCACAAAAAAACTGCTCTGCGCCGCACTTGATATGAAACCGGTGGCAAACGGCGAGGTTGCATCGGCACTCAAAAACAGGCTTGATTCCAAGAAAATCAAGGAAAATGTATACAATGCCAACATCAGCTATCCCGAGTCGGCAACAATTCTGCCGACCGACGATTACATAAACTGCGGCTTTGCTCTCACATCGGGCGGTCAGCACATAATATATATGCCCGTTGAGGCCGCTAAGGCTCAGGAGATCGTTTTAGGCTCACTTTACGATTATTTTGCCGAGCTCAGCGAACCGTATGTTGCCGCAACAGCCCTCAAAAACCGCCACCGTACCCTGCTCGCACGCACGGTTAAAAAGCTCACGGACGATTCGGTTAAGGTTGCCCTTGTCGGCAATGACGCCGCAGATTATCTGACATCTTTCCTCACAAAAAAAGATTCCTCGGCATTTGTAATTGATATGAATTACGAGCTTCCGAGCGACGGCGACATTAAAGCTCTTGCCGTCAGCGCCGCAAGAAATGTCCGTGAGAATAATCACACCGACCTCGGCGCATACATATCCGACCCCTATGTTCCCGACGGAAGCGACGCACTCTGCGTTTGCATTGCAATTGCAAATGAGACAGGAACAAAAACCTGCATTGTATCCGTCGAAGACGGAGAAAGCGCAAAGGAACTTTCAAAGGTATGTACCGATAAGCTGCTCACTCTTCTTTATGATTACGAAAAAATCGGTAACACCGAAGAGGAATCCGCCGCAGAAAAGCAGGCGGACAACAATCTCAAAGGCATTCTCGGAATCGTTGCATCAGCGGCTGTTCTCGCCGCATCAATTGCCGGTTTCGTTATTGCACTTGTAATGCGATGAAAGGATGGTTATAATGAAAAAGATTTTATGTATCGTGCTGTCGGTCGTTATGATAGTGTCGTGCTGTTTTGTATTTGCCGATGCGGCACCGACCTATAAGGCGACGTGGACTATGACCGCAAATGTTAACGGAACATCTTACAATTCCAACAACACAATAACCGTTAAACCCGGTGACGCAGTCAAGGTTACCCTCCGTCTTGCGAACAACTATTATATCGGACCCACCTGTTTGCAGATCTTTTATAATTCAAATATGTTCACCGGCTCACGCAACGGCGAATTTAACAAGAACGGAAAGCTCTACGGCGTTTGCGGAAAAACTTGGTCAACCTACACGGACTGGAACGACGCGCACCCCGACAATCTGAATCAGGGCTGGCCGAATTACAGCGCCGATAAGCTCGCCGAATTTAAGAAAAATCATCATTTCCTCCGAGTTACAATGACGCCGAACGTTATGATGACGTCAACAACGGTAGGAAGTATAAACGAGGAGCTTATCACGATCACATTCGACGTTTCAAAATCAGCACAGCCCGGATCAACGGGACAGATAATTCTCCCTGTCGAATCGAGGAGAGATAAGAACTATAAGACAGGCTACTTCTTCTGTGCGATCTATAAAACAGAGGAAATCAACAGCAAAGAAATGATGGTTTATGCGGACAATCAGACGTTTGACTGTTCAAAGGCGGTTCTTAATTTCCAGGTTGCCTCAAGCGCAAAACTCGGCGATGTCAACAAGGACGGCAAGATCAATTCGACCGACGCGCTCCTTGCTCTCCAGTCATCTGTCGGAAGCAAAACGCTCACTGCCGAGCAGAAAACGCTCGCAGATGTCAACAAGGACAAGGTTGTCAATTCTGTTGACGCACTTAAAATACTCCAGTATTCGGTCGGAATAATCACGAAATTCTGATAGACATAAAAGGACGAGATGTGAATTTTCACACCTCGTCTTTTTTGTTACATCGAATCGTGTCATACGTATTATTTTATTTTCTGAGCAGCTTTATAAAGTTTCCCGACTCGACTGCCTCTGTCGGATAATCAAGGCATCTCGCCTCAACCGAACAGCGTTCGCAGCCCGCATACTCAAGTGCGTCAATGAACGATCTGTAATCATATTCGTCAAAGCTCTTCGGAAATTCCCTTTTCAAGTTGTTTTTTGAATAAGGATTTGAAAAATGAGCGTGGCGGATTGATCCCCTCAGCTGACGGATATCATCGTTATCGTCGCTGACCATATGATAAAGATCGGCAAGGCAGGCTATGTTGTCCTTACCGGAAAGAACGGCAAGCATCGTGCCCTCTTTTACGGTATTTATAATATTTGTCTCATTTTTTCTAAGCGGTTCAATGACAACGGTCATACCGTATTTCTCGGCGATCGGGGAAACTACTCTTCCGAGGAAATCTCCGAGCTGACGAAATCCCTCGGCATAGCTTACGCCGTCGGGAACATTTCTTGCGGCGCTTGAACCGAACACAACGCATTTCATTCCGAGTTCTTTTCCGCGTTTCATTCCGTTCTCTATGTAACCGACATATTTTTCACTGCCGTAGTCGTGACCGATAACAGGCAGATCGGCGGGCAGAAAACAGTTCGCCGCCTCACATCTGATACCGCTTTCCTCGAGTGCCGTTTTGAATTTTGTATAAACTTCATCGTCCGCCCTTGAAAGCATACTGAAACCGCATTCCATATAGTCAAAGCCCGCATCCTTGGCGATTTTCACATTCTGCGGACTGTCGATACCCATACACATTCCGTAACGCATACTGTCGCCCCTTTTCTTGATTTATTAAAGTATAACATATCAAACGACATTCTGCAACAGAAAAAGGGACCGCAGCATTCAGTGCAGTCCCCTTGGATTTTAAGCAAGCGACCAGTTCTGACTTTCCGTCTGAAGCTCAACCATATGAGAGAAAAATCCTTTTTTCTCAACAAGCTCTGCCGGTGTACCCTGCTCGGCAACAACGCCGTCCTTGAGCACGACAATCTTGTCGGCACCCGAAACCGTCCTCATTCTGTGAGCGATAATCATAACCGTTTTGTTCTTTATCAGTCTTGAAATAGCGGTCTGAATCGCCGTCTCGTTCTCAACGTCAAGGCTCGCCGTTGCCTCGTCAAGCAAAATAACGGGAGCGTCCTTGAGGAAAGCACGGGCAATTGAAATTCTCTGACGTTCGCCGCCCGAAAGCTCGCAGCCGTTTTCACCGATATTGGAATCCCACTTATCGGGGAGCTTTTCGACGAACTCGTCAACATTTGCCAGCTTTGCCGCCGCAATAACCTCTTCGTCCGTGGCGTCCTTTTTACCGATTCGGATATTCTCCATAACCGTGTTATCAAAGAGAGTAACATCCTGGAAAACAATTGAATAAAGCGACATCAGCGCCTCGGGATCAATCTTTGAAACGTCCATTCCGCCGACAGTGATCTTACCCTTGTTGATATCCCAGAAGCGTGCGGCAAGGCGTGATACAGTCGTTTTTCCGCCGCCCGACGGTCCGACGAGTGCGGTTACCTCGCCCTGCTTTGCGGTAAACGAAACATCCTGCAACACCTTTTCGCCGTCGGTATATGAGAATCCGACGTGGTTGAAATCAATGTCAAAGCCCTTATTTGTAAGCTCTTCCGTACCCTCCTGGATCGGATAATCGAGAATTTCATTCATTCTTTCGATATTGCTGTTTGTTGCAATAATTGCGGCAAGATTCTGCAATGTACCCTCAAGAGGATCATAAAGACGTGATGCAACCAAAAGGAACATAAAGAATGTAAGAAGATCGGTTTCTCCCTTTGTGAGAAGATATCCGCCGACGAGAGCCGTCGTTGCGATACCGAGCCTGAGCACAAGACCTGCCGAAACAACAAAGACCGCAGTTCCGAGCTCCGCTTTAATCAGTCTGCTTTCAACAGCCCTGATCTTTTTCTCAAGTCCGCCGAGATATTTTTTCTCGGCATTGTTTGCCCGCAGGTCATGCATTGTCTCCATACACTCCTGGATTCCGTCCTCACAGGCAACCTTTGCGCTCATCGACTTTGCGGAAAGTTTTTTCTGTACTCCCGACGCAAAGGCAATTATTGCAAACGCAACGGGCAGAACCCAAATTGCCGCCAATGCCATACGCCAGTCAAAGAAAAGCAGTGACACAGCGATAATCGTTGTCGAAATAATTGCACCGATAAGCGGGCAAACGGCGTGCGACTGACTTGTTTCAAGAACGGCGCAGTCGTTCATTATCGCCGATGTCAGGTCGGCAAGATCCTTTTTACCGAAGAAAGAGAGCGGAATTTTTCTGAGCTTTTCAGCCAAGGAAATTCTTCTTACGCCCGTTTCGACATAGGTTGCAAGAAATGTGCTGTCATACTGAAGTCTTGTGCACAGGACAATGAACACGGCACAAGCAACACATCCGATTGCATAGAACGGGATTCTCGCCGTTGTGAGGTTGTGATCAACCATATCCTTGACAAAATTATAAAGAAGTCCGACCGGCAGCATAAAAGAAATATTCTGCAAAGCGCTGAACAGACTGCCCTTTATAACATCCATTGCGCCCTTTCTCGAAAGAGCAAAACGTCTTTGTAATTTTTCGATCATTTCTTACGCCTCCTTACTGACTTTCCACTGAACGGACTGTCTGTAATCCGCCCACATCTTACCGAACAATCCGTCCGAGGTGCTCAACTCGTCAAATGTGCCGCTTTCCTCGATCTGACCGTCACGCAGTACGAATATGCGGTCGGCATTTGTTACCGTGGACAAGCGGTGCGCTATCATAATAACCGTTCTGCCCTTTGCAAGAGCATTGAACGCCGCCTGCACCTTGGTCTCGTTATCGGGATCGGCAAACGCCGTCGCCTCATCGAGGATGATTATCGGTGCATCCTTGAGCATAGCTCTCGCAACGGCAATTCTCTGAGCCTCGCCGCCCGAAAGATACACGCCCTTTGTGCCTATTACGGTGTTAACTCCCTGAGGGAATTTATCAATTATATCCATACACTGCGCCGAACGAAGCGCCGACATAACCTCTGCCTCGGTTGCATTCGGCTTACCGAGTCTTACGTTGTCGAGTATAGATGCCTTGATGAGCTTGCTGTTCTGGAACACAAACGAAACTGTATTCATCAGTTCCTCTTTCGCAATATTCTTAACGTCAACTCCGCCGATCAGGACACTGCCGCTTTGCGGATCGAAGAAACGTGCCGCAATACTTGCAAGCGTTGATTTTCCGCCGCCCGACGGTCCGACAAATGCAACTGTCTGACCTGCTCCGATTTTGAGTGAAATATCGGAAAGGGCGTTCTTTGTTCCGTCGTAGCTGAATGTAATATTTTTAAATTCAACCGAATTGTCCTTCGGATGCTGTGCCTTTGCAGCTTCGCTGAGTGACGGCTCATTAAGAACGCTGTCGATTCGTGTGATCGCATCCTGAACAAGCATCTTGTTTTCGCTCATATGCATCAGCTTTGTCAATGTCAAAGAAATAACCGGAGTTATAATGATATAGAAAAGTATGTCAAGAAGCAATGTGCCCGTGACCTCGCCCTTTGAGAACCAATATCCGCCGAGGATAAGAAAAACAAACACACTGTTAATCGCAAGCGTATACGCAGTCATCGGTCCGCGCAGCTGCTTGGTATAGGCAACCGTCCATTTCTCGTAGTTATCAATTGTCGCCTTGAATTTCTTAAACGAAAAGACGGTCTGTCCGAATGTTTTAACAACCGGAATACCACGGACATATTCAACAGCCTCATTCGACATATCCGAAAGAGCATTCTGATATTCCGTCATCTTCTGCTGCATTGATTTTCCCGTCATTCCCTGCATACACACAAATCCGAGTGCAACGGGCACAAGACTCAAAAGTCCGAGTCTCCAATCAAAAACAAAAAGCAATGCAAGAAGTCCGACAACGCTCGCAACCGCCCTCGCCTGGTCGGGAAGCTGATGTGCAAGGTATGTTTCCGCCGCACCCGAGGTTTCGGAAATAATTCTGCGGAGCTTGCCGCTGCCGAATTGCTCGATCTTTCCGAGCGGAAGAGTTGCAATATGATCTGTCATTTCCAATTTCAGATTAGTCGCAATTCTGAATGCGGAAAGATGAGAACACATAAGCGCTCCGACGTACACAACAACCGATAAAACCGCAAAAAGAACCGCCATCCAGCCGTAATGCGTTACATTAACAGCCTCCTTGTAGTTCGGGGAAACCTCAATAACCTCTTTGAGAATCCGCCATATGTACCAGAACGGCAAAAGCGCAATAACAGCGCTTGCCGCCGAAAGGATCCACGAAAGATATGTCAGGATCCTGCGACCGCCGGCATAGCCGAGAAGCCGACTTAGATTTGATTGCTTTTTCAAGAAAATGCCTCCTTGATTGAATATTAATAAAGAAGAAAAATCTCTTCAATTATTCGTTATTTGAGTTAGCTAAGGCTAACTACGGCACAAAAATTACGGAGCCTTACTGCCCCATAATTTTCTTCCAGCCTGCCGTATAAAAATCGTTAAGCTCTTCAAGATAATGCTCAGCATCCTTTAGCGGCATATCGTGTATCATCATTTCAAAGTAAGCGTTCATCATACCTGTAACAAGGATATGTTCAAGCCTCGTGTCTATATCGGGAACCTCATTGCCGAGTGATTTCAGCACCTCGTAATACTTGTGAGTTCCGTCCAATTCGAGCTCGACCATTTCATCAACCATAAAAGCGTATTTTGTGCCCTCCGAGCATTGAAGTATGAGATGAAAAGCATCCCTGTGCGAATCGAAATACCTCATCATCTCTTTCATACAGTCACGACCCGCCTGTCCCATCTGGGACGGCTTCTCTTCATTCGGAAGATCCTCAAACGCCTTTAAAGCATTTCTGTAAGAGTTCATTATATAATTATATTCTTCGTCAACGAGCGCCTTAAAAAGGTCGCTTTTGCTGATATAGTAGCCGTAGAACGCACCTGTCGTAACTCCCGCTTTTTTCACAATATTTCTAAGCGACGCAGATTTAAAGCCCTTTTCGCAGAACTCCTCTTTTGCGGCTTTCTTTATCATTTCAAGGGTTGATCCGTCCTCACAGCTCATCAGATTACCTCCGTGTAACAGTGTTATATAACACTGTTACATTTTAATATCACTTTTCTTTTTTGTCAAGCATAAATGCAAAAATTTTATTTTTTTATCATAGATTTCCTTATATCGGCATATTATATAACGCCGACCTATTCGGCAAAAGCAGAATTTTGTCGGAAATGACCGTCAAAGGGCGGATAAATGATCTCCGAAATATTTGATCTCTAAAATATATTCGTACCGAAACAGAAAGGTGGGATAATAATATGAAAAATATAAATATTAAAGGTGTTTCCGTACAGACATGGGCAAGGACAATCGTGCTGGTTCTTGCGCTCATCAGCCAGCTCTGTGTCATTCTCGGCAAGAGCAGTGAGGCAATAGACGTTGACCGCTGGCAGGAATATGCAACCTATATTCTGACAGTAATCGGCTCTGTTTGGTCGTGGTGGAAAAATAACAGCTTCACACTTGACGCACAAAAAGCCGACAAAATTATGAAAGGAGATTCAAGCAATGGCAACTAAAGGTGTTGACGTGTCCTTTTGGCAGAAAACAATCGACTGGGACAAGGTAAAAGCATCGGGAATCAAGTTTGCAATAATCCGCTGCGGCTACGGTGACGTCGGCGTTGATTCGTACTTTGAGCGAAACGTCAGAGAATGTGAGCGTGTCGGCATCCCCTGGGGCGCTTATTATTTCAGCTATGCGGAATCGGTTGACGAGGCAAAGCGAGAGCTTGACAACTGTCTTAAACTGCTCAAGGGCAAGAAGCCCCGATACCCTGTTTATTACGATCTTGAGGATGAGGCTACGACAGGCAGTCAGTCAAACGGCACGATTCTTAAAATGGCAAAGACATTCATCGAGGGAATCGAAAAAGCCGGCTACTGGGCAGGAATCTATGCCAATACCAACTGGTTTAACACAAGGCTGACAGATGTATGGTATGACAAAAAGGCTAAGTGGGTTGCTCAGTACAATGACAAGAACACCTACAAAAAGCCCTACGGCATATGGCAATACACTTCATCGGGCAGGGTTAACGGAATCGACGGCAATACCGATCTCAATTACGGATATGTCGATTATCCGGCTCTGATTGACCCGAAAGAACCGAATATCGAATCACAAAACATCGGAGGCAACGATATGACAAGAGGATACTTCAAAAAAGGAGACGCTAACGAGGGCGTTTACGCCTACAAGCAGCTTTTGATCTCCTTGAAAAAGGCTAAGGTTATTACGCAGGGAGTCGACGACAACAACATCTTCGGCGACGGCACTCTTGAGGCGACAAAGCAGGTACAGCGAGCCGCCAAAATCGAGGTTGACGGTCTTGCAGGCTCGAGAACGATAAGAGCGTGCTACGTCCTGCTTGTAAATAAAATAAGCTGACATTAAACAGAAAGAGCAGAAACCTTTTAATTTCGGTTTCTGCTCTTTTTTATTTATCATTTTTCATAAATTGCTCGATGAACTCGGCTTTTTCTTCATCGGAAAGAGTTCTGAATCTGCCGATAATCTCCTTCTCAATCGGCTTAAGCTCGGTTATCTTTGAGAAAGGCACTTCGGCATTTTCATCGTCCTCGTTCTGAGGATCATTAAGCCTTATAAGCGTATTCTCATCGAAAATCAGGTATTCAAGCCCAACATTGTATATTGCTGCAATTTTTCTCAGAACCTGAAGCGGCGGATTCGCAATTCCGTTCTCATACTTTGAAAATGAGGTTCGGCTCATACCGAGAATTTTTGCAACGTCATCCTGTGTCATTTTATATTCTTTTCTGAGGTTAAGTAATTTTTTGCCAAGGGGTGTATTTGATGAATTATTCATTTTTCTAATCTCCTAAGCGTTTTTTCTTAAAATATAATAACACACTTAATTTAAAAAGTACAGATCAAATACGTAAAAAAAGATCCATTTATTAAAATTTGTCGAAAAAAAGTTTATTTTGTTATTTCGGTTGCGAAAAAAGAAATGCTGTGATATAATTTGACAGATATATTTTCCCCGAAAGAGGCTTGTTATGTTTGATAAAAGGATATTCAAAGATGTTAAATATTATGTTGCCGACCTTGACGGAACGGTCTATCTCGGTGACAAACTGATTGACGGCGCAAAGGAATTTTTTGAACTTGTTCAAAAGAACGGAAAGGATTTTTACTTTCTCACCAACAATTCTTCAAACAATTCTAAGGTATGCCTTGAAAAGCTCGTCAAAATGAATTTCCCGGTCCCAGAGGAAAAAATTATTGTTTCAACGCACGTTGCAATAAATTATATCAAAAAAAATTATCCCGGCAAGTCCGTTTACCTTATCGGCAACAGCCGTCTGCTCTATGATTTTGAAAAATCGGGTATTCCCCTCACCCAAGATATGCCCGACATCGTGGTGCTCGGACTTGATGACACTCTCAACTACGAAAAAATCCGCAAGGGTTGCAATTATATTATAAAGGGCGCAAAATTTATAGTCACCCACCCCGATATAAAGGCGCCGATGGGCGACGATTATATGCCCGACGCAGGATCAATGATGGCACTTTTCTCAACCTGCACAGGAGTTGAGCCGCTCGTTATGGGAAAGCCCGAGGTTTACACCGCAGATTATCTCACCGAACTGCTCAATTGCAGACGTGACGAGATCTGCTTCATCGGCGATTCGCTTGCCGCAGATATCGCCCTCGGCGTCCGTCACGGAATGAAAACAGCCTGCGTTCTCACAGGCGTAACAACGCCGCAGATATATAAAAAGTCGGATATTAAAGCCGACGTCTGCGTAAACTCAATCAAAGACCTTTGTGAAATATTTCAATAAATAAATCTAATAAGGTTAAAAGTCAGTTCGAAACCATCCTGACTTAAAATAAAACTAAGGAGCTAAAAAAATGAAGAAGATGAAAAAGGGCACGGCTTACACCGTGCAGGGTGCGCTTATTGCCGCACTCTATGCAGCACTCACCTACGCCGTTGCACCGCTTTCGTTCGGAGCAACACAGTTCAGAATTTCCGAGGCGCTGACCATTCTGCCGGTTTTCACTCCGGCGGCAATACCCGGTCTTGCGGTCGGATGCGTTATTGCGAATATCGGCAGTCCATACGGACCTATCGACATTCTGCTCGGAACTGCAGCTACCCTGCTTGCGGCGCTGATGACAAGGCTAACCCGAAAAATCAGGATCAAGAACATTCCCCTGCTTTCCTTTATTTTTCCGACGCTGTTCAACGGAATAATTATCGGAGCGGAAATAATGATGTTCACTCCCGGTCAGGCGGGAATCGTCGGATTTTTCACCTGTGCATCGGGTGTCGCTCTCGGTGAGCTGGTTGTGTGCTATACACTCGGAATCTTACTTTTTCTCGGTCTTGACCGAACCAAAGTATTTGACAGACTTGGTGATTAAATGAAAATCGGATTTTTGATAAAAGATCTCTCCTCCGGCGGAGCGGAAAGAGCGACCGTATCGCTTGCAAATTATTTTGCACTTCACTCGCAGGACGTTGAAATAATAACCTTCAAGGGCAGCGACAGCTTCTACCCTCTTGAGGAATTGGTTACCGTTCACACCGCCGACCTCGGAGAGCTTGAACAAGCGGCGTCGCTTAAGCGATTTTTCGGCTTGGTAAAAAGATTCTTTACCATAAGAAAAATCGTCAAGGCTCAAAAGCTCGACGTTCTCATCGGAATGAGCTTTGCAATGACGTGGTACGCTGTTCTCGCTACCGTTTTTACAAAGACGAAATCGGTCGGAACAGAGCGCAGTAATCCATACAGGTACAAGGCTACAAAACTCAATACATTTCTCAGAAAGCTGTTTTACAATTTCACGGACGGATATGTTTTTCAGACAAAAAAAGCCGCTGAATTTTTCGGCGGTAAGAAAAAGAATCGTGATATTGTAATACCGAATGCGATTTTTAACGAAACGGTTTATTCCCTCTCCCCTCCCAAGGAACGGAAAAAGGTTATCTGCGCCGTCGGACGACTTATACCGCTGAAGCGTTTTGATCTTTTAATTGACACCTTTGCGAAAATCTCCGATGACATTCCCGATTATATGCTTTTCATTTTCGGTGAGGGCGAAGAAAGAACACGGCTTGAAAATCAGATAAAATCTCTCGGTCTTGAAAGCCGTATAATTCTTGCCGGAGCAGATCCGCAGGCTGTAAAATTCATAAATTATGCCTCGGTATTTGTGCTGTCATCCGATTTTGAGGGTATGCCAAACGCTCTTCTTGAGGCGCTCGCAATGGGTGTTCCGTGCGTTTCGACACGCTGTGAAATGGGACCCGACGAGCTTATTGAAAATAACGTCAGCGGAATACTTACAGATGTCGGAAACGGCGATCAGCTCGGTGAGGCGATACTCAGAATAATCAAAAATCCCGATCTTTCGCAGACCTTTTCCGAAAACGGAAGAAAACTTATCGAAACCCATTCAATCGAAAATATCAGCCGTATTTGGCTCGATTACCTTAATCGTATATAAAAGTAAAACAGCAAAGCTCATTTGATGGTCTGAGCTTTGCTGTTGTTTTTATTTCTCTATCATCTCTCTGACAATCTCTTCGGAGATCATCATATCGTCGATTATCATTCTTTGGTATTTTGTGAATTTCTTTTGGTCGCAGGAGCGTGACCAGAGGCTCATCGGAACGCCGACCTTGTTCATATGGTACTTGGCTGTCTGTGGATAAGCGAGCGACTCAAGGAAAGCATAGAGTGTAATGAAGCTCTGTACCTTCTTTGCTTTTTCGGGCTCTTTGTCATAATTTTCACACATCCAAGCATAAACATCGGGATGGAAATTGCCCATTACACCCGAGAAGCCCGCCGCACCGTGCTGCAAGGTATAGAGGAAAGTCTGCGAATTTGCGTTATAGAGCTTGATTCCTGTTCCGTTTAGCTGTTCAAGCCTTGCAACAAGCATATCGGGATCACAGCAGGTGTCCTTAATAAACGTAAATCTGCCTGTTGAAATGCACCAGTCGAGGATCTTCGGGGTGAGGATTCTCTTGTACGGATAGGGGCACTCATAAATACCGATTGCAATATCCTCGGGCAGCTTTGAAAGAAGGTACTCGGCATTCTTTATCCAGACATCATCGCCGTCATTGTGGAGGTCAAGTCTGTTGCTGACCCAAACAATGGCGTCTACGCCTGTCTGCGCCATTGCCGTCATCTCCGCAATCTGAGCGTTCATATCATCCGAGTTGTGACCCGAAGCGACAACGGAAACATTCTTTCCGCTCGCCTTAACCGTTTCAACGACAGTTTTTGCGATTTTAACCTTTTCATCAAGTGAAAGATAGATCATTTCGCTCGATTGGCATACGGCAAAAATGCCCGTACATCCGTTTTCTATGTACCAGTTTGTAATGTTCTTCACCGCCTCGTAATCGACGGTGTTGTCGTCGTGATACGGAGTTATCATTGTAGGGAAAATTCCCTTATTTATATCTTTCATCACTAACCCTCCAAAAGGATTTATTGTTTTAATTATATATTATCCACAGTCAAAAAGCAACCAAAAGATCAATTATCCTTGAAAAAGTGTAATATTTTGTTGAAATCGTGGGATAACCTATGCTATAATACAAAATGAAATAATTTAAGAGTATTGGATGTGATTTTCGATGAAATGTCCGTTTTGCGGCTACTCCGAAAGCAAGGTTATTGACTCCCGTCCCACAGATGAGGGTGAGAGAATCAGAAGAAGAAGAGAATGTATGAACTGCGCAAAGAGATTTACGACCTATGAGATCATTGAAAGCGTTCCCATAATCGTTGTCAAGAAAGACAAATCGAGAGAATCCTTTGACCGCAACAAGCTCTTCAACGGCTTGCTCAGAGCTTGCGAAAAGCGCCCCGTTTCAATCGAAACAATTGAAAAAATCGTTGACGAGATCGAAACCACACTGCAAAATTCACTTGACCGTGAGGTTACGTCGATCCATATCGGTGAGCTTGCAATGGATAAGCTCAAGGATACCGATGAGGTTGCATATGTGCGTTTTGCTTCCGTTTACAGACAGTTTAAGGACATAAACACATTTATGGATGAGCTTGCAAAGCTCCTCGGCGAAAAAAATAATTAAGCGAGATGATTAATTATGAAGAAAATCAATAAGGCTCTCTGCGTTGGACTCGGTGCAACCGCCGTTGCATTTACCGTTGCGGATCTTGCCTGCGACTTTGCCATCAAGCGTCCCGATCCGACAGAGAAAAAAAAGCCGGAAACACGTGAAATGTATATTAAACGTGCCGAGATCAGACGTCAAAACAATCAGAATCTTTATGACCTCAACCCCGAGGATCTGACAATCAAAAGCGTTGACGGGCTTAATATGAAGGCGTGGTATCTCCCCGCAGAAAAGGAAACGAAGCGCTTTGTTATCTGCGTTCACGGGCACAAGTGCAACGGTCCCGACGAATTCAGCCATATGATGCCGTTTTATCACTACGACCTCGGCTATAACTATCTTCTCCCCGACCTTACGGCTCACGGCAGAAGCGAGGGTGAATACATAGGCTTCGGCTCATTCGACGCAAAGAACATTCTGCTGTGGGTTGACTACCTTATCAACCGTTTCGGCGAGGATATAGAAATTATTCTTCACGGCATTTCAATGGGCGCCGCCACTGTGCTCAACTGCAACGAGATGTCGCCTCCGGATCAGGTTAAGATCATAATCGAGGACTGCGGATTTACAAGCGCAGAGGCTGTTATGAACAACACTCTCAAGGATATGATCGGGTTCAAATTTATGCCGATCGTTAAACTCGGAAGCGTCGTCAGCAAGATAAAGGCAGGTTACTTCTTCTCGGAGAGCGATCCGCTCAAGAATATGAGCAAGGCAAAGAACCCCGTCCTGTTCATTCACGGCGAGCAGGATACATATGTACCGTTTGAATACGGCAAGGAGCTTTACGCCGCCTGCCCCACACCGAAGGATTATCTTTGGGTGCCCGATACCGTTCACGCTTTCAGCTACTACAATGCCAAGGACGAGTACGAGGCAAAGGTAAAGGAATTTATCGCAAAATATATGGATAAAAAAGAGGAAGCCGTGACAGCATAATATAAAGACAGGGGCACAAAAGTGCCCTTTGCTTTTGGAGGAAAATATGGAATACAAAAATATGTCAAAAAACGAATTAAAAGAATTAAAAGCCGAGCTTCAGGCACAGTATGAGGACTTCAAAAAAATGGGTCTCAGCCTTGATATGTCAAGAGGAAAGCCAAACAAGGCTCAGCTTGACCTCACAAACGATATGCTTGATACCGTTAATTCATCAAGCGATATGGCAGCCTCGGACGGTATGGAAACAAGAAATTACGGCGGTCTTACGGGAATCCCCGAGTGCCGCAAGCTGATGGCGGAGATCATGGGCGTTGACGAAAAGAACGTCATTGTCGGCGGAGTTGCAAGCCTTACTCTTATGTACGACTATATCGCACAGTGTATGATGTTCGGCTGCGGCGGAAACGAGCCGTGGGTAAAGCAGGGAGAAATCAAGTTCCTTTGCCCCTGCCCCGGCTATGACAGGCATTTCCGTGTTCTCGAACATTTCGGCATAAAGATGATCAATATCAGAATGAACGATGACGGTCCCGATATGGACAGCATTGAAGAGTATATCAAGGACGAAAGCGTTAAGGGACTTTTCTGTGTTCCGAAATATTCAAACCCCGACGGCATAACATTCTCCGATGAGGTTGTTCGACGCTTTGCCGCACTCAAGCCCGCCGCAAAAGACTTCAGGGTAATTTGGGACAACGCATACATTGTTCACGACCTCACCGACACTCCCGACCGACTTCTCAACATTTTCGACGAAGCAAAGAAGTGCGGCAGTGAGGATATGTTTATTGAGGTTGCTTCAACCTCGAAAATCAGCTTCGCAGGCGGCGGAATTTCCGCAATTACTGCGTCCGACAGCAACATTGACGAGATTAAGAAACGTATGGGCGTTCAGATCATCTCGAACGACAAAATCAATCAGCTCAGACACGCAAGATATTTCAAGAATCTTGACGGCATAAAAGCACATATGAAAAAGCACGCCGCTATCCTCAATCCTAAGTTTGACGCTGTAACTGAGGGCTTTTCAAAGGAGTTCGACGGCACGGGAATCGCACACTGGAAAAATCCCAACGGCGGATACTTCATCAGTCTCTTTGTTATGCCCGGCTGTGCAAAACGTGTCGGTCAGCTTTGTAAGGAAGCGGGTCTGACCCTTACAACGGTCGGTGCAACCTATCCTTACGGCATTGATCCCGACGACAGCAACATTCGTATTGCACCCTCCTATCCCGACGTTGACGAGTTGAAAAAGGCTGTTGAGCTGCTCTGTATCTGTGTTAAGCTCGCTGCGGCAGAAAAACTTTCGGAAGAGTGATTAAAATGAATAAACCACTGTATGAGGTAAGAGAATTTCATAATTTCAGAGAATTGCTGAACCAAAGCGAGGCTCTCTACGGAAACAGTCCCGCTTTTAAAATAAAGAACCAAATCGGTCAGATCCTCGACATCAGCTACACCCGTTTTAAGGGCGATGTTGAGGCGCTCGGCACTGCCCTGCTCCATCTCGGACTTGACGGTGCAAAAATCGCCGTTGCGGGAATGAACAGCTACAAATGGTGTATGAGCTATCTTGCAATCGGCTGCGGAGTCGGCGTTGTTGTTCCGACCGACAAGGAACTGCCGATCGACGATATTCTGAGCGTTCTCACTGTGTCGGAAAGCAAGGCAATAATTTTCGACAAAAAATTCGGAGAGAAGCTCCTTGAGCACCGTGACAGACTGCCCAAAGGTCTGATCCTCATCTCAATGGAACAGCAAAAGGACAAGGACGGCATTCTGTCCTTTGATCTTCTTCTCAACAGCGGCTATCACCTTATCGGCAAGGGCTATTCGGATTACCTTGACAGAGATGTCGAGGGCAACAAAATGACCGTCCTGCTCTTCACATCCGGTACAACGGGTATGTCAAAGGCGGTTATGCTCAGCGCCGACAACATCTGCTCCGACGTCAGGGCGATTATGGGCTTCGTCAAGATCAACAAAGGCGAACGGATCCTCTCGATTTTGCCGATCCACCACACCTATGAGTGTACAGTTACATTTCTTTGCTGTATATACGGCGGCGTAACAATTTGCTTCTGCGACGGACTGAGATACATTACAAAAAATCTTGAAGAATATAAGCCGAATATTCTCATTGTTGTTCCGCTTGTTCTCGAAAAGTTTTACAAGCGAATTATGAAAGCGATTGAAAAAGAACGCGGCGGAATTGCGAAGGTTGCGCTCGGCAGTGCGATCACAAAGGTTGCGGGAGCGGCAAGGCTTGACGTATCAAGTCTCTTCTTCGGCAAGATCAAGAAAGCGTTCGGCGGCTCGATCAGGCTTATAATCTCCGGTGCGGCAGGAATTGATCCCGAAATAATCCGTAATATGAACCGATTCGGCATACAGACTTTCCAGGGCTACGGTCTTACGGAATGTGCGCCGATTGTCATATGCAACAGCGATAAGGACAATAAATACGATTCAATCGGCAAGCCGATTCCTTACGTTGAGGCAAAAATCGTCAACCCGGACGAAAACGGCATTGGTGAAATCTGCGTTAAAGGGCCGATGGTTATGCTCGGTTATTACAAAGACCCCGAGGCAACCAAAGCTGCGTTTGACTATGACGGCTGGTATCACACAGGTGATCTCGGCAGAACAGACAAGGAAGGTCACTATTATATTTGCGGTCGCTGTAAGAGCGTTATCGTAACAACCAACGGCAAAAACGTTTATCCCGAGGAGCTTGAGAGTATGCTTCTCAAGGAAAACGCAGTCAAGGAATGTATCGTCACAGGCAGAGAGGACGATCGTGGCAACACGATTGTTTTCGCAAGGATTTTCCCCGATCTCAAGGCGATCGGTGCAACCTACGGAAACAGAAATATTACGGATAAGGAGATCAGCAAGGCTGTTTCCGATGCCGTCAAGTCCGTCAACTCTCAGGTTGTCAGCTACAAGGCGGTTAAACGCTTTGAAATTGTCAATAAGGAGTTTGAAAAGACAACAACCTCCAAAATCAAGCGTAATCAGTAATAACAAAACAACCCTCCTCATATATTCTACTGAGGAGGGATTTTTATGCCCAAAAGCAAGAGAAAATCATCTGCAAAGGAATCCCCTGCGCTTTTGCAAACAGCAATCAAGACGCTGATCGGTTCTTTAGTCAACATAATCATCTATTTTGCACTGACCGCTGTTTTCTCTCTCATCAGTCTTAAAACGGACGCAAAATCGGATTATTTCAGATATATGATATTCTTTATCTCCGCTATGTCGGGACTTGTCGGCGGATTTGCAGCCGTCAAGCCGATACGTAAAAACGGTATTTTAATCGGAGCAGTCAGCGCCGCACCTGCATTTTTGATTATTTTCCTTGTTTCATCAATTATCAGCCGAACGGGAATTTCGATAACGGGATGGGTTGCTGCGGCTATAATGACACTTTTCTCGGCGATCGGCGGAATAATCAGCGCAAACAAAAGATGATGTTTACAAAGCCGTCTTTATTTGGTATTATAAAAGAAAAACGGGAGTTAAAGCTATGGATTTTACTACAAAACAGGTTTCGTCACTTCAGCGTGTTTTCCTTGACGGAGAATGTGACCTGACCGAAACAGGCTGCGGAACGGTTCTGAAAGGCGAACGCTTCTCATATCAAATCGCATACAAGAGCAGTGAGAGATTCTATGCCGATATTGAGGTGGAGTCTCCCGTTGCCGAATACATAAATATCCGCTCGGTCGGCAACGTTCCGTCCGAGCTCCCTGTGTATAAATCGGACTGTGAAATTTACGAGCGAACCGAGGCGGGACTTTTTCCCGACGTTCTCTTTCCTGTCGAAAACAATTCGGTTTTGATAAAGCCGAACAATTACTATTCGCTTTGGATCACCGTTGAACTTCCGAAAAATATTTGTGAGGGCAATTATCCGATAACCGTCAGAATACTTCGTGACGGCGCCGAAATGAGCTCAAACACGCTGAATCTCAATGTTATCAACACCGTGCTGCCCGATCAGGATTTGATCTACACAGAATGGTTTCACTGCGACGGAATAGCCGATTATTATAAAGTGCCCGTTTTCAGTGAAAAATTTTGGTCGCTGACGGAATCGTTCATCAGAACCGCCGTGCACACGGGAATCAATATGCTGCTCACCCCGATTTTCACTCCGCCTCTTGACACCGAGGTCGGCGGAGAAAGGCTGACAGTACAGCTTGTCGACGTGTTTTTGAAAGACGGTAAATATTCTTTCGGGTTTGATAAATTTATCCGCTGGGTCAGGCTTGCACTGGATTGCGGCATCAAATATATTGAGATTTCGCACCTGTTCTCACAGTGGGGTGCCGAATATGCGCCGAAAATAATTGCGGATGCCGACGGAGAGGAAAAACAGATTTTCGGCTGGCATACAAAAGCAGATTCTGCGGAATACATAACATTTTTAAACGCTTTCATTCCCGAGCTCATAAAGGTTATACACTCCCTCGGAATTAAGGAAAGAACATTTTTCCATATCTCGGACGAGCCGAACGAAGAACAGGCACCGTCATATCAGCGGGCAAAGGAGATTGTCGCTCCCCTGCTTGAGGGTTTCACAATAATTGACGCCCTCTCCGACTACGTTTATTACGAAAATGGACTGATTGCCAATCCCATCCCCTGCACAAACGACATTGATAGCTTCATCGAAAAAGGCTTTCCGCATCCTTGGACATACTACTGCTGTGGTCAGGGCGGAAAACTGAGCAACCGCTTTTTCGGTATGCCGCTTTCAACGACCCGTGCTCTCGGTGCCCAGCTCTTTAAATTCGGAATTGAGGGATTCCTGCAATGGGGCTATAATTTCTACAACTCTCAGCTTTCAAAGCGCAGTATTGATCCGTTTTCCGTCACGGACGCCGATTCGGCTTTTCCGTCGGGCGATGCATTTTCCGTCTACCCGGGTAAAGACGGAGCGATTGAGTCCGTCAGAAGCGTTGTATTTTATGAGGGTTTACAGGATATGCGTGCAATGAAATTACTTTCCGATCTGATCGGCAAAGATAATACGGTCAAACTTCTTGAAGACAATTTCGGTAAAATTACATTCTACGATTATCCGAGAGAAACGGAAAGTATATTTAAAATGCGCAATTTAATTAACAACGAATTATACAACCTAACGAAAAAGTAAAATAATATGTATTTTTCTTTGCAATTGTCCCTGTTAAATGGTATAATAACTGCGTCAATCTAATTAAAGGAGCGATTAATTTGTTGGAAAGAGCAGATTATCCCGAGCAGGTCGGCGTTGATTCCGACGTTGTGACGGATCTTATCCGATTCTATGAAAAACTTGATTATAACATTGACAGCCTTATGGTAGTAAGGCACGGCAAGGTTGCCTGCGAGTGTCACTGGGCACCGAACCGAGTTGACACTCCCCACGATATGTTTTCACTGACCAAGAGCGTTACGGCAACCGCCATCGGTATTGCCGTAGACGAGGGTATCATTTCGCTTGACACAAAGATTTATGAAAAATATTTTCCGCATAAGCTCGAGGGTCTCAGCGGTCAGCAAAAGGAATGGGCGAAGAAAATTACGGTTCACGATGTCCTTTCAATGAGAATGGGCAAGGTCACGAGCGTTTTTGACGACAAGGCAAAGACCGACTGGGTTGACGGAATCCTTGACCAAAAGATTCAATTTGAGCCGAACACCGACTGGAAGTATATAAGCGAAAATGCGTATCTTCTCTCGTGGATTTTGCAGAGAGAAACAGGTATGACTATGACCGAGTACCTCACTCCGAGGCTTTATGAACCGCTTGATATAAAGGTTCCCCATTGGGAGCAGAGCCAGGTTGACGTTGATGCAGGCGGCTGGGGTCTCAAGCTGACGGTTGAGGATATCGCTAAGATATCAATGCTCTATGTTAACAAGGGTGTGTATAACGGCAAGAGGGTTTTCTCCGAGGACTGGTTCAATAAAGCAACCTATCCTTACACGAAAAAAACTTATCCTGTGTTCTCCGACAATGCCGAGTACGGCTATCAGATCTGGATCGACCACGAGCATCACGACACGACATACAGATTTACGGGTCTTTACGGTCAGTTTTCGTTTATGTTCCCGGATCAGGATGCCTGCGTAGTTATCACTGCGAGCGACACACGTGACGGCGACGCCATTGCATCCGTATATAAGCACTTCCCGAAAGCGTTTATTGATCCGACGGAAATCAGCGACGAGAAAAAATTTGAGTTCAAAGCCCTCACAACAACAAGAGGCTACGGCCCCGACTTCAAAAAATCAACCGGCAAGCGTGACCCTAAGCGTGAAGCGAAGATCAGCAACCGTATGATGAAGTTTGTCCCCCTGCCCTATTCAAGTACGCAGGGCGCAGTTACATACTTTATGTGGCGCAAAAAAATCGGCGGACTGACCGATGTTGTCATCACCTTTGACAAGGACAATGCGATTATGTCGTTCAAGGAGAATAATTCCGACAGAATGACGATTAAAGCAGGTATGAACAACGAATATACCCACAATGTTATCACCCTCGGCGAAAACGAGCTTATCGTTGACGCTCAGGCAACGTGGAACCGTGACGGCAGTCTTGAATTTTTCCTTTACAATTCCGGCAGACCGCAGTCCAAAAGGCTCCGATTCATTTTCAAAGGAAATACAGTCATTCTCAGGCAAAATTCTTATCCCGGATTCGGTGCAGTTGCCAAGTTCAACATTGAGTTCAATATGGGAATGAATGTCGGACCTAAGCTGGAAAACTTTCTCGACTTCGGCGGCGATGTTTTCGGTACATTTTACAGCGATACCGACACCGTCGGCAGATTCGTAAAATAAAATAAATTAAGGAGCTCGCACGAGCTCCTTTTTCTTTGCAATCCTCAATGTACAGCTTTCCGAATTATATATGATAAAAATTTAAAACCTACTGGATTTTCACATCAATTGATGATATAATATGTTTTGCGAACAAGATTAATATTTTACGTCATAAAGTATGCGTTTTTACAAATGTTAAAAATGCATGCTCTATAAACGCATACTTTAATGACGTTTTCTTGTTCGCAGCAATCGGAGCAATGCGTTTTTTGTGCGTAGCTTCGGCTGCGCACTTTTTATTTTATGGGAGGGTGAAAATATGAGCTTTTAAAAACTCGGCATAATAATAAAAATTTAAAATCTACTGGATTTTCATATCAATTGATGATATAATATGTTTTGCGAAACAAACTTAATCATATGAAGATCACTAAGTGTGCATTTTTACATTGGCAAAAATGCATGCTCTATAAACGCACACTTTGGTGATCGCTTTTAGTTTGTTTCGCAGCAATCGGAGCAAAGCATTTTTCGTGCGTAGCTTCGGCTGCGCACTTTTTATTTTACGGGAGGATGAAAATATGAGCTTTTCGGAAAATTTTAAAACAACAAGAAAAAAACTCGGATTGAAACAGCAGCAGCTTGCCGATGTATTGGGCGTCAGCCGCTCCACAATTGCAAAGTATGAGACAGGAATATCAATGCCGCACGCTAAAAATATTAATAAACTTTGTGAAATTCTTAATGTCTCTTATGACGAATTATTTAACGACTAAAAAAAGAGGTTTCGCAACCTCTTTTTTTAATACAATCTTTACGTTTGTTTTTTACCGTATAGCCGATTATGTCCCCTATTATAAAACCTTTTTAAGATACTGTCCCGTGTATGAACGCTTTTCCTTTGCAACATCCTCGGGAGTACCCGTTGCAACGATGTTTCCGCCCTTGTCGCCGCCGTCGGGACCGAGATCAATTACATAATCCGCAGTCTTGATAACGTCGAGGTTATGCTCGATTACAAGCACGGTATTTCCCTTGTCAACGAGCTTCTGCAAAACCTCAATCAGCCTGTGAACATCGGCTGTGTGAAGTCCCGTTGTCGGTTCATCAAGAATGTAGATCGTTCTGCCCGTTGCAGGCTTTGCAAGCTCGGTTGCGAGCTTAACTCTCTGTGCCTCACCGCCCGAAAGCGTTGTTGCGGACTGACCGAGCTTGACATATCCCAATCCGACCTCAAAGAGAGTTGACAGCTTCTTGTGTATCTTAGGTACGGCGGAGAAGAAATTAACCGCTTCCTCAACCGTCATTTCAAGCACATCGTAAATGCTCTTGCCCTTGTATTTTACTTCAAGCGTCTCCCTGTTATATCTCGCCCCGTGACAAACCTCGCACGGAACAAAAATATCGGGCAGGAAGTGCATTTCAATTTTCATAATTCCGTCGCCCTGACAGGCTTCACAGCGGCCGCCCTTGACGTTAAAGGAAAATCTGCTCGCAGTATATCCCCTGCTCTTTGCGTCCGACGTCATAGCGAAAAGCTCACGGATGTCGTTGAAAACTCCTGTATAGGTTGCGGGATTTGAGCGTGGAGTTCTGCCGATCGGCGACTGGTCGATATCAATAACCTTGTCGAGATTTTCGATTCCGAGCATTTCCTTATGCTTGCCGGGGAAGCGTTTTGCACCGTTGAGCTCCTCTGCAAGGCGTTTATAAATTATCTCGTTGACAAGCGACGATTTACCCGATCCGGAAACACCCGTCACGCAGACAAACTCTCCGAGCGGAATTTTAACATTTATATTATTGAGGTTATTTTCTGCGGCGCCCTTGACTTCAAGAAACTTGCCGTTACCCTTTCGTCTCTCCTGCGGCACGGGAATTTTCTTCCTGCCGCTGAGGTACTGACCCGTTATCGACTTCTCACAGTTCATTATGTCCTGCGGCGTTCCTGCACAGACAATCTCGCCGCCGTGTATTCCCGCTCCGGGTCCCACGTCGACAATGTAATCTGCCGAAAGCATCGTTTCCTCGTCGTGCTCAACAACTATCAGCGTGTTGCCGAGGTCACGCAGCTCCTTAAGCGTGCCGAGGAGCTTGTCGTTATCCTTTTGGTGCAGTCCGATACTCGGCTCATCAAGGATGTAAAGAACGCCCATAAGCGACGATCCTATCTGTGTGGCAAGGCGGATACGCTGACTTTCTCCGCCCGAAAGCGTGCCCGAGCTTCTCGTCAGCGTGAGATAATCAAGACCAACGCTCGCAAGAAATTTCATTCGGCTTTTTATCTCCTTGATAATCGCATCGGCAATCATCATATCTCTGTCCGAGAGCTTCAGCCCGTCAAGAAAAACAAGTGCGTCCTTAATGGACTTACTGCAAAATTCATAGATATTTATACCGCCCACAGTGACAAAGAGGCTCTCCTTTTTCAGCCTTGCACCGCCGCACTCGGGGCAGTCAACCGCTGTCATAAGCTGTTCAATCTCGTTGCGTGAGTATTCACTTGTCGTTTCGGCATAACGGCGCTCAATGTTGTTGAGGATACCCTCAAAGTCCTTCATATACGTGCCCTCGCCGTATACGCTCTTGCGCTGCATCTTGATTTTCTTGCCGTCTGTGCCGTACATAATCGCTTTCTTTGCCTTTTCCGGCAGATCCTTGTACGGAACGTCGAGCGAGAAATCATATTCCCTCGCCAACGCTTCATAATACATAAGCGCAATCGTTCCGCCGTCGGTTGCCGACCAGCCCGACGCCTTGATCGCACCCTGACGGATCGAAAGATTCGGATCGGGTACAACGAGCTTTTCGCTGACCTTCATAAATATGCCGAGTCCGCTGCACTTGGGGCAGGCTCCGAACGGGTTGTTGAAGCTGAACATTCTCGGGTTCAGCTCTTCAACGCTCACGCCGTGCTCGGGGCAGGCATAGTTCTGCGAAAACATAAGCTCCTCGCCGCCGATTACATCAATTATAATAAGACCCTTTGAAAGATTTGCCGCAGTTTCAACGGAATCGGAAAGTCTGCCGCGTATCTCGTCCTTTATAACAAGTCGGTCAACAATGACCTCAATATTATGCTTCTTGTTCTTTTCGAGCTTAATCTGCTCGGAAAGATCGTATGTGATTCCGTCAATCCTGACTCTGACAAATCCGCTTTTACGGATATTATCAAGCTCCTTGACATATTCGCCCTTCCTGCCGCTGACGATCGGAGAAAGCACCTGAATCTTGGTGCCTGTTTCAAGCTTCATAATGCTGTCGACAATCGTATCAACACTCTGGCGTGAAATCTCCCTGCCGCAAACGGGACAGTGCGGAATACCTACCCTCGCATAGAGAAGTCGGAGGTAATCGTATATCTCGGTAACGGTTCCGACCGTAGAACGGGGGTTCTTTGACGTGGTTTTCTGATCTATTGAAATTGCAGGCGAAAGTCCCTCAATATAATCGACTTTCGGCTTTTCCATCTGACCGAGGAACTGTCTCGCGTAGGACGAGAGAGACTCAACATAGCGTCGCTGACCCTCGGCATATATTGTATCAAAAGCAAGGGACGATTTGCCCGAGCCCGAAAGACCGGTGAAAACAACGAGCTTGTCCCTCGGTATCTCAACATCAACATTTTTCAGGTTATGCTCGCAGGCACCCTTTACGATCAATTTATTCTGTCGCATTACTTATCCTCTCTGAGCTTATTGATACGGTCACGTAAATAAGCTGCGTGTTCAAATTCAAGTATCTTTGCCGCCGCTTTCATCTCTGCGGTGAGCTGCTTAATCATCTGTTCTTTCTCTGCACGGCTCATACGCTTATGCGGTTTATCGCTCTTTGACGACGATATTTCAAGGATCTCCCTGACATCCTTCTTGATCGTCTTTGGAACGATTCCGTGCTCCTTGTTATATTTCTCCTGTTTCTCACGGCGGCGCAGGGTTTCTTTAATTGCTCTTTCCATTGAATTGGTTACGGTGTCACCGTACATAATAACCTTGCCGTTAGCGTTTCGTGCGGCTCGTCCGATCGTCTGAATGAGTGAAGTCTCACTTCTCAGGAAGCCCTCTTTATCTGCGTCAAGTATCGCAACGAGAGACACCTCGGGAATATCGAGACCCTCACGCAAAAGGTTGATTCCGACAAGCACGTCAAACTCGCCGAGACGCAGGTCTCTGATTATCTTCATTCTCTCTATTGTATCGACGTCATAGTGCATATAACGCACCTTGATGCCGAGATTTTCAATGTAATCCGTCAGATCCTCCGCCATCTTTTTCGTCAGCGTTGTGACAAGCACACGCTCGCCCTTGTCAATCCTCATATTGATCTCAGAAATAAGATCGTCGATCTGACCGTCCGTCGGTCGAACGGAAATCTCTGGATCAAGCAAGCCCGTCGGTCTGATAACCTGCTCGGCAATCTGAACGCTCTTTTGACGTTCGAACTCGCCCGGGGTTGCGCTGACAAATATTTTCTGACCGATTTTATTATAAAACTCGTCAAAGGTAAGCGGCCTGTTATCATATGCCGACGGCAGTCGGAAGCCGAAATTGATAAGGCTGTCCTTACGTGATCTGTCGCCGCCGTACATTCCGCGAACCTGCGGAAGCGTTACGTGCGATTCATCGACAAAAAGGATAAAATCATCGGGGAAATAATCGAGCAATGTAAACGGCGGTTCGCCCGGCTTTCTTCCCGACATTATCGCCGAATAGTTCTCAATGCCCTTGCAGAATCCTGTTTCTCGGAGCATTTCAATATCATATTCGGTTCTCTGCTTAATCCTTTGAGCCTCGATCAGCTTGCCCTCGGACTGAAAGACCTTGACCTGATTTTCCATCTCGGAATAGATCTGAGTTATCGCCTTTTCCATCTTCTCGGGCGAAACGACATAGTGCGAGGCTGGATATATCGCAACGTGAGAAAGCACATTTTTAACCTGACCCGTCAGAGCGTTTATCTCGCTGATTCGGTCAATTTCATCACCGAAAAACTCGATTCTGAATGCGTTTTCGTTTGAATAAACGGGAAAAATTTCAACAACATCCCCCTTTACCCTGAACTTGTTACGGGTGAAGCTGATATCGTTTCTTTCGTACTGAATTTCAATCAGCTTTTTGATCAGCTCGTCACGGTTCTTTTCCATTCCCGTTCTCAGGGAAATAACCATACTTCTGTAATCAATCGGATCGCCCAGAGAATAGATACACGATACACTGGCAACGATGATAACATCCCTACGCTCGGAAAGCGCCGAGGTTGCGGAATGGCGCAGTTTATCTATCTCGTCATTGATCGCCGAATCCTTTTCGATATAGGTATCGGTCGTGGGAATGTAAGCCTCGGGCTGATAATAGTCGTAGTAGCTGACAAAATATTCAACCGCATTGTTCGGAAAAAATTCTTTAAACTCCGAACAGAGCTGAGCCGCCAGCGTCTTGTTGTGAGCCAAAACGAGCGTCGGTCTGTTCACCTTTTCTATAACCTTTGCCATTGTAAAGGTCTTGCCTGAACCCGTTGCACCGAGCAGCGTCTGCTCCATATATCCTTTTTTAAGTCCGTCTGCCAGCTCCTCGATCGCCTGCGGCTGATCGCCCATCGGCTCGAACGGAGAAACCAATTCAAAATGATCCATCGCAAAACCTCCTTTTGCGGTTATCTTTTATATAAACACATATAAGAGTATTATATCACAGCTTGTTATAAAATAAAAGTGCGGGAAATGCTTTTTTCTGTCAAAAAAACTGCCGCAAAAAGCGACAGTTTAATTATCAATTATTGTAAAGCGGATAGTTCTTGCAAAGCTCCTGAACCTCGCCGAGGACTCTTTCCTTGCTGCCGTCAAAGTCATTGATAATATCGCTTATCCAGCCTGCAATCAGCTTCATTTCCGGCTCCTTAAATCCCCTCGTTGTTACTGCGGGAGTACCGATTCTCAAACCGCTTGTAACAAACGGACTTTGGGGATCGTTCGGAATTGTGTTCTTGTTCGCCGTTATGCGAACCTCGTCAAGTCTGTGTTCAAGCTCCTTGCCCGTGATTCCCTTACTGCGCAGATCAAGCAGCATAAGGTGGTTATCCGTTCCGCCCGAAACTATATCAACTCCACGTTTCATAAGCTCGTCGGCAAGCACTGCGGCATTCTTCACAACCTGCTTCTGGTAATCCTTAAATTCATCGGTCAGTGCCTCTCCGAGAGCTACCGCCTTTGCGGCAATGATATGCATAAGTGGTCCGCCCTGTGTGCCCGGGAATACAGCTTTGTCAATCTGCTTTGCGAACTCCTCCTTACAAAGGATCATACCGCCTCTCGGACCTCTGAGGGTCTTGTGGGTGGTTGTTGTGACAATATGTGCATAAGGAACGGGTGACGGATGCAGTCCTGCGGCGACAAGTCCCGCAATATGCGCCATATCAACCATCAAATATGCGCCGACCTTATCGGCAATCTCACGGCAGCGTTTGAAATCAATAATTCTTGAATATGCGCTTGCGCCTGCAACAATGAGCTTCGGCTTGCACTGAAGTGCGATTCTCTCCATCTCATCATAATCAATGCGCTCCGTCTTTTCGTCGACGCCGTACGGAACGACGTTAAAATACTTGCCGGAAATATTTACGGGTGAGCCGTGGGAAAGGTGTCCTCCCTGCTGAAGATTCATTCCCATAACCGTGTCACCCGGATTGAGGAGAGCGAAAAACACGGCAAGATTTGCGTTTGCACCGCTGTGAGGCTGAACATTAACGTGTTCCGCTCCGAAGAGCTCCTTGGCACGGCTGCGTGCAATTTCCTCAACAACATCAACGCACTGACAGCCGCCGTAATACCTTTTTGAAGGATAGCCCTCCGCATATTTATTGGTCAGCACACTGCCTGCCGCAAGCAAAACGGCTTTTGAAACGATGTTTTCGGACGCAATAAGCTCAATATTGCGCTGTTGACGTTCCAGCTCGCTTTCGCAAGCTGTGTAGATCTCATTGTCATAAGCGGAAAGTTCATCAAAAAAGTTCATAGTTCGTCCTCCGTTTTTATATTTATTAATAATCCTCTTCACAGTCCTCTGCGGGAGTTTGAGGCGGTGCGCTGAAATATTTTTCGCCCGGTTCGACATCAACGCCTCTGAGCTCCATCAATTCGGAAAATGTCACAAATTTATAGCCCTGCTTTGCAAGCTCAGGGACAATTCTTGCAATTGCGTCCGCTGTTGCGGGGTAAAGATCGTGCATAAGAACGATGCTTCCGTCAAAAACATTATCCATTACGGACTGATAGTCTTTATCCGCATTCCTGTAATCCCAGTCACGTGAATCAACGCTCCAAAGAACCATCGGCATATCTACATTCGCCTTAACGGTTTCGTTAGCCGCACCCTCGGGCGGTCTGAGAATCTTAACCCTTTTACCCGAATACTTTGAAATAGCATGGCAGGATTTGTTGATCTCTTTCTGCATTTCGGGAACCGAAAGTGTGTTCAAATTGACGTGAGAATAGGTATGCGTACCGATCTCACATCCGAGCTTACTTGCTCTGACAATTTCATCGCTGTATGTATCGGCTCTGTCGCCTACAACAAAGAAAGTTGCCTTGCCGTTATACTTTTCAAATGTATCAAGTATTTTGTTGGTAACCGGAGCATACGGGCCGTCGTCAAACGTAAAGCATACGAGTTTATCCGTCGATTTCGGCTTATCGGCAGGGTCGGCAGTTGTCGGCTCGGTCGTTGTTTCTTTCTCGGTTTTTTTCTCCTGTGCGATTGTTGTGCTCCTGTTCTCTGTCGGGTCGGTGCTCTTTTCACTCATCAAATGACCGCTGAATCCGTAAACGGAAACGACAAGAATAACAACAAACACAACAAGAAAAATCGCTTTCCCTATAAAATCCCTTTTCATTCTAAAAAATACATCTCCATAGCATAGTTCGGCAAAAATCTACCGTGTTAAATTATATCATCAATAATATTTATATTCAATCACCTTTTTTAAAATTGACACAAATGTTACAATTTACGGTTTTTTAAACATTTTTGTATCGTTAAACTGTAAGTGCATAAAATAAATCGAAAAAATTCAAAAAAGGGGTTGACAATTTCCAATCTATGCTATATAATTAGCAAGTCGCTTGAAGATATCGGCGGCATAAATGTGGCGGCATAGCTCAGTTGGCTAGAGTACTCGGTTCATACCCGATTGGTCGTAGGTTCGAATCCCACTGCCGCTACCATTTTTTTGGCCCGGTGGTCAAGAGGTTAAGACACCGCCCTTTCACGGCGGTAACACGAGTTCAATTCTCGTCCGGGTCACCAAGTCGGGATTTTGTCCCGACTTTTTTTGATTTTAGGCTGTGGAAATTTATTCCGCAGCTTTTTATTTTTTTTAAAATCGGTAATACACAATAAAAATACTTTAATAAATATATTCTTAAAATCAATTTGATCTGTAACATATATAGCTATAAGAACAAGAGGAAGACCGCACAGGTCTTCCTCAATTTTTATTTGCTTCTTCTTTTTGAAAGGAACGTTTTCAGCACCTTTGTAATTACCGAATAGAACGTCTTGAAGTAAATTGCAACGGTGGCAATAACCGCAACAATATTTATTACAACAAGACCCTTGGGATCAAAATACGTGCCCACGGTTTGAACCAAAATTATCAGTGTTCCGACAATCGTCTGAACGATATACATTTTGAAGTCAACAAGCCTTTTCGACATAAACGCTCTTATCACGAACACAATAAAGTAGCTTGCAAATGTCGCAACAGCCGCGCCGTAGATTTCATACTTCGGAATAAGTAAAAAGTTCAGAATTATATTTGCAACCGCTCCGACCATTGACGTGACGAATGAAAGTCTGCTCTTCTTGTATACCAAAAAAGCACTTCCCATAAAGGTTGCAAACGATGAAAATACCATTGCACAGCAAAGGAGCGGTACATAGGCATAAGCCGAGTAGTATTCTTCCGACGCAGTAAGCAGCCTGACTCCGGGCTTTGCAATTGCAATAACAAGGCTGCATCCGAAGAAAAGAATACCCTGAAAAGAGAGCCAGCTGTCCGAGAAAAATGTTTTGTATTCGTCTGCCTCCCCGTCCTTTTTCTCGCTGACCGCAGAATACTGCCAGGCGTCACTGAATGCGCCGGAGAGAAGAACAATAGCAGTCGGGAGCTTGCACGCCATCGTGTAAATACCATTTGCGGTGCTGTCAACCATCCAGTTGATCATATATCTGTCAGAAACGGAAGTGATCCACCAGAAAATAGCCGTCGGAATAAGCGGAATACTGTAATGAAGCATTCTTTTTATAAGATGTCCGTCAACCTTAAAGGTGATGTATCTCCACAGTTTCTCTCTGAGCGTTATATAAATCGCACAAATCAGATCGGAGATAACGATAGAATATACATATCCGTCGATTCCGAGACCGAGAACGGCAAGGAAAACAATATTCAGCACAACCACCGAGAAGGTGTTGACTATACCCTGAACGGCAAAGAGCCTTGCATTGCCGAGTCCGCGGGCAAACTGGCTGCATATTGAATGTATGCACGCCGAAACAGTGTATAAAAAGACCGCCGTAACGTCGATCTTATCGCCTATGAGCATATTTAAAAGCGGCGTACAGGCGAGCATCACAATCGAGCCGAGCAAAATAACCAATGCACCGGATGAAAATACCTTGTTCCTGTCCGACGATGAATTGATCGCATATCGAAAAACACCGTCCGTTATTCCGAGTGAAAAAACAGGGAAGAGAAGATTGGCGGTCTGGCTGATAAGATCCGCATCGCCGTATTCGGCAGGAGTAAGATAGCCCGTATAAAATCTGACCATCAGGAAAACGATGAGCTTTGACGTAAGCACACCGATACTTATCAGCATTGTATTTTTAGCAAGTTTTCCGTATCTGTCCATTTAGTTCGTCCTTTAAAATATTCTTTATTAATGATATCGTTCTTTTGATTGTTTGTCAATAAAAAGATTGTTTTTTTATCTGTTCTGTTATATAATATTGTAAATGTGTTTGGGAGTGATGCTTTGAAAAAGAAGAAGAAACTTGTTTCATTACTGCTTATCATCGCTCTCATCGCTTCATTGTGGTATTTCAACAACTATTCGCTGAAGCTCACCGAGCAGACAATATATTCCGACAAGGTCGAAAACGATGTTAAAATCGCTCTTATATCCGACCTGCACGGCGACAAATTCGGAAAGAACAACAGAAAAATAACTGAGCTTGTCAGGGCGCAGAGCCCCGATCTGATATTTGTCCTCGGCGATATGTACACTCAAAATCACACCGAACAGATTGACATCGCCGTCAGCCTGATAACGGAGCTTTCGCAAATTGCGGACACCTACGTTATCACGGGAGATCACGATACTGATCAGGTGTATAAGAATAAAATAAGCGCTCTTGCGAATGTTCATCTGATGAACTACAAGTCTGCCGATCTCAAAATAAACGGCACAAATATTACCCTTTTCGGGATCGACAATGTTTATTATTCCCCGACATTCGACCTGCATAATGAATTTGATGAGCCCGATCGAAATCGGCTGAATATACTTCTTGCTCACATACCCGAAACGGAGCACTTTGAGGACTTCGGCGTTGATCTGATATTCAGCGGTGACACTCACGGCGGAATGGTTCGCCTGCCGCTGCTGGGACCGATTTACTACAACGGCTTTGTTCTGCCGAAGCTGACATATTCGGGAAGAATGACCGACAAGGGATTATATTCCTTTGAAGACAAACAAATTTTTGTAACCTCGGGTCTCGGCAACTACCCCGTACCGCTGAGATTTCTCAACCGTCCCGAGGTATGTCTGATAACATTAAAAAGCATTGACTAATAAAAAAGGAGACTGCAAAATGAGCTACGCTGACAAACTTTTCATTGATATGTGTAATAACATACTCGAAAACGGAACCGATACAAAGGGCGAAAAGGTTCGTCCTCACTGGGCGGACGGCACACCCGCATACACCCAGAAGCTGTTCTGCGTTGTAAACCGCTATGACCTGAAAAAGGAGTTCCCCGCTCTCACTCTTCGCCGCACCGCATTCAAATCCTGTGTTGATGAGATCCTCTGGATCTGGCAGAAAAAATCGAACAATATTCACGACCTTAATTCCCACATTTGGGATTCGTGGGCTGACGAGAACGGTTCAATCGGCAAGGCTTACGGCTATCAGCTCGGCGTTAAGCATAAGTACAAGGAGGGTATGTTCGATCAGGTTGACCGTGTTCTCTACGATCTCAAAAACAATCCTTTCAGCCGCAGAATTATGACGAACATATACAATCACCACGATCTCAGCGAAATGGGGCTTTACCCCTGTGCATACAGTATGACATTCAACGTGACCGAGGGTAAAAACGGCAAGCTCGTTCTCAACGGTATACTCAATCAGCGCAGTCAGGATGTTCTGACCGCAAACAACTGGAACGTCGTTCAGTACAGTGTCCTTCTTCATATGTTCGCTCAGGTCTGCGATATGGAGGTCGGCGAATTTGTTCACGTAATTGCCGACGCGCACATTTATGACAGACACATTCCGCTTGTCAAGGAGCTTATCACACGTGAGCCTCTCCCCGCTCCGACATTCTGGATCAATCCCGAAATCAAGGATTTCTACGATTTCACAACCGATGATGTCCGCCTTGACAACTACGAGACGCACGAGCAGATTAAGGGTATTCCCGTTGCAATATGAGGTAATGATATGAAACTTATAGCGGCAGTTGACAATGAACGGAACATCGGAAACAAGGGCGGATTGCTCTTCTCCTTGCCCGATGATATGAAGTTTTTCCGCACAACGACCTCCGGTAAAATTGTTGTTATGGGCAGAAAGACGCTTGAATCCTTTCCGGGATCAAAGCCCCTGAAGAACAGGGTTAATATAGTCCTTTCAAGGAGCTCACACAGCGTTGATGGTGCCGAATTTGTAACAAGCGTCGATGAGCTTCTCGAAAAGCTGAAGCAATACGACACCGACGATGTTTACGTTATCGGCGGCGCTCAGATTTATTCACAGCTCCTCCCCTATTGCGACACGGCTCTGATCACGCACGTTGACGCCGTTGCCGACGAGGCTGACTCTAAATTTCCCGAGCTGAAAGACAGCGAATGGGAAATAACCGAGCAGTCCGATATTCTTGAAAATAACGGGATCAAGTTTCGCTTCACGACATACAAGAGGATAAAATAATGTTTAACGGCAAGATGAAAGCTGTCACATTCAGCTATGACGACGGTGTTACGCAGGATATTCGGCTTGTTGAAATTCTCAACCGATATAAACTTAAAGCGACTTTTAACCTCAACTCCGAGCTTCTCGGCAAGGACGGAAGTCTTGAAATTCTCGGCAAAAGAATATCTCATAACAAAATAAAGCCAAGTGAGGTCACAAGTATATACAAAGGTCACGAGATTGCCGCACACACCCTCACCCATCCCGATATGACAGAGATGCCAACTGACGAGGTTATCCGACAGGTTGAACAGGACAGACTGAATCTCAGCGAGCTTTCGGGCACCGAGGTTATCGGAATGGCATATCCCGGCAGACAGCCGAATTATAATTCTCGAATCTCTCGGATTATTGAGAACAGCACAGGCGTCAAATACGCACGGACGACAATATGCAGCAATGATTTTTCACCTCAGCGTGATCTCTACGAATTTCATCCGTCGGCATTTCACCGTGACTGGGAGCGGCTTTACAGACTCTCGGAAAAGTTTATTTCCCTTGAGCCGTCAAGCGAAAAAATATTTTACATCTGGGGTCATTCCTACGAGTTTGACATAAACGATGAATGGGATAAATTCGAGGATTTCTGCAAATTCATCTCAAGCCGAGACGATATCTTTTACGGAACAAATAAGGAAATTTTACTTTAACATCATAAAAAGAAACAACCGGGCGACCCAATCGGATCGCCCAGATATTTTTATGCGATTTTTACCACATCTTTGCGCTTACGAACTCAAACACTCTGCTGATAATTGTCTTAACTATCGGGAGAACAACTGCGATAACCTGTGAGAAAATCTTCATCCAATCAATTGACGGCTTAACGCCCGTGCCTTTCTTAACCGAAAGATCCTTTTTGATTGCAAAGGAATCAATATTCTCCGTCTCGCCGTTCTCGGTATCAACGGTATAAGCGTCAAAATAGAGTGTATCGCCGACAATGCTTATGCCGGAGAACATCGACTTTGTGACGTTCTTGATTACCTCGGCTCTCGGGAAATACTTATCCGTAAGGCTCTCATCCTTCTGATTGTAGACCTTAACGCCCGAGCATCCGCTGATCTCATAAACAGTTCCGACAGGGTTAACCTTAACGTTATACTCCTTGCCGTTGAACTCTGCTCTCGAGGTTGTTACGCTCTCAACCTTGTTGTCGATCATAGCGTCCGTTCTGAGGTAAACGTGATCGTGTCCCTGGAATACCATATCAATGCCGAGCTGCGGCATCAGCTTGCAAAGCTCGTCTCTTATCTTGCAAACATCCTTGTCCTTGTAGTGGGAACCGTTTGAATACATTGCCTTGTGCAGTGCAACAAACTTCCAGTCGGCGTCGCTCGACTGCATATCGTCAATGAGCCAGTCAATCTGATCGTCACTGAGGCTCTTATCGTCATTGAGGTTGTTCGTGTTAAGAACAGCAACGTGGACATTGTTGTAGTCGAACGAGAAATAAATGCCGGACTCCGTCTCCTGCTCGGGAACGTTTGAGTAGTAGTAGTTCTTTTCAATTGCATATGAACCCATACCCTCGTGGTTACCCGAGGCGGACATCATCGTTGTGTCCATAAGTGTGTCGGAAGCTGTGTTGAACAGCCACTGCCACTGTCTGAAGTTATCGCCGTGGTCAACATTGTCACCTGTGTTGATGATGAAATCGCTGTCATACATCTCATATGCCTTTGCGATAACCTTTGAGAAAGTCTCATACTGCTGTTCCGACTGAGACTGCGGATCGCAGATGTGAACGAACGATGTTTCGTCCGAACCGTCAGCCATCTTGAATGTACCGATCTCGCTCCACCAGTTCCTTGAAGCGTCACCGACACGGTAGAGATACTTCTTGCCTTTTTCAAGTCCCGATACCTCAACGATATGTCTGTTCATCGGGAACTTATAGTCCATAAATCCGAGTACGCCGAGATCAACGCCCGGATATTCTCTTTCGGTTCTGACGGTCTTGGTATTTACCTTAACGCCGTAAGGCACAATATTTCTGCCTGTAAATACCGGATTTTCGGAATACGGAATAATTTCAATATCCGTACCCTTAACGCTTGTCTTTGTGTACCAGCTTACATTTCTTGAAGTCTGGTCAGCGCCGAGAGTTGTCGAAACGATTGTCGGCAGCCTGTAATTCTCTCTTGTTGCGACGGGAGTTACCTTGCCGTCGTAAACGATCGTTGTGTTAACGTCCTCAATATAGTTGTCGTCATAGGCAAATTCGCACGCAACATTTGCAAGCGTCTGACCGATTCCCTCAAGCTGAGTATCGGTGAGATACTCGCCCATATAATATTCGGCGATACCCCAAAGTGACTTGAAATCAACAACTCCGAGCTTGTTTGCCGCCTCAAGGATCTTATTTGAAACATTGAGATAGCTTGTGTCACCGAGGAAAAGAACCATCATTGTAACCGTGAGAATTTTGCCGACACATTCAAGCGTCGTTCCCTCGGGGAAGAATGCGCCGAGATTGAGATCAAGATCCTTGAGGATCTTATCCTGAAGAAGATCGTTTGAAACAATATCAACAAGCACATCGAAAATATCAAATATTGTATCGCCGTTGTTGAGCTGATCAATGGCATCCATCATAAACGGATCGTCCTTCATATGGAGCTTGCCCTCGTATTTGTAAACAACAATGCACTCCAGAAGATCCTCAAATGTGCCGGGCTTAGTTCTGTCGCCGAAGCCGTATTCGTCAATAAATCTTGTGTTCGGCAGATCTGAAACCTGAACGTTCAGGAGCTTGTTGATCGAATTAACAAGATACTGAGCGGTTGCGTCGGGATCCGTAAGGTAGTTTTCATAGATCTGATTGAGGAGATCCTCGATAAAGCCCATAAGATTCTTTGTTGTGAAAAGCTCTGTGTCGCCGATCTTAAGACCGTCGCCGAAGAAGCCTTTTATGAGTCCCTCAATGTCAAGACCCATACCCTTAAGTGTTTCAAGAACGCCGTCCTTTGCAAACTTTTCGGAATAGTCACCGAGCATACCGCCGAGCACGTTGAGCGCCGTTGCGGAAAGTCCGCCCTCGCCGAAGAATGAATCTCCGAGGGATTTAATTCTGTAAGGCGTTGCGTATGTCTCGCCGTTAACGGTAACGGGAAGAACGCAGTCAACGTCCTTGCTCTCAACCTTCATAGTCGTCTTGCCGTTAACATCGGTAACTGCGTTGACCTCACGGAAATAGTTGGGGAACGCCGTAAGCGAATCCGTGCAGATCTCGGTTAATGTTTCGCCGTCATCGGTAAAGGTCTGAGCGATGTCGCTGTCGTGAATATGACCCGTAAACGAGAAGTGCATACCTGCGTCAACGAGCTTGTCTGTCAGCTCCTGCCAGCCGTCGATAACAAAGCCTCTGATGATTGTGTATTCACCTGTGAAGTGCGGAACGAAGTTATGGTGATTAACTCCGATAACCGTCTCGCCCTTTGCCTTTGCATCGGCGATTTCACTGAGAACCCAGTTTGTAGCCTCGGTTGTAAGACAGCCCGCCGTCTCGGCGAGATCCTTGCCCTTTTCCGTTACATCGGAACTGTATTTGCCCGTATCCATAACGATGAATCTGTAACCGTCGGCACGGACAGAATACGAAAGCATATTTGCCTTGCCCTTTGACGGGGTGTATCTGTGATAAGCAAGGTCATAGCCGAGATTCTTGTATATCTCGAGGAAGTCCTCGGGCGTTGTACGCTTTGCAAGCTCAGCCTTGCCGTTCTCGTATGTTGTGCCGTTCGCCTTGTTGATATCGTGGTTACCGTTGATTGCGATAACCTGGATACCTGTCTCTTTTTCAAACCTTTCCAGTCTTGCGGCAAGAGCTCTGTGAGCCTCATACTCACCGTTTGAGGTGAGGTCGCCCGAAAGAATAAGGTACTTCATACCGTTCTTCTTTGCGTGCTCGGCAACTGCTGCGAGTGCAGAATCAAGAATACCTACCGACTGGTACGGCTCTCTCGCAAGGGCGGTTTTAATGCTGTCCATAAACGCCTCGTTGTAGTCGCCTGCGAGTGATGCGGGATAGTAGTGCATATCCGACATAACGGCAAATTTTACTTCCTTATCCGTTGTCAGACCTTTCTTGATTGCGTCCGCTGCCGATGCGCTCATCGGCACGATTGAAAGAATCATAACCATTGTAAGTACAAAAGCTATGATCTTTCGGCTGACCTTTCTCGTTTTATTCATTTTTCTAAGATCCCCTCTCATTTAATTTTATATTGATTTAAGCAGTGACTTAAGATTTACGAGTGCATTCGGAACGCCCTTTGCGATCTTTCCGACGCCCTTTGCCACATCCTTGCCCTCAAACACCTTGAGAAGTCCGTCCGCCATATCCTCGGTGAACAGTCCGTTACTCATTGAGACATAGTTTCTGATCGGCGTCTGCATAATTGTATTCGTAATCATCGAGCTTCCGACTCCGCCCTTCGGCTTCATCGCAAGATCAACGGTATTGTAAATAAACTTTGCTAAGCCCTTGCCCCTGCTTCTTTCAATTGAGTTGTTAAGGCTATCGTTTGTAATCTCGGGAGCAAACTTAAACTCGCCGCCGTAAATAACCTTAAAGTCATCCGCTGTTGCTCTTGCGGGATCGCCGTCGAAGTAAACCTTTGCCGTGTCTCTGAGATCAACGATAGTCGAATCATCTTCCGATTTCATCTTCACATCCGCTTCAAGTCTTATATCTCTTGACGAAGCGCCGACAAGAATCTTATATTCACCGCTCTCAACCGACCAGTCGTTTGTCGCAGTGTTCCAGAACGTGAAAGCTCTGTCATCAAGTTCTACCGTGACTTTCTTTTCCTCGCCCGGCTCAAGGTATACCTTTACAAAGCCCTTGAGCTCCTTGGGAGCTCTGAATACCTTGCTTTCGGGCTTTGCGACATATACCTGAGCAATCTCGGCACCTGCAACATCGCCTGTGTTCTTAACGGTAAATGTTACCTTTGTACCCTCACCCTTTGTGAGGTTCTTCTTTTTGAGCTTAATATCCGAATATTCAAAGCTCGTGTATGAAAGTCCGAATCCGAACGGGAATCTGACGTCTTTCTCCGTTTTGTCGTAATATCTGTAACCGATGAAAATGCTTTCACGGTACTGCACGTCCTCTTTTGAGTCGGGATATCTGAATGATGTCGGAGTGTCCTTGAGGCAGATCGGATAGGTCTCGGCGAGCTTGCCGCAGGGATTTGCCTTGCCCGTAAGTACATCGACAATCGCCGGGGAAACCGACTGACCGCCGAGGTAAGCGTTGACAATCGCCTTTACATCGTCCGCCCAGGGCATCTCAACGGGAGAACCGCCCTCAAGCACAACGATCACATTGTCATTAACCCTGCTGACCGCCTCAACAAGCCTGTTGTGACCCTCCGGGAGCTTCATTGTGCTTCTGTCAAAGCCTTCCGATTCGTAGTCGTCCGTCAATCCGATGAAAACAACAGCCTTTGAAGCATTCTTTGCAAGATTGCAAGCCTCGGTTATGTATGCGTCCTCGTTCTTTCTCTTGCCGCTTCTGTCGTAACCGTCGGCGAATTTAACGCTGATCGGCGAATTATTAAAGGCTCTTCTGCCGCTGTCGATCATTGTCGGATTGATTATTGAACTGCCTGCGCCCTGATATCTCGGATTATCGACAAACGAGCCGATAACAGCAACATACTCGCCCTCAACACGCTTGAGCGGAAGAATGTTATCCTCGTTTTTGAGAAGCACCATCGACTGCTCGGCTATCTGCCTTGCAAGAAGATTATGCGCCTTAACATCATACTTATATCCGGGCTTTTTGTTTGCCTTACCCCTGAGGATAATATCGACGAGCTTGTCAACACGCTCATCCAGCGTATTTTCGTCGATAACGCCGCACTTTACAGCCTCAACAATCTTTGCGTCATTAACTCCGCCCGAGGACGGCATTTCAAGGTCATTGCCTGCGTTAAGTCCCGCAACACGGTCATTTACTGCACCCCAGTCGCTGACAACGGCGCCCTCAAAGCCCCATTCATCACGGAGAACCTTGTTCTGGAGCCAATCATTCTCCGAGCAATATGTGCCGTTGAGGAGATTGTATGCGTTCATAACCGTCCACGGCTGACTCTTTTTAACTGCCTTTTCAAAGGCTCTGAGATAAATCTCTCTGAGCGCACGCTCATCAATAATGCTGTTTGATGTCATTCTCTTCATTTCCTGGCTGTTACCGGCAAAATGCTTGAGTGAAGTGCCGACGCCCATCGACTGAACGCCTGCAATAAAAGCCGCTCCCATCTCGCCTGCAAGCTCGGGATCCTCGGAGAAATATTCAAAGTTTCTGCCGCAAAGCGGTGAACGCTTCATATTAACGCCGGGTCCGAGCAATACGCTTACGCCGTGCTGTAAGCATTCCTCTGCAAGTGCCTGACCCATTTTGTAGATAAGATCTCTGTCCCACGAGCAGGCGGTTGTGACCGCAGTCGGGAAACAGGTTGCAGGATAGCTGTTGCCGATACCGACCTTTTTATTCTCGGCATTCTGCTTTCTGAGACCGTGAGGTCCGTCGCAGACCATAATCTCGGGGATTCCGAGACGCTCAATACTTTTGAGATGCCAGAAATCCTTGCCCGAGCAGAGCGACGCCTTTTCCTCAAGCGTCATCTGCGAAATTAAATCCTGATGCTTTAACATTAAGTTCACTCCTCTTCGGTTGATATATTGTTGTTTTCAATTTCCAAATATTTTTCAGCCTGTGCCGAATCAATCTCTTCGACATTCTTCAGCTTTTTCTGAATAATTCTGTTCCTGTCCTGAGCCTCGGAAAGTGATTTTCCTGCTTCGTCGATTTTTTTCTTTGCCTTGTCGAGCACAACTCCGAACTTTTCGTACTGAACCTTGGCAGCCGACAGGAGCTTTCTGACCTCATTTGCCTTTTCGTTTATCGCAACGGCTCTGAATCCCATTGAAAGAGAGTTGAGCAAGGCAATGATCGTTGTCGGTCCTGCGATCATAATGTTTTCACGCTGTATTTTGTCGATAATTCCCGAATTTGACGAGGTTATCTCGGCATACAAGCCCTCCGTCGCAAGATAAAGTATTGCAAAAGGCGTTGTGTCGGGAACGTGAATGTACTTCGTGATCGTCTTTGCCTCGTGAAGAACTCTGTCCTCAAGAGCCTTTCTCGCCGCCGCCAAAGCGACTGCATCCGCATTGTCCGCCGCCTCGCATACCCTGCGGTAGTCCTCCATCGGGAATTTTGAATCTATCGGCAGATATGTAAGTCTCGTCGGATCGTCGCCTGAGGGAATTTTAACCGCAAACTCAACAACATCTCTTGAATTTGCGACAGGCGAATAGTTCTTGACATACATATTCGGAATTGTCTGATCCAGTATTCCCTCAAGCTGAATTTCAGCCCACGTTCCTCTCGCCTTGACGTTCGTAAGAACCCTGTTGAGCGCCGTAACATTCGTTGTGACTCCTGTTGAAAGCTCTTTCATTTCGCCGAGTGATTTGTAAACATTTTCAAGCTGCTCGGAAACGGTCTTGAACGACGAATCAAGCCTTGTCGCAAGGGTTGATGTGAGTTTTTCGTCAACCGTCGCCCTCATCTGATCAAGCTTCTTCTCGTTGCTCTCCTGCATCTTTGCGATTGCGGCGTCAACAACCCTCGTCTGCTTCTCATTCTGCTCCATACTGTTGGTACGTATCAGGTTGAGTGACTCCGTCATATCCTTGTTGAGCTTGAGAATCGTCTCATAATTCTGACGTGTCATCGAATCGAGCTTTTCCGTCATCGCATTGAGCGAATTTGCAGTCTCACGGCGGTTACGTTCAAATTCCTCGGCATTGCTGCCGTAGCTCTGCTTCATAAGAGTCAGAATCGCCGCAAGCTGTTTGTCCGTCTCGCTGTTCTTTTCTTCATCCTTCAGTTTCTTTATCTGAAATAAAGTGTATATCATTACAGCAAAAACGGCAATCAGCAAAATCAAAATAATGTATATTAAACTATCGGGCATATTACCACTCCATCTATTTAATCTATATAATTATAACAAAATTTACATTTTAATACAATTCATTTTCTTTTCAAAAATAACTGGTATTTTTTGTACGTATTTGCTATAATGTATTTACTGTTTCAAAATATCGAAATCTATTTCCCTTTTCGGAGGTTTTCATAATGTCAAAAAGACTTTTATCTCTCTTCCTTGCGCTCGCTGCCGTAATCGGTCTTTGCGCCTGCGGATCCGGCGACGGCGACGTACTTATAATGCCGATTTCTGATGATCCGCTGTGTCTTGACCCTCAGGTTGCCGACTCGGCGGAGGCAAAGCTGTTGATCGCAAACTGCTTTGAGGGTCTCGTAAGGCTCGACAAGGATAATAAAATCGTCCCAGGCGTTGCCGAAAGCTGGGACGTTTCTTCCGACGGACTTACATACACCTTTCACCTCAGGAAGGATACCCACTGGAAACTCCTCAACTCCTTTGAGGATGTCCTGCCAGAGGGATATAAGAAGAATTACCGCACCGAGGTCATTGCCGCCGACTTTGTTTTCGGTCTCAGGCGTGCCGTTGATCCGTCAACTCAGGCGGGCGACGCCGACAAGCTCTTTTCAATAAAGAACGCCTATGAAATCAATCAAAAAAAATCCGACGTATCGTCCCTCGGAGTACAGGCTCGGGACAACTACACGGTTGTAATCAGTCTTGCAAGGGCAAACCCCGACTTTCTCCGCATTCTCACCCTGCCGATTGCAATGCCCTGCCACGAGGATTTTTTTAAGGCAACTCACGCAAAATACTGTCTCGATCTCAAATATACATTCTGCAACGGTCCGTTCTATCTTTCAAGATGGGCGGAGGACAACACTCTTTCAATGTATAAAAACGACGAGTATAAAGGAAATGTCAAGCCTAACCCCGACGAACTTTACTTCTATGTCAATACCGAGGAAAGCTCCGTTGTCAAGAAAATCAGACAGCGCACCTATGACTGTGCCTTTGTATCGGAATCGGCATACAATGAACTCAGCGATAATGACAAGCTCACGAGATATTCAATCAACAACACTGTTTACGGTCTCTGCTTCAACTGCACCGACGCAGTGCTTTCAAACGAGGATATGCGCCGTGCGATAGCGATGGTCACAAAGACCGATAAGCTGACCGCATCCGCCGACAACGCATTCACAAAGGGTATCGTCCCCGACTGCGTTCGCTTCGGCGAAAGCTCATACCGTGAGACTGCGGGAGATATCGTCGGTTCGGCTTATAATGAAGCGCAGGCTCTCGCACTTTGGAAGAAAGGTCTTAAAGCTCTCGACATTTCCACCGCAGAAATAACCGTCACCTGCACCGAGGACAATGCTCCGATTATGCAGGAGGCAATTCAAAACTGGCAGAGAGTATTCTCGACCTCAATTCTTGCAAAGGTTGAGGTTAAATCGGATGATGAAATAAGCTCTTCGATCTATAACACAAGCTATCAGATTCTCTATCATAAGATAACGACAAGCTCATCCAACGTGACGGATATGCTTAAAAAATTCACTTCCGACAGCGATTCAAACATCTTCGGCTTCAGCGATAAAACCTATGACAGTACCGTCAGTGCAATCATAAATACCGACTCAGGAAATGCAATTGTAACAGACTGCGCAAAGGCGGAAAAGATAATTATCGACAAGGCAGTTTTTCTTCCTCTGTTTTCGGGATCGTCCTATGCCGTTGTCAACAAGGGTGTCGACGGAATTTACTTCTCCCCCGCCTTTGAAAGCGCCTGCCTCATTTCGGGAGGTCACTCCTGATGAACAAGCGCAGAATTTGCGGCGCAATTTTTTTCTGGATTATGACCGCCGCAGTAATGGCAATCATCTTTCTGTTTTCCTGTGAGGACGGCGAGGAGTCGAAAGAGGTAAGCGAAAATCTTCTCGGACTGATTATCGAGCATCTCGGCAATATCGTTTCTCACAATGTTCTGCGCAAAATTGCCCACTTCACCGAATATACCGCTCTCGGATTCTTTATGTGCGGAGCAATTCATTTCTCATTCGAAAAAAAACGGTTTTACGTTCCGCTTATTCCGTGCGCCTTGTATGCGGTTTCGGATGAGATTCACCAGTATTTCGTCCCCGAAAGAGCCTGCCGAATCTTCGATGTTTTCATCGACACCTGCGGCAGTCTGACAGGTATACTTATTTTCCTGCTGATAGCATTAATACTCACCAAGCGCAAAAGGAGCCGTGCCTGACACAGCTCCTTTTAACTTTTTATTTATGAAATACATAAATCGGATTTTCACTGACGGTAATATATTTGCCTGTTTTTATCGGGTTGCCGAACATATCATAGACTTCCTTGATATTATTCGGAGCTTTAATACGGCTCTTTTTGCCGAAGGAATAGTAAACAGTCAGAGTTTCGTCCTCTGTTTTATATTCGTCGGCAACATAATTTTCACTGTCAATTACATTTCCGACAAAATGCGCCTGACCGAGAAAGCGTATGACAGTTGAATAAGCCAAAACCGCCTCAGTCGGCTGTAAATATTCATCGAAAAAAGCGAAATCATTTATATCACTCTCCGGAATCGGATTCTTTCTGAAAGAAAATGATACAAATCCGTCAGCTCCCTTGGAACGTGTATAAAGGGCTTTTCTTGCAATGAATGCAGCGTCGGCGCCGACAATTCCGCTTTCGCTGTTTATTCCGCCTTTTTCTATGCCTGCCGAATTTGCAACGGCATACATCTGTGACATATTATCATAAAATTTATCAGGGAAATCGTGATTATGATATCCGAAATTATCGAGCAAGCCGCATTTGATAAGCTCCGCCGTCTTTTTGTAATACGGTGAGTTGGTCTCCCTTTCGGCAACGGCAAGACCGCCCGAATAGACATATGCGGTTTTATTTTTTTGCTTTATTATCTTCGCTGTGTTTTCAAGAAGCGTGAAGTATTCTTCCTTTGTCCCGCTGAAAAATTCCCAGTTCGGTTCATTCCAAATTTCCCAGAGGATATCGGAATTGTCAGCGTAGTGATCTGCCAAATCCTCAACAAAGCTGTCCCAAAGCTCTTCGTCGGGAGCATATGTCCACAGCCTGTCCGGAACATAAGAATCTTTGTATTTTTTATTGATGGACCACTCGCCGGCATTACAGCCGAGAATCCAGTTGTATTTCATATTCCTTTCATTTACCGCATTCACAAGGAAGTCCTGCGTATCAAACGATAAAGGCTCCCCCTCACCGCTCTGCATACTTCCCCAACCGACAAAGTCCTCCCGAATAAGATTAACGCCGAGATACTGCGCCGAATCGAGAATTGCTTTTATAGTTTCGTCGCTGTTTCTTCCCGGGATAAGGTCGTTTTCGCTCCAGCATTTTGCACGCATAAGATATGGCTGAACTCCATAAAGAAATTCAAAATCCGCCTTTTCGTTTTCCGGCATAACGCCTATTTTGAACGAATATTTTTCATTGTGAACGGTCGTAAACGAGACGGTAAAAATTCCGTTTTTGTCCGAGGAAAAGCTGAACGTGTACTGCCCTTTTTCGCTGTCGGCTTTAAAATATCCTCTTTTTTGAAGTTTCGCCTGCTCCGAGCTCAATTCCGCTTTCACCCTTGTGCCGTAAACAGACGGATCCTCGCACTCAAAAACGACCCTGATCTCCTCGTTCGGTTCAAACAAATTTGTTTCATTAATCACGCCGTACTTTATAAGACCGTTTTCACTCTCGCCGTCAACATAATAATCAATCGGCTCATCGCACTTAACGATATCAATTCTTTTGCAGGTTATAAAGCCGCAGAAAAATGAATTGACGGCAAAAAGCACTGTAAGGAAAAAGGATACAATTTTATTTATCATACGAAACCTCCGTAATTATTTAGTTTTGTCTGCCGAATAAACCGTAACGGTCACACCCTTATCGGTGTCAACATTTTCGACCGTCACGCACATTCCGACATCTGTTTTCTTAACTGTAAAATCGACTTCTTCTCCGTTTGAAATGGCTGATATTTTGTCAGCCGAAGTAACATCACGGAAGCTGAAAGCGTAATTTCGGCTGTTCGGAATCAGCGACAGATCACCCACGGCAGGACTGACGGTAAATTTAATCTCCGAGCCGTTTTCCTTAAGTGTAAACTCGGTCTCGGCGTATTTTCCGTCCCTATAATCAAGAGTTCTGCCGTCATCCTCATAAAGTTTAAACGTGCCGTTGCCTTTGTAAATAAGAATTTCAAGCGATTCGGGATTGTCACAGCTGTTACCGCTTTTCCTGTCGTCAAGGGGGATAATTGCGCCCGCCTTTGCAAGCACGGGAATAAGCGATACATCCCTGCGCATCGTATGTCTCCTGCCGCCATCATAGACCTGACCCGTGAAAATATCCGTGTATCTTCCCTCAGGCAGCCACACATCAACCGAGGCGATATTTGTATTTTTATCCGCTTTCTTTGTGATCGGAGCGGCAATAAGCTGTGTACCGAAAAAGTATTCGTTGCCGACCGTGTACGCCTCCGGGCACTCGGGATATTCGTAATAAATCGGCATAAGCAAAGGTCTGCCATCCGTTTCGGTAAGATAGTTCATCGTGTATGTATACGGGATCATACGGTGTCTCAGCCGCAGAAATTTCTTTGCGATATTCTCCGTTTCCCTGCCGAATTTCCACGGCTCTTTGCTCTTTCGTGCATCATTGACAGAATGAAAACGCATTATCGGGCTGAACACGCCGAACTGAACCCATCTTAGATACAGCTCGTCATTCACCTTGCCGAAGTTGTGTCCGCCGATATCGTGGCTCCACCACGTGTAACCTGCATTTGCCGCCGTTGCGGTGAAATAAGGCTGAAAATCGAGCACCGACCACTGAATCGCCGTATCGCCCGAAAAGCCGAGCGGATAGCGATGTGAGCCGAACCCCGCAAAGCGTGAAAGAGTCAACGGTCTGAGTCCGTGTCTTTGTCTGTCAAGACAGTAGTAATGGTTGAGCAGCCACAGCGGATCAAGTCCCTCAACCGCAGATTTGCTGCCCTGCTGCCAGTCGATCCACCAGAAATCAACGCCCTCTTTTTCCATTGGCTCGTTGATATATTTAAAATAGCCCTCAACAAACTTTTTATTGGTAAAATCAAAATTAATCGGTTCTTTATTTTCCTTATCAACACCCATATAATCGGCAAAATCGGAATACATATCTTCAAAAAAACGTACTCCCTGGGCCGGATGCACATTCAGATTAACGCTCAGTCCCCTGCGGTGAAGCTCATCGAGAAAGCCCTTATGATCGGGAAAAAGTTCGGTATTCCAGCTATAACCCGTCCAGCCGGGATTCCAAAAACAGCCCGTTATATTTGCAACAGGATTTTTCGGTTTAGGATAATCGTTGACCTTGCCGCCGAAACGCTTTTTGACGTCCGTCCAATGCCAGTCCATATCAACACAGGCAACCGTCAGCGGAATATCCTTATCCTCAAATTTTTTCATAAGATCAAGATATTCATCCTGAGTGTATGCCCAGAATCTGCTCCACCAGTTACCGAGACAGAAACGTGGAATCAGCGGCGTTTTTCCCGTTATCCGATAAAAATCCCTGAGCGCATTGCGGTAGTCAAAGCCATATGCAAATACGTATTGATCCGTACTGCCCTTGCATTTACGTGGAACAAGCGTTCCTCCGCCGAAAAAAACAAGTGTATCGGAATCATCCATAACAGCAACGCCGTCACGTGAGATTATTCCGTCTCCGAGCTTAACCTTGCCGAATGTGACGTCAAGAGTTCGTCTCGTACCCTTTAGGTTACCCTTTTTAAAATCCGTAACAGTTCGTCCGTCGGAAAGTGTAACGGATTTGAGCCTACCGCTTTTTTGAATCTCAAATTCACATTTTGAGGTTTTTATTATGATTGTATCGTCATTCGACGATTCTGTATATTCAACCGCTCCGAGATTGCGGAAAAGAACTGCCTGCGTTGCCGAATCGCAAAACGCTCCGTTTTCACAGTGCTCAATTCTGATAAGCTCGGGCGTAATCACGGTGATTCTCAAGCCGCCGTCTATAATCATATTTTTTTCAAAAGCCATGCCATCCGTTTTAACAGCATATTTTTCTGCAAATCCATCCATAATCTCACCTCACCGAATCATTTATTTAATAATATAACAAATAAGGTTGTGTGTCAATGTTACGCCGCCCATCCATAAGGAAACAAAAAAAGAGAAGCAATACCGAAGTATCACTTCTCTTTTGGCGCGCTGCAAGGGATTCGAACCCCTGACCTTTTGGTTCGTAGCCAAACACTCTATCCAGCTGAGCTAGCAGCGCATTTCTTAACGCTCATATATTATAGCACAGAGTTTTTAAAAATCAAGTGTTTTTTTGAAAAAAGATGAGATTTTTTGTAATCGGTGTTTTATTGCCTTGTATTGACTTTATAATATGCTTACATTATAATATAATTTGAATTAAATTTTTAGCAGGAGGGGCTGCAATGAAACTTTTAAAAAGGATTTCGAGCATTTTTCTGGCAGTTATAATTTGCCTTGCTGTTTTTCCCGGAACAATGAAGATTAAATCTTCGGCGGTCAAATATGCCTATACCGGAAATTTGGAAACAGGAGTAACCGGAACTCACCACTGGCCGGGTAACTGCCTCGGCGGAACAAGTGTCAAAGCTCTCGGTGCAAATGAGGTTTCTGCTTCAATGTTCACATACAGCACCTATAAGGAAGGTACCTCGGGACAAGCGGACACAAGAGAAATGAACGATGCGGACGCTCCCGTTGCAACGTATTACGTTGATGTGAACGATGCGGAATATACTGCTACGCTTCTTTGTGAAATGATTGAGGATGAATATGCCAGACTCATCAATTGTCAGTTTACCGCTTCCGACGATACTAAAAGCAAATGTTCAATAAGCGACGTCGGCTGGGACACTCAGTGGTATTTTAAGCAGAACAATAAAGTCAACAGCGAAAGCAAATACATAGAGTTCACAGGTAAGACTCCTTCTGCGGCAGGTCAGCAGGTAGAATACATGCTGTATTTCCTGACCGATATTCAGAATTCGCAAACGGGATATATCCATGCGGTTTACAAGCTGAAAATCCGTTTTGTTGCGTTCGGCGGTTCCGACAGCGGCAAAACAACGGTTACAAATCATATTCTTCGCAATTGGACTGATCTTTATTGCTATGATGCGGTAATAAGCGCATACAACGTTGATGGCGGCTCGAACGGCGAATACATTAACAACGCAGACGGCGAATATGCCGCAAGTGACTCCGATTTTTTGCTCAAGTCCACCGCAACGGCTTATGCTTATATCGACCGTTCTGTTTATTCCAAGCTTGAGGATACTAATATTTCCTTTTCCCACAAGGTTGCCTCCCTCTGTGCCAACGGAACAGGCGGATGGTCATGGGCAGGAATAAGAATTGGCAGTGACAAAGGCTCCTTTACAAGCTCAATCGGAGGCGTCGATTATACCATTGATAATTCAAAGGGAATTTCTTATTTAACGGATGTTTATAATCTGCCGTTTAAGGTTTGCGGAGACCTGCCGAGCGCAGGCGAAGAGGTAAACGTCATTGTTGCAGGCTATTACAATGCCAACGCAACAATGACGGGATACCATTATAATGCCCATACAAATCTTGTTTTGACGCTTTATCTTTTTGATAAAACCGAATTGAACGCAAAAATCAGCGAGGCGGCAGGATATTTTGATTCTGAATCTCTCTACTCGGCTGATAGCTTTACAAATTTCAAATCCGCATATAATGCGGCAAAAACGGTTTCAGACAGTCAAACGGCAAAACAGACCGAGATTGAAAACGCAATTACAAATCTCATCAACGCAATCAACGCACTTGAGCGAGTTCAGACAGTAACGCTTGACAGTCAGTTAGCGACAACGGCAGGAACGACATCGGTTGTTGCAACGATCGGCAAGGCTATGCCTGCGATCACGCTCCCGACCCGTGAGCATTACACATTCGGCGGCTACTTCACACAGCCGAACGGCGAGGGTATTCGGTATTACAATGCAGACGGTAGCTCTGCAAGAGATTTTGACCTTGAAAGCGACATAACTCTTTATGCCGACTGGACGATTGATAAGTTCAGTATTAAGTTCCTGAATTATAACAACGCTGTTCTTGATCAGCAAAACATTGCTTACGGCGAAACGCCTGTCTATAATGGTGAAACGCCGATCAAGGAAAGCGACGTCGAAAACGAATACAAATTCATCGGCTGGGATCCGGAGATTAAGCCTGTAACGGGTGAGGCAACTTATGAAGCACAGTTCACAGCGGCTGAACATCATTTCAAGAGCGTAAAGGTCGACGGTGAAACTCACAGATCAGAGTGTGACTGCGGCTACAAACTTGAAAGCACAAAGCACAATATTGAGCTGAAAGACGGCAAGTACACCTGTAAGGACTGCGGATATGTAGTTCCCGACTTCAACGCTGTTACGGCGGACGGCGCAACACTGACAAAGACGCTCAGAGCGGATATGACAACAAAGTATCTTGTTGCAACGGTATCTTATCCGAATGCGGCGAAGCCGAACAAGGAAGGCAAGTATTTCGTATATTGGTACGACAGAGCTTCAGGTGAAATCGTCAGCGCATTCACAACATACAGCTTCTTCCTGACAAAGGAAGTCGACATCATTCCTGTTTTCGCAACTCAGAAAGATTATTACACGGAGAGAGCGAAAGCAACGACCGTTTTGAGAATGGTCGGCTGCAAGCA
>DKDP01000025.1:5608-6018 GCA_002449395.1 Ruminococcaceae bacterium UBA6845 | reverse complement strand
TCCCCTACAAGGGAGGCAAGGACCAAGGTAAGAAGAAACCGCCGATGCTTCTGCACTGAGAGAAGCATTATGGAGATGATATCTATGAACGTTACAATAAAAAAAGGAACGGCGTCGGGCGTTGTATCAATTCCGTCGTCAAAGAGTGTTGCTCACCGACTGCTTATAAACGCCGCTCTGACTGACGGTGAAACGGTGATCGGCGGGCTGTCTCTTAATGAGGACATAAGCGCAACGATCGACTGTCTCAGAACGCTCGGGGCGAAGATCGAATATTCCGACGGTCTTTGTACCGTCTGCGGAATAAGCAAAAGATCAGCAGAATCCCGCAAACTGTATTGCAGAGAGAGCGGAAGTACGCTCAGGTTTATGATTCCGCTTTGTCTCGATTCAGTTGAAACCGAGCTTTA
>DKDP01000025.1:5191-5511 GCA_002449395.1 Ruminococcaceae bacterium UBA6845 | reverse complement strand
AAAAACGGTTTTCTTTGGCAGACCGACAGCGAGAAAATAACCGTTTGCGGATCTTTGAAATCAGGGGTATACGAAGTGCCCGGCAATATCAGCAGTCAGTTCATAACGGGTCTTATGCTCGCTCTGCCGACACTCGACGGCGACAGCATTATAAGGCTTACAACCGAGCCGGAAAGTCTTTCGTATATTGATATGACCGTTGCGTCGCTTGCAGTGTTCGGAATAAATGTTGAAAAAACTTCCGAACGTGAATGGCTTATCAAGGGCTCTCAGAAACGTAGAAGTCCCGTCAGAATCAATGTTGAGGCGGATGAATCGGG
>DKDP01000025.1:0-5164 GCA_002449395.1 Ruminococcaceae bacterium UBA6845 | reverse complement strand
GCGGCGTTTTTCGGCGCACTGAACTATATCGGCGGAGACGTTAAGCTCAACAATCTCAACGAAAATTCCTGTCAGGGAGACAGGGTATGGCGCTCGCTTTTCCCAATGCTTAAATCAGGAAAACCTGAAATTTCAATCAAGGATTGTCCCGATCTCGGACCGATACTTATGGCGCTTGCGGCGTGTCTCAACGGTGTAAGGCTGACGGACACTGCAAGGCTTAAAATAAAAGAGAGCGATAGAGGAAGCGCTATGGCTCAGGAGCTCGGTAAATTCGGCGTTAAGGTTACGGTAGATGAAAATACAATAACCGTTGATCCGTCGGGTATTCACTCTCCGGCAGAGCCGCTTTGTTCCCACAATGACCACAGAATTGTGATGTCGCTTGCGGTTATGCTGACAAAATTCGGCGGTGAGATTGACGAAGCGCAGGCAGTAAACAAGAGTATGCCGCAGTTCTTTACAATGCTCGGTTCGCTCGGAATAAACACAGAAGAAGGTTAATATGAAACAGATAAACAGTAACACAAAGGTGCTGATCGTAGGTCTCGGACTTATCGGCGGAAGCTACGCAAAGGCACTGACAAAGAAAGGCTACAAGGTAAGAGCGATAACGCTTGACAGCAGTGACATTGAATATGCGATCGACAAGGGCTTCCTGGAGGACGGCACGACAGCCGTCACAAAGGAGTATCTCGCATGGGCTGATGTGATTGTATTTTCACTCTATCCGCATACTTTTATCGAGTGGCTGAAAAAATACGGCTCAATGATAAAAAAAGGCACGCTGTGCACCGATGTAACGGGTGTTAAGAGTTGTATACTTTCCGATGCACAGGCTTTGATGCCCGAGGGAGTTGAATTTATTGCCGCTCACCCGATGGCGGGACGTGAACGAAGCGGAGTACGTCACAGCGATCCCTCGGTATTTAAAGGTGCAAACTACATTGTTGTCCCGACGGACAAAAACACCCCCGAGGCGATCGAATGCTGTAAACAGCTTGGACGTGAGCTCGGGTTTCACAGAATCAGCGTGCTTGATGCAGAGTCCCACGACCGAATGATCGCTTTTCTTTCACAGCTGACTCACTGCATTGCGGTTTCGCTGATGTGTACGAACGATACCCCCGGCTTTGAGGCTTACACGGGTGACTCGTTCAGAGATCTTACAAGAATCGCAAAGATCAACGGAGAGATGTGGAGCGAACTTTTTATAAGGAACAAGCAATTCCTTCTCGATGAGATGGATAATTTTATAAATCAATTTACTGTCCTGCGTAATATGCTTGAAAACGAGGACAGAGAGGGTATGTGCGAAATGATGCGGATATCCACACAACGCAGAGAAAAATTTGACAAACCAAAAGTAAAGGAATGATCAGTTATGAATATGAAATTTTACCACAAGCTGCCGATACCGCAGGACGTTAAGGCACACTATCCCGTAACCGACAGTATGAAGGCTGTCAAGGCAAAAAGAGATCAGGAGATCAAAGAGGTTTTTGAGGGAAAAAGCGATAAGTTCCTCCTCATTATCGGTCCCTGCTCGGCGGACAGAAACGATTCTGTGCTCGATTACATCGGCAGATTGAAAAAGGTCAGCGAACAGGTTGAGGACAAGCTGATAATCATACCGAGAATTTACACAAACAAGCCGAGAACAACAGGCGACGGATACAAGGGTATGCTTCATCAGCCCGATCCGAACTCACATCCCGATATGCTCAAGGGTATTGTCGCAATCCGTGAGCTTCATATGAGCGCACTCAGAGATTACGGACTTTCCTCTGCGGATGAAATGCTCTATCCCGACAATCACAGATATCTCTCCGATCTGCTCTCCTATGTTGCGGTCGGTGCAAGATCTGTTGAGAATCAGCAGCACAGACTGACAGCAAGCGGTCTTGATGTTCCCGTCGGACTTAAAAATCCGACAGGCGGCGATCTCTCGGTTATGATGAACGCCATCACGGCAGGTCACCACAGCCACACATTTATCTACCGCGGCTGGGAGGTAGAGAGCCTCGGCAATCCGCTTTCCCACGCAATTCTCAGAGGCTTCCAGACAACGGACGGACAGACAGTCTCCAATTATCACTATGAGGATCTTCTCAAGGTCAACGAGCTTTATCAGAAGTCGGGACTTGAAAATCCTGCCGTTGTTGTTGATACAAACCACGCAAACTCGGGCAAGAAGTACAGAGAACAGCCGAGAATCGCACTTGATGTAATTCACAGTATGAGAGAAAACTCGGATATCAGAAAGATCTGCAAGGGACTTATGATTGAGAGCTATATTGAGGACGGAGCTCAGAAAACCGACGGAGGCGTTTACGGTCAGTCGATCACCGACCCGTGCCTTGGCTGGGAAAAGACCGAAAAACTCATTTTTGAAATCGCAGATAAGTTATAATTAAACGGCGGGCAGAAAAAATCTGTCCGCCTTTTACAATGTATTATACTTGTTCACATCAAGTTGACATCACTGAAGATTTTGGATATAATAAAGCCATAACGTAACAGGGAGAGGTGTATGGAATGTCCGAAATTATCGTTGCGGGTGCAGGTCACGGAGGACTTGTCGCCGCGCTTAAACTCGCAGAACTCGGTCATAAGGTGACCGTTTATGAAAAATTCGGCAGAGAGAATCTCGGTCACGATCAGAAGGATCCCGTTGACGCATCATTTTTTGACTATGCGGGAATCACTTATCCCGAGAGCTGGAAAGCCCCGAACAATGTTATTACGCTTGTCCCGATTGACAAGGACGTTGAGCCTGTCACTCTGCCGGAGGAGAACGGTGCAACCACGCTTATTGTTGAGCGCAGGGAGCTGCTCGCATTTTTGATTGACCTTTGCGAAAGGGCAGGTGTGAATTTTGAATTTGGCTGTGAAGTGCGTGAACCTGTTGTTCTCGGCAGCCGTGTCATCGGTATTATGACCTCAAAGGGGATAAGACTTGCCGATTTGATCATTGACGCCTGCGGAATTGATTCACCCGTGCGCAGAAATCTTCCGGAGTTTATGCACGTTCAGCGTGAACTCGGCAATTTTGACCGACTTCACGTTTACAGAGCATATTATGAGAGGGTTGAGGGCAAGCCGGATCCTCAGAACAGATACTATGTCTATGTCAATGAGAACGGAACGGTCGGTTTCACCTGGCTCATTACCGAGCCCGACTGCGTAGATGTTCTTATTGCAAGATTCCCGGAGTTTACCGAGGATGACATAAAGAAGAATATGGATTTTCTCTGTCAGGAGAACGAGCACGTCAGCCGTAAATTTATAAGAGGCGGAAAGGTTGTTGACATTCCCGTGCGGCAGCCGCTTGCCGTATTTGTTGCGGACGGATATGCCGCAATCGGCGACTGCGCTTGTATGACTATCCCGATCAAGGGCTCGGGAATCGGCTATTCGATTATGGCAGGAACAATCCTTGCAAAGGCGGTCGAAGAGGACACGGACGGACTCTTCAACTGCGACACGCTCTGGAAATATGAACACGATTTCTTCCGTGAAACGGGCTTCAATGCCTGCACAATTGCAGTCGAAAAGAACCTTTTAGCGTATCTTACGGCGAAGGATGTCAGCGACTTTATCGCAAGCGGAATTTTGACCGGTGATGAGCTTGCGGAGCTCAGCGTAGATAAAATCGGATATCTCAGGAAGAACAACATTGTTTCAACGCTTAAAAATAAGTTCAAACTCCTTAACGAAATGCCTGAATTAAGAAATAAGGGATTAAAGGTTGTCGGCTGGCTCGGCAGAGAAAAACTTGTTGAACCGCTGTTCCCGACAAAATACGACCGTGAGTCCGTAGCCAAATGGGCGGAGCATTATAATGAGTTCTTTGAATCAATTAAGACGGATAAGCTGCCGGGAGAAGAAATAGAATAAAAAATCGGGTTGTCGCTTAATGAACAACCCATTGTTTATTTATTTGTACCGATTACGGCGTTGCAAATCTCGGGTGTGATGAAATCAAATACCGCAACGCCGAGATGGATTTTCTTGTTTTTGATAAATTTCAGAAATTCCGCATTAACGTGCTTCGCAACCTTTATTACGTGGGGATAGCCTAAAATTCCGCTGTGAAAATTTATGCTGAGGTTCTTTTTACCGTCGGATTCGTTGATAATCTTATGTATGTGCTCCTTGGCAAGCTCCCATGCAGCCTCGACCGATTTAACCTTGAACGTATCCTGTATGTGCAGGCGGTAACCGTCGTTTTCAATAAGCGAGCTGCTGTTGTGAATCCAGTCCTTTGATGCGTCGATTCCGAGGTTCAGATTTTCAACACGGTTGAGAAGTATCAGTTTCCCTCTTACCTCACAGAGCTCCGGCAGGCGGTTTTCCGTGTACCACATATCACGGTGAGCTTCCAGCTTATTAATAAAAAGCGGGTTAAACTCATTGTTTTTGTCCCTCTTGACAAGCTCGTGCTTCAGCGACACTATAACGGTTTCGCTCGGATTTTTCTCAAGAAAATCATAGCATTGCCCGATTATTTCATCAAAGGTGACCCCTTGAAAGATCGGACCGTGCGAGATAACAAGATCGCCCTTGACGACATTTGCACGGATATCAATGTATCTGACTCCCATATTGAGCTGATCGGTTACGGTGTGGTACTGACATTTCGCAAGCTGTCTGATCGGCTCATAAAGCGCACAGGTGTCGTGCGAGCCGGGAATCGAAATCTCATTTATGTATTTCTCACCGTCGATCTCTGCCATCCAGCGGTTTTTATCGAATCCTCCGATGTCCTTATGTGAAAGATGCCCCGAAAGAGCACGCAGCCAGGTTATCATCGGAAATGCCGATGCAAAATCTTTTCTTGCCATTTTCTTTGCCCTCTTATTATAAGTGTCGGTAAAATGCAATTTGCATAATATATTATAATCTGTGACAAAATAAATGTCAAATATTAATAATTATTTAAGTTTTTAATTAAAGCCTTGCATAATATCGTAAAAAATTGTATTATATGTATATATAAATACAAATTGTAAAAGAAAGGTGAGGCTTTTGAACAAATGAAAAAAGATGTAATACTCAAAAACCGAACCGCAATTGCCGAGAAAATCAAGGAGTCGGCTCGATCGGTACTGCCGATAGTTATTATCGTTACATTGTTATGCTTCAGCATTGCGCCTATTAA
>DKDP01000010.1 GCA_002449395.1 Ruminococcaceae bacterium UBA6845 | reverse complement strand
TTGCCTATGCTGAAATGCTTTCTTGGGTATGCCTGCTTTTCATGTATCTGCTACGATTTGCAAAGAATCAAAAAGACAAATGATAATTCGTATAATCAAATGCGTAATAACTATACAATTTAATTAAATTGTAATTATCGATTTTAAAACCTGCCCTTTGAAAGAGGAGAAATCCTTTTTTTAAAGGGATTTTTTATTTTTCTCTTGACAGCTAACGATTATTAGCTTATAATATAGCTAACAAACGTTAGCTTGGAGGATTTATGAAACAGGAAGATACAAAACAGAGAATTTTATCGGAGTCGCTTCGGCTGTTTTCCGAGAAAGGTTACGATGCGGTGTCCGTTGCGGAGATTGCGACAGCGGTCGGAATCAAAGCACCGTCACTTTATAAGCATTATAAGAGCAAGAGGGACATTTTTGACAGCATTTTGAAAAAAATGAGTGAGGCGGACAGCAACTTTGCCGATGAGAACGATATGCCGAATATCGACGGCGGATATGAACGTGTTATGATTGAAAGTATAAGATCGTTCAGTATTGATATGTTCAAGCACTGGACTTGTGATGAATTTTCGGCACGTTTTCGACGTATGCTTTCGCTTGAAAGGTTCAAGAATCCCGAAATGGCGGAGCTTTACAAAAACTATATTTCAAGCGGTCCGCTTGATTATATGATAGATGTTTTTGTTGGAATGAATTACTCTCTCGATTCTGCAAAACAGCTTGCTTTGTCATTCTATGCGCCGATGTATTTGCTTTACACCGTTTACGACGAATCGGAAAACAAAGAGGAAATTATATTATTAGCTGAGAAACACATTAATAATTTTATTGATAATTTAAAGGAGAAATCACAATGAACTATATTTTAAGCAAAAAATACGAAACACCCGAACTTATGGCAAAAATTATGGGACCTAACCCGATCAAGCTGGAAGAGGAGCTTATGCTCGGACACAAAATTCCCGACGGCTCGGTTGTCTGCGACCTCGGAAGCGGACAGGGATTGACCTCCGTTTTCCTTGCAAAGGAATACGGCTTCAAGGTCTATGCCGCCGATCTTTGGAGCGATCCGGAGGAGAATAAGAAGTTTTTTGAAAATATGGGCTTGACGGAGAAACAGATTGTTCCCGTTAAGGCTGATGCCGAGGATCTTCCGTTTGAAAAAAATTTTTTCAACGCAGTTGTTACAACAGATTCATATAACTATTTTGGCAGGAATCCAAAGTATCTCGACGAAAAACTTCTTCCGTTTGTGAAGAGCGGCGGTTATATTTATATCTCAATCCCCGGTATGAAAAAAGACTGTCACGATAATCTTCCAAAGGAGCTTTTGCTGTCGTGGACGCCCGAACAGCTTGACTATATGCACGACGTTGATTACTGGAAAGCGATGGTTGAACAGTGCGTCGGTGCAGAGCTCGTTGAAATAGAGGAGATGGAGTCCAATGATGAAGTGTGGGCTGACTGGCTGAAGCAGGATAACGAATATGCCGTAGGCGATAGGAAGTCTATGGAAGCCGGCGGTGGAAAATATCTGAATTTTATCAAAATAGTTTTGAAAAAGAAATAAAAATATTTCAAATCCGAATAAAAAATAAAATTTTTGTAACCCGTTGAACTTCGACAATAAAAGTGCTACCATATATTTCGGAGATGAATTATATGTGGATCGTATTTGCTTTCTGCTCGGCGCTTTTTGCGGGATTGACGTCAATTCTTGCAAAATGCGGCATTAAAAAGACCGATTCTACGGTTGCAACGGCAATCAGAACGATCGTTGTGCTTTTATTCTCGTGGCTGATGGTGTTCATCGTCGGCTCTGAGGGCGAGATCGGCTCTATTTCCTCGCATACGCTGTTTTTTCTTGTTCTCTCCGGACTTGCAACGGGCGCAAGCTGGCTTTGCTATTTTAGGGCATTACAGCTTGGCGATATCAATAAGGTTGTGCCGATTGATAAGTCGAGTACGGTTTTGACAATTTTGCTTGCGGCAATTCTTCTCGGAGAGGGAATAACACTTTACAGCGGAATAGGAATTGCACTCATCGCCGTCGGAACATTTCTGATGATAGAAAAGAAGGACGTTAAAACCGATGTGCCGAAAAACAAGCGTTGGATATTCTATGCGCTCGGCTCGGCAGTATTTGCCAGCCTTACGGCAATTCTCGGCAAGATTGGTATTTCGGACGTTGAATCGAACCTTGGCACGGCAATCAGAACGGGTGTTGTCCTTGTAATGTCGTGGATGATGGTATTTGTCACGGGCAAGCAGAAGGAGATTAAAGGCATTTCAAAAAAGGAGCTTTTGTTTATATGCCTTTCGGGGCTTGCAACCGGCGGAAGCTGGCTTTGCTACTACAAAGCGCTTCACGACGGACTCGCAAGTGTTGTTGTGCCGATCGACAAGCTGAGCATCCTTGTAACGATTCTTTTTTCCTACATAGTGTTCCACGAAAAGTTATCGAAAAAGACAGCATTCGGTCTTGTGCTTACCGTCGGTGGAACTCTCTTGATGTTAGTCAAATAAAACAAAATATATTAAAATTGCACAGTTTTTCTTGATTTTACCTTTGTTTTATGTTATTATAACTACAAAGGTAAAATCTTTTTTAGGGGGAATATTATGGAGAACAAAACAAAGGCGGGAAAACTGTCGGGCAGATTGATTTTTGACCTGATTCTTTTTGGACTTATCGGTCAGATTGCCTGGAATGTTGAAAATATGTATTTCAACACATTCCTTTACAATTCCATATATAAGGGTGCCAGTCAGGCGGCGATTGACGGCTCGATAAATGTTATTGACGCTGTCAGCAAAATGGTTGCATATTCGGCAATTACGGCAATGCTTACGACGCTCATAATGGGTGCTTTGAGTGACAGAAAAGGCTCAAGAAACAAGTTCATTTCCGTCGGATACATAATATGGGGCGTTATAATCGGCGGCTTCGGTCTTATTTCGAGAGATAATGTAGCTTCCGTATTGGGAATAAGCGACCCTGCAAAGATACTTACAACAACGGTCTGGATTGTTATCGTTATGGATATGGTGATGACATTTGTCGGATCAACCGCTAATGATGCTTCATTCAATGCGTGGGTAACGGATTCGACCAATTCACATAACCGAGCCACGGCGGAAAGTATACTTGCCTTTATGCCGATGGCGGCGCTCGGTCTTGTCCTTGCGCTCGGCGGCGTTCTGCTTGCCGGAGACAATATCCAGAAGAGCTACGAATATTTCTTCCTTATCCTCGGCGCAGTTGTTCTTGTTTGCGGCATTATCGGTCTGTTTACTCTTAAGGACGCACCGAAAACAATTGAAAATTCCGGAAGTTTCTTCTCTGATCTTATCTACGGCCTCAGACCGTCCGTTATTAAGGAAAATGCAAAATTATATCTTACTTTGCTTGCTGTTTGCGCATATTCTGTTGCAGTGCAGGTGTTCTTCCCGTATCTTATAATTTATCTTGAGCACAGTCCTGACGGATTTTTCAGCAGTAACGAGCTTAAAATTACACCGGCATTGATTATTGTTGCCGTTGTATGCCTCGTTGTGCTTGTTGCAGGTATAATCCTTGTCGGCAAATTGGTTGATAAATACGGTAAAAATAAGCTCGTTATTCCGATGCTCGTTTTGTTCGTTGCAGGTCTTGTGATTCTCTATTTTGCACACGATCTCAAGCTCCTGCTTATCGGCGTTGTACCGACCGCAATCGGTTATTGCCTGCTCGGTATTATGCTCAACGCTGCCGTCAGAGACTTCACTCCGGAGAGCAAAACAGGTCTTTTCCAGGGTGTCAGAATGATTTTTGCCGTTATGATTCCTATGGTTGTAGGTCCATATGTCGGCAAAAAGGCTATTTTCAGCTCGGGTGTGCATTATACCGACGATTACGGCGTTTCGCAGATTGTTCCTGCGTCGTCAATGTTCCTTTATGCGGCAATAGTATGCGCCGTTGCACTGATTCCGATCATCGTTATTTTCTGCAAGGGCGGCTTTGCTGTTTCCGAAAATGAAAAAGACTGATTATGAAAAATGAGACTCGCTCGTCGGGTCTTATTTTTATATCGCAAAACTGATAAAAATCAAATACACAATTTTGTATATAAGGTCGATTTTTGAATCTATAAATATAAATTATATTGACAATCTGCTGTTTTGTAGTATAATACAATAGTCTATTTGCGGCGTGGTGCTCTGTTCCTTTGCAGGTTTATTTACCCGCAAATTTCAAACAATAGCTTTAAGAGGTTTTGTCGATGATATCCGTTGTTCTTGCGGCATATAAAGGCGAAAAATACATAAGAGCTCAGGCTGAGTCGATTCTCAGGCAAATCGGCGATGCCGACGAGCTTATTATATCCGATGATTTCCCCGAAGGAAAAACACGTGAAGCTATTATTGATATAATTGAAAGTGACAAAAGAGTTAAATATATCGTCGGTCCCGGGGTGGGAGTAATAAGGAACTTTGAATATGCGATTTCGCAGTCAAAGGGCGATTACATTTTTCTTTCCGATCAGGATGACGTATGGCTCGACGGCAAGGTTGAAAGGGTAGTACACAAACTGAAAAACGGTGCCGATCTTGTCCTTCACAATGCGATTATAACCGACGGCGATCTTAATGAAACAGGGGAGACCGCTTTCGGAATTAATAAAACAAAAAAAGGTTTTTTGAGAAATATACTTAAAAATTCTTATCAGGGTTGCTGTATGGCGTTTGGCTCGGAGCTTAAGAAGTATATTTTACCGTTTCCCGAAAATCTTCCGATGCACGACCAGTGGATCGGGTTGATGGCGGAGAAGCACGGTAGGGTAGCTTTTATTGATGAGCCGCTGATTCTTTACCGGCGTCACGGCAGCAATGTTACGGGCAACGGCAGCAGCTTGAAAGACAAGCTGAAATGGAGAGCTGATATTTTAAAAGCGGTTCTCGGACGCTGAATGTCCGATAGCGGAAAGTAGGTTTGTATATGCATAATACGGTGACAGGGGGTATTGTTACCTTTAACAATATTTCCACGATTGCCAAAACGCTTGAAACAATCTTCGCTCAGACCAAGGGCGTTGATTTCAAGCTCTATGTATTGGATAACGGCTCAAGCGACGGAACAACGGAGTTTATCGAGCAGAATTATCCTGAAGTAACAGTAATTAAAAGTGAAAAAAACGTCGGTTTCGGTGCAGGACATAACGTGATTATTAATATGATTGATTCAAAATATCACGCTGTAATAAATCCCGATATTGTTCTTAACGAAAATGTTATCGGAAAGCTGACGGATTATATGGATGAGAATCCCGAAATCGGACTTCTTTCCCCGAGAATTTGTTTCCCGGATGGTAGAGATCAGATCCTCGGCAAGCGCAATCCGCAGCTTAAATATCTTGTTGCAAGCCGTCTCAGAGGAGACGAACCGAGCAAATTGCTCAGGCAGTATGCGATGCTTGACTGCGATCTCTCCAAGCCGACACACATTGAAAATGCAACGGGATGCTTTATGTTTATCAGAACCGAGATTTTAAAGAAAATCGGCGGTTTTGACGACGGATATTTTATGTACTTTGAGGATGCCGACCTTGCAAGAAGAATCAACGAGGTTTCCGAATGTATATACTACCCCGATGCGGTTGTCAATCACGTTTGGGGACGTGAGAGCAAGCGGAATTTTAAACTGATGCTTGTTCATATTAATTCGATGTTAAGATATTTTTGTAAATGGAAAACTATATGAGGTGATACCATGGCAGAGGAAAAAGCCAAAAAAATTCCGTTTAAACAATACGCAAAGAACGCTTATAAATACAGATATCTTATGCAGGAGATTGTCCGTAAGAACGTTAAATTGCAGTACAGAAATTCATTTCTCGGTATTTTCTGGACAATGCTTCAGCCGTTTCTTACGATGCTTGTTCTTGTATTTATCTTTACAAAGGTTTTCGGTAAGGCGAGCGACGGTATAGTATGTTACCCTGTCTATCTTCTTACAGGCCGACTGCTTTATGAGTTCTACACACAGTCGACAAACCGTGCAATGAGGAGTATCAGGAACAGCGCATCTGTGCTTAAAAAGGTTTATGTCCCGAAATACATCTATCCTATTGCGAATGTATTCTCGACATTTATAACCTTCCTTATTTCTTTGCTCGTTCTTGTCATTGTTATGGGATATTTCCTTATCAAGAACCATTACACGATGCAGTATCCCGATCTTCATCTTTCGGGCTACATTTTCCTTGCTTTTGTTCCGATTATTTTCCTCTGCATTTTCAGCACGGGCGTCGGACTTATTCTTTCGGTTCTTAACGTTTATTTTAAGGATATCGAATACATTTACAGCGTTATCACGCTTATGCTTTTCTATGTAACGCCTGTTATGTACAGCCTTAAAACACTTCACAGAAGCGGCGTTAACACGATTGTTATGAAAATATTGATGCTGAATCCGCTGTACAGTATGCTTGAAATGTTCCGATCCTGCGTACTTTATTGCTCAATGTGGAACTGGCATCATTTCTTCTATGCACTCGGAATTTCGATTGTAACTCTTGCAATCGGTCTGTGGGTTTTCTATAAGCATCAGGATAGATTTATCCTTTATATCTGAGAGGTGGCACATTTTTATGGGACAGCCGGCAGTTGAGGTTAAGGACGTAAGCATCCTTTTTAATCTTAATAAAGAAAAAGTTGATAATCTTAAGGAATATTTTGTAAAGCTCGTCACTCACAAACTTATGTTTACGGAGTTCTGGGCGCTCAGAAATATTTCATTCACCCTTGAAAAAGGCGAGCGTCTCGGCGTTCTCGGTTTTAACGGAGCGGGCAAGAGTACGCTCCTCAAAACCGTTGCGGGCGTGCTAAAGCCGACAAAGGGCAGCGTTACTGTTCACGGCGTTATTGCGCCTCTTCTTGAGCTTGGTGCCGGATTTGACAGCAACTATTCGGGCAAGGAAAACATCTTCCTTTACGGCGCAACAATGGGTTATTCGCGTAAGTATATTGAAAGCAAATACGATGAGATCGTTGAGTTTTCCGAGCTTAAAGATTTCATTGATGTACCCGTTAAGAACTATTCTTCGGGAATGAGAGCGAGACTCGGTTTTGCGATTGCTACCGCCGTTGAGCCCGAGGTTCTTATCCTCGACGAGGTTCTTTCTGTCGGTGACGCAAAGTTCCGTCAGAAGAGCGAAAACAAAGTTAGAAGTATGTTTGACAGAGGCGTAACGGTTCTTTTCGTTTCTCACAGCACGGAGCAGGTAAGACGTCTTTGCGACAAAGCGATCATCCTTCAAAAAGGTCAGATCATTGCCTCGGGAGAGGTAAATGAGGTCTGTGATAAATACGACGTTATGGTCAATAAAAAATAATGGGGTTGGGATTGAGAAACAGGAGCGGTGTATGAAAAAAGTTTTTTATTTCATATATGCGTTGATGTTCAATATCTTCAGCATATTTCCTTTAAAATCGAATAAGATTGTTTTTCTGTCTCCTCACAACGAGAATTTCAATGACAGTCTCGGTGCGGTAATGGAGGAGATAATCAGACGTGACAAGTTTAGGATTGTTTTGATCTCCGGCACGGATCTGAAATTTAAACGTTCCGATATTTTCGGAAGCATCGGAAAAGCCTTGTCGTTTTTTACTGTCAAGGCATATCACCTTGCAACGGCAAAATTCGTCTTTATGAACGATAATTTTATGCCGATGGGCAAGCTGCATTTCAAGGCAAATGCCGTTGTTACTCAGCTTTGGCACGCCGAGGGCGCATTTAAAAAGTTCGGGCTTGATATTGAGCAGTCCGAGGATGTCAGAGCGCTTGAAAAAGCGGGTAACTCGAAGCTGACATATGTTGTGTGCTCGTCGGAGGACGTTGCTCCGATTTATGCGAAAGCGTTCGGAGTGTCGGACTATAAGGTTCTTCCTCTCGGCTCTGCAAGGGCGGATTATTTCAGTAAGCCGATTAATATTGATCGCCTGAGAGCCGATTTTGACAGAAAATACCCGCAGTGTAAGGGCAAGAAACTTGCGTTATATGCGCCGACATTTCGTGATAACCGTGCCGATGATCTGCGTATACTTGAAAATTTTGATGTTAAGGCATTTAACGACAGGTTCGGCGATGAGTACGCTTTGCTAATTCGTTTGCATCCGCAGGTGCACAGCGTAAGCGCAATTCCGAGCGGTGCGGTCGATATGTGTGACTATGAAAACACGCTCGAGCTTATGCGGCTTTGCGACTTCCTGATCACGGATTATTCTTCAATTTGTATGGACTTTGCAATTCAGGATAAGCCGGTTTATTTCTATGCGTTTGATCTTGACAGATACGAAAAGGACAGGGCGTTCTATTATGACTATGAATCCTACGTCCCGGGTCCTGTTGCAAAGGACTTTCAGACGTTGCTCAATCTTATAAACAGCACCGTTTCCGAAACATACCGAATGAGGCGCTATGACTTCAATTTCGCAAATTTCGGTACACCCGACGGCAACGCCGCAAAAAGAATTGTCGATAAAATTGTATATAATAAATAAGAAGTTTATTTAACCTCCGCTTTGATAGGCGGAGGTTTTTTCTGTTTCTGACAAAAAAAGCGGTTTCAGTCATAATGTTTTTGTGGAATTTTGAGTTGAAAAAATGTTATTTTTGTGATATTATCTTAATTAATAATAGATAAATGCATTATAATGTGGATATTTTTATTAAAAATGTCAGATTATTTTGCAAAGTAACTATTTTGGAGGTAATAGAAATGTTGAAAAAAATCGGCAAAAAGGCGGTCAGCCTGCTTTTGGCATTTGTGCTGATTGCAACAACCTTTTTTATCTTTGACCCGAGCGTACTTATGCTCAAGTCAAAGGCGGTTGTCGATGTCAAGAAGTTGGTCAACACGGTTGAACCGACAGTAAAGTTCTATGTTCCGGAGGCAATCTACCTTAATCCGGTTATCGGTACGGGCAATCAATACAAATTTCAATATTTCATCGACAGTGATGAGAACGGAACACTTCACAGAAGCGCAACGCAGACGACGGGTACCGTGTATTTCTCCTGTGCTTCGGCATGCTCGTCGATCTCGATTTCATGGGAGGGCTCTTCCCCTAATGTGACGGAGAATACCCGCACTAATCAGATTGTAAAGCAGACGATAACGGGCGGAACTACGTCTGTAAGGGACGGCAGAGTCAAGGTCACGGCAACATATGTTGTCGATGACAATACTTACTATGCCTATGCCTACACATATATGTATTACCCGGAGCTTGACCTCCTGACGGGTACTGCTTCGTCATATGTTTATAAAGCAAGTGGTGCAGAACCGAAGCTCGCAGCATTTTCCTTTATTACAGGTGTTCACAAGGTCGGTAATAAGACGGATTATTCCAATACCGGCTCCGAACGTGGTGTAAGCAACTATTATGACCAGTACAACGGCAACGATCCGTATAAGGGCTACTACGGTATTTCTCCGCTTATTCCCGGTTGGGCGCACGTTTGGAGCGGCGGTGACCTTGTACCCGGCACATCGGGAGCGATATTTAAAACGGCAAGCGACGGTGCATGGATAAACGATCGTGACGTTATTTACGGAGAGACAACTTCAAGTTTGCCAAACAATTTCCTTGAAAGTGGCAACGGCGGCGTTTATTTCAAAGAGAGAGAACGTGGCAGCGGTAAAAGCCAAACATATGGTTCAGCAAGCAATGCATGGGGTACGCTCTATGTTGATACAAGCCGTGTAACAGACTATAATCAGATACCTAATCTCCGCGGCGGATTTATTTGTCACTATTATCATCGCTGCGGTAAGCGCGGTGAACTTGAAACATTCACTTCAACGGATAATACGATTACGATTCTTAACAACATTGATTTCCGTAACGGCGACGGTCATAGCTACGGTATGAGCGACGCAAACAGATTGAGCGGCGCAGTGACTTCCTCGGATAAAACCTATACTATGCGTGCTAACTTCAAGTATAGAATGGACGCTGATATCGGCAGCTCGTCAACCGTAACAATGAATCAGGATTTCGGTCTTAAAGTATATTCTGTAAACAAAAAGAGTCTTCGTGATGCTTACAGAACAGCGATCGAAAACGGCTGGCAGTCATCAACCGCTAAAAAGAACGGTTGGTCAACGTCTGCTCAGTCACAGTGGACGACGGCATATAAAAATTTTGTTGACGCCCTTGATAACGCAGGTACAGTTCTCGGCAGACCCTATGCAACTTCAAGCGATGTTTCCACCGCTCTTTCAACCCTTAACAGCCGAGTTTCTTCGTGTAATAGTATTGTAAATGCAAACTTCACGGGCGGAGAAAATTCCGATGTTCTTCCGCAGGTTTATTTCTATGTACCTGAAACGATTTACCTTAACCCCTCCGACAATCAGACTTTCCAGTATTTCTACGGAGTTGACGCAAACGGTAATCCGACAAAGAATATGGCTTTGTCAACTGCCGCAGCCGGCGCAAGAATCTATTTCAAGGGTAAAAACTGTACGCCGTCAAGCGTTAAAATTACCGTTGCTTCATCTTCAAATAATGAAACAAATTGGAAATACGCATACAGCTCATATTTAACCTCAATTACCTACGGCGGTACATCTATGACAGGCAGTACGGCTAATTCAACAGGTAAAACATACTCTTCGTTCCCCGTAGATATTCAGTGTACGGCAGGTAAAATGAACTCCGCTGTTACATCGTCAAGCTATCGTTTTCTCAAGTGGACAGCCGAATATGTAGTCGGCGGTATTACTTATCAGACCTATGCCTATACGGTGGTTTATGCGCCGTATGATAAGCCAGCAGCGGCGGCTACCCGTGTTTATAACGAACGTGGTGTTGAAAGTGATCTTCAGCAGATCGCATGGATATCTGGTATTGTCAACTGCGGCACAGACGGTAACAAATCGATAAACACTACGAACTTTAATCCGATTAAAGGCACACTTCTTGTACCTACTAACACCTCGAACAATGGTGGCTATTCACAGGATAACGGGACATATTCCAGTGGTTCATCTGGAACTGTTAAATTTGAAGACAGAGATAATGGTTCTACAAGTGACGCCGATCAAGCTGCGCAGGCTGTTGCCCCGACAGGTCAGCTTGTTCTTGACTCAACTAGATTTTCAAATTTACAAAGTGTTCCAAATTTAAAAATCGGTTTTTTGATTTCATATGTTAATGAAGGAAAATCAGATGTATCTCAGAGACGTTTCGGATATTACTTTTCAGATATGGATACAGCAAGTTATTCAAGTCCATCAGGGTCTGGAGAAGCAAAGTCGGATTTTTATTTCAAAAACCGCGGAACATATATTAAAAGTTATACAATATACGAAGATTATGAGTCGTATTTAGATAGACAATATTGCTATCCACGCGAGGTTTATAACGGAACATGGAATAAAGAAGTAACTTCTTCAAAAACAATTAGTATCAAGGGTGCGGCAAGATTTGGTATAAAAAAGGATTCTAACAGAAGAACATCTAACTCAAACGGTTCGTGTATAGTTCCGTTAAATGTTACTGTTGTCAACAAATCCTCATTAAGAAGCCGCTATTATGACGCTGTTACACTTTCAAAACAGCAGGATTGGTATGCCGCAGGCTATGACAATTATCAGAACTCAATTCTTGAAATGGCTATTAACGTCGGTCATCCTGCAAAAACAAAAACGGATTCAACCGTAAACACCAAGGATCTTGTTACAAGAACCGGTACAACCACAGCCGTTCATCTCCGCGGCGGTTCTTCGGCGGACTATAACGGAAATACAGGTTCGGCTATTATCGGCACAACAACTGAGTCGAAGAACTATACATACGGTGACAGAGTTTACGGCTACTATAACGAAATTCCCGGATTTACAAAGAGCAACTACTCTGTAACCTACAGCTCAACAACAAGAACAAGCGGCGTTCCGCAGGACAGCACATATAATAATTACTATTATATTACTAATGCAAATACTGCAACTATCGCTTGGAAGTTCTGGTACACGCCGAACACCTACAATATCAAATACGACCCCAACGGCGGTACATATAACGGCACAACCGGCTTGATTTCATCGTCCGTTCTGTTCCAGTCAAAGTACACCGTCGGAAAGATCGGCACCGCAACTCCTGCCAATCCGACCCGACCCGGCTGTACATTTATGGGATGGAAGTGCAGTGCCGATGATATGGTTTATCAGCCCGGCGCAAACATCAACTGGGAATTTCTTGAGGACGTAACATTCACAGCTCAGTGGGAATATAACTCAATTAATCTTCGTTACAACGAAAATCATGATAATCTCGCCGAGAATATGTTTGACCCGATAATCGAAGAAACTTTCACACATGACTCTACGGCCACCATAACTTCAACAAACGAAGCCGGCGAAACCGTAACAACAAGCAAGGCTTGTAACTTTACTCTTGAAAAACTTGACGACGGTACACTCAAAGCTAACGGTACGCTTGCCGGAAACTGCACAGTCGGCTTCGTTCCGATGAAGTTTGAAGCAGGTAAGACCTATCACTTTAGCAACTTCGTGACAGGCGGCAGTATGACGAACGGCTGTCTGGTTATGGAGCTTGCAAAGGCGGATACAAATAACATATCTCCGAGAACTTTCTTTAACATTGAAGCACACTCGACCGAAACAGGATTGACCGTCGAAAAGCCTGATATAACAATCACTCAGGAAATGGCTGACCAAATTGCCGGTGTACGTTTCTGGATTTGGCACGGCTATAACGAGTATATGACGTTCAATAACTATACGTTTAAGCCTCGTATTGAATTAAAGAGTGACAGTACGACTGTGGCGAAAGCAGACACAGAATATAACAACATTTTTGCCGATTATATTCAATACAATACCCTCATCAAGGAGCTTCCGACACCGACCCGCACAGGTTATACCTTCGACGGCTGGTTCACCAAGGCTGAGGGCGGAACAAAGGTAAATGTCGGCGACCGTATGATCTTTGACGAATGGAATCTGAACAACACAAATCAGACCCTCTACGCTCACTGGACGATCAATAAATACAAATTGATGTATGAGAATGAGTTTAAATTTGACTCGTGGGCTCAGGGAATCTTAGATGCCAATGCAGGAACCGCCGGCGGTACCGCAAACTTTGATTTCAAGGAGAATACCTATACCATTACCTCCGACGGCACATTTTCTCAGCCAAGATTTAACGGTAATCAGGGAGGTGTGGATTATCTCGGTCAAAGAACAGATTCAACGACACAGCTTATCCCGGGACATACTTATAGATTTACTTATGACGTTATCGGTACGGCTGCTACGACCGCTCATGTTTCGTTGTTTATGCTCCCGTCAACATCAAGTACAGACTATAACACGGAGTTAAACGCAAGCATCGGTATAGAGGCTAACACTAAGAAAACAGGATCATATGAATTTACCGTTGTTCCCGGTTATACTTATCCAACATTCAGATTGGGTATATACAGCACTTCAAATGTTCCTAAGGGCGTTTCGCTTACATATTCCAATATTTGCCTGCGGGATATTACCGATCCGCTCAAATATAATGAGAAAGACGGTGAAAAGCTGTCGCTCGATAAGTATTTTGACACCGTAACTTACAACACAACTCAGGATCAGCTTGCAACGATGTCCCGTCAGGGCTATACGTTCAACGGATGGTTTGAGAGCGAAAACACCACGGACGGTAACGGCTACGGCACTGAGTTCAAGACTACGACAAAGATGCCCGCAAAGGACGTACCGCTTTATGCACAGTGGTCGCTGAATAATCATACGATAACCGTGAACCTTAATGCCGATGAACAAGATAAGGCATCAATTGCTTCGTTTGACTATCAAAAGGCAAGTCTCGGCGATAAAGCTGTAATTACTCTTACACCGCGTTCATCGGCTGCTCAAACGGTTGCAGGAAATATAGCAGCCTTCGATGCCGCATACGGAACCGAGTTTACTCTTCCGAAACCCACGAGAAACGGATTCACTTTCTCACGCTGGGAAATTGACGGTACAACTCCCGTTTACGGTGATCTCAGCGACTCAAAGTACCGTGTCGGCGACGGAAATGTTACGATTAAGGCGATGTGGAATCCGATAAAGTATAATGTTATTGCCAATGCATATTCAAATTATTATGCATCAAATGTGTACTCCGTCAGAACCGATGCAAATCAGCAGGGCGGTAAGGTTTGGATAACGTGGGAAAATAATTCTTCCGCTGTTTCTAAAGAAAGCACATCCGCAAAAATTGATTACAGAACATCATACACGCTTCATGCCGAATCCTTGACAGGATATAAGTTTGACGGCTGGTACAACAAGTCAACAGACAAATTGGTATCTTCGAATTTGACCTATACTACAAGCCTTTCATCAGCGAACATAGAATATTACGCTAAATTCAGCGTACTGTCCTATGAGATTACGTTTGACGCAGACGGTGCGGATAAGACGGCGGCAACTATTTCAAATTATTATGCAACCCCCGGAACTCTCACAACTGCGGCAACATCTTTCAGCGGACAGATAAAACGTACAATTGTTTACCGTTCATCGGTAACGCTGAATACTCCGGCAAAAACAGGCTATACATTCAAGGGCTGGGAGATAATCAGCGGAGCAGGAAGCATCAAAGGCAACACATTCACCTGCGGCGCAGGCACCGCAACCGTAAAAGCCCAGTGGACAGCGAATGAGTATACGATCACGTTCGATCCGGATAACGGAGGAGCTGTAACAAAAATTACGTATACTATTGCAACCAGCAAGGATAAAAAGACGCCGTCACTGCCGACGAAGACAA
>DKDP01000037.1 GCA_002449395.1 Ruminococcaceae bacterium UBA6845 | reverse complement strand
CTTACGCTGTTCCCAAGCGTCCGAGAATCCTTTAAAGCGAATTGCGGGAACATCTGTTTTTTTCGTCATTCTACACAATTCATCATATTTTTCAGCCATTCTCTGCCACCTCCGCTTTTTAAATATTTTTCTTTTGCAAGGGCTTCTTGCTCCGTATCAAAATATTCGGGGTAAACCAATTTTACAGGCTTGTGCAGTTTTGTATGCCTTGCACCATTGCCGTTCATATGTTCTTTAAGTCGTCTGTTTATATCATTGGTTTTACCTTTATAAAGGCTTCCGTCATCACAAAGCAAAACATATGCACACCATTTCCCGAGGGCCTGCCTGCCGGCAGGCAGGTCAGTAAAGCCCTTAAATCTAATTGCCGGAGTGCTTGATTTTTTCGTCATTTTGCACTACCTCCTGCCTGCCGGCAGGCAGGCCCAAGCAATTTCTTCAATTCTGCCAATCCCAACATATCAAATTCACTACCGTCAAGGTCATCAATCATAGCAGAAAGAGATTTTTCTGTTTCTTCGATTTGTGTTTCCACCTCGGCAAATGTTGTCTCATACTTTTTAGCAAGTGCTTCAAGCTTTGCAACCAATTCGGCTACGATGCTGTCAGGCAGTTGCATTAGGCTTTCTATAAGCGGCTTAATCCACTTGTCTTTAAGAAGTTCAATAACCTGTTCGTCGGACAATCCTTCAATAGTTTCTTTGGTCTTTTCTTCAAGCAATGCACTTTCAGTCTTAATTGCCGATTTTAGAGTTTTTTCCTCTGCATTAAGTGCTGCCACAGATTTTAGCTTTTCTTTGGTTTCAGGCTCAATACTATCTGACTTCAATGCTTTTTTGATTTCAGCAAACACAAAGCTGTCCTCGTTTACAAATTCGCCCTCTTTTTCTTCTTCAGAAAGAGTATCGAGTATTTCTTCGTAACCGGAAGCAATTTCTGAAAGTCTGTTTTCCTTTTCCTTTATTGCCTTTCTGTCATCGGCAAGTATTGTGCTCTGGATAAGCTCAAAGGGGATAATATGTCCTTTCCAGCCCTCTTGCACTTCTTGCTCAACATTACCTTTTTTCTTAACTACCATATTAGGCTCAACGACTTTGGTAGCACTAAAGCCTTCGGTTTGTATAATTTCCAAATCTACCGCAATCTTAGCCCAATCATCGTCAAGAAGCTGGTATGCTTCATACTTATCAACCAACGGTATATCGGCCATTCTTGCAAAAATATTTTCCGATAAAATTTCTTCTGTCTTGGATATACTCAGACTTTCCATTTTTGCAATCAATTCATCATATAAATATTTATCAAAATCGCCGAATGCAGTCTGAAATTCACTTTCAAAATTCTTAACATCAGCGTGTTCTTTGATTGCCTTTTTAATATTATCAACAATGAGCTTGCAATACCCGGCAGATGTATTTTCAAGTAAAGCAGAACGAAGGGTAGGGAAGGCTCTCCAATATTCTTTGAGTTCGTCTATCTCGGAAATCGGAAGTCCGCCAAACATAGAGGCGTAAATATCCCAAGACTCGGCTGCTTCTGAGGAGTCAACATACCTCGGAATATTTAAGTTGTAGTCGTTTGCTCTGATTTCATCACGGCTGACAACCTTTGAATACTTGTCCACGCTTTCTCTGCGTGTTACAACATCGACTATTTTCTTAATATCGGAAGCCCGAAGTTTATTGTTTTTGCCCTCTTTTACAAATCCCTTTGAGGCATCAATAATCAAAACATCGGTATTAGCTCTATTTTGCTTTAAGACCATAATTATGGTCGGAATACCTGTGCCGTAAAAGATATTTGCGGGCAAACCGATAATTGCGTCAATTTTATTCTTTTCTATTAAGTTTTTGCGGATTTCGCCTTCTTCGCCGCCACGGAAAAGTACACCGTGGGGAAGTACAATAGTCATAATACCATCGGGTTTGATATGATAAAGGTCGTGCAATAAGAAAGCATAATCCGCCTTGCCTTTAGGTGCCACTCCGTAACCGGCATAACGAGGGTCGGTTTCTTTATCAGTAGGATTCCAAGCCTGAGAATAAGGTGGGTTGGATACAACGGCATCAACATACAGAGGATTATATGTTCCTATCCGGTCGTTTTCATCAAAATACGGCCAGTCATCCTCCAAAGTATCACCGTTTCTTGTCACGATGTTATCGGCTTCAATGCCACGCATAACTAAATTCATGCGTGTAAGGTTATATGTATTTTGTTTTAATTCCTGAGCATAGTATTTGACTTTGTTTTCACCCTCAATATATTTTGATGCACTTTTACCGATGTTGATAAGTAATGAGCCGGAACCGCTTGTTGAGTCGAATATTTCTATTTTTTCTCTGTCCTTTAAGTGATTAGCCACGATTTCGGACATAAGTAAAGATACTTCATGAGGAGTATAAAACTCGCCGGCTTTTTTACCTGCGTTGGCGGCAAACTTTTCAATCAAATATTCATATATAAATCCGAGAACATCATATCCCTGCTTACCGTCCATAGGAATATCCTTGATAAGCTGAATGAGGTCGCTTATAGATTTAGACTGTGATGCAGCGCTGTCGCCTAATTTAGACAGACCTGTTTGAAGCGTATCGAAAATGCCCTCAAATACCTTTTTGTGCGTAGGGTTGATTAAACGGCTAAAAGCAGAAAGGGTATCACGAACATCTTGAACACTGAAATCGCTGCCTTTTGCGAGCCAGGTTGAAAATAAGTTATCATAAGAAATAAAATATCCTAAGTTTTTCTGAACATTCTCAACTGTATCTGCATCTTCCTCTGTTAAATATTCAGGAATATACTCGTCTGTCCACTCGTTAGCCTTTAAGTATTTAACCTCTTTTTCAGAAAGAAATTTGTAGAAAATAAAGCCTAAAATATAGTCCTTATATTCATTCGCCTCGATTTTGGAACGCATTTTATTTGCAGATTCCCAAATCTTAGCGGCTAATTGCTGCTTATTCATAGTTAACCTCCATATTTTTTAGTTTTTCATTCTAAATTTTCTGAATATCATGTCCTATATGGCAAACTTAGTTATCTTCGTTGGGAATAAAATCCATAATATCTTCAACTTTGCAATCAAGCGCAGCACATACCTTGCCAAGCACTTCGGTAGTTACATTTTCATCTCTGCTCATTTTGCTCATTGTATAGTGACTCAATCCTGCTAAGGCTTCCAAATCTTTTTTCTTCATGTCCCTATCAACAAGAATATGCCACAATTTTTTATAGCTAACAGCCATTTTGTTGCACCTCTTTCTTTATCAAAGTGTGAGTGCAGATATTATATCACATAAATCCGATTTTTTCAATATAAAGTCATTATTACGGATAAAAGTATAAATTTTCAGACTTATAAATTTTGCTTTCACGTTTATTCTGTAGAACAGTGTAACAAATATTAACCTGTTTATCAACATATAATTTTTAAAAGCAGTGTTTTACAGTACGCTTATACGTACTTTGAATATCGAAATGTGTAATCATATATTTACAGCCTCCGCAGATTACTCCGCAGAGGCCGTAAGATTGGTTTGAATTTTCAGGCGATTTGATAATATTATTCCCAAAGCAAACCAGATATTCAGGTCGTTGAATATTCAGCCGCTGAGCAAGCAGGAAATAGATGAGTGTATTCAACGAGTGCCAATCAAAATCGAATGCGACATAGCCGATATTATATCGAGTAGACAACTTTTGCCATTATCATCATTTTCAACCGGTCACAACCTATATTTAGTTCTATCTTAAATAATGCTCGCCGACAACGCAGATGCGGTTATGGCCGAGGGCGTGTGAGGCTTCGAGCATTGCTCGTTTGTCGTATCTTTTCCCGGCATTTTCTCCACGACATACATATACCTCGCTCTGATATCTTTTTCCTGTGCCTTTGTTTATTCTGTCATACGGAATTTTGTTTAGCGGCCGTGCGTATTGGTTATATACCGACGTCGCATAGTCCGCACGATAGCTATGTATATCTGCTCCGGTCGGGACCTTTTTAAAGACCTTTTCGGTACCGGCGGCATCCATCATCGCTTTAATTTTTTCAACATTCCCGACTATGGGTGCCAGTCTCGGTCGACCGCCTTTGGGTCCGACCGTTACGGCTATGCACAGTCTGCCTCGCTCGTCTGTTGCAAGCATATCGCCACGCAAAGCCGTTATCTCCGCTCGGCGCAATCCTGTGCTACGGCAAAACTCCACAAAATCAGCATTTCTTTTCTCTGAGAAATGCTTGTCGCTCTTTTTTACACCTCTTGAGCGTGTAATGTTCTTCATCATTCTTGATGGCGTTTCAATTTCAAATTCCGATGCTTTAACTCCGTACAGCTTTGCCAATGCCGACATATCAAGCTTGAGCGTATAAGCGGACAGATGCCGACGGCTGTCTATCCACTCTGAAATATACGGTCGGCACTGTTCAAGAGTCTTGCAACCGTGCTCTCGCTTGCAATATCTGACAAAATAGTTTGCCTCCTTGATATAGGTCTTGAGCGTGCTATAACTGTAAATGTAATTGTCGCTTATCCCGTCGTGCTTGTCTTTGTGCTTACTGTATCCTATCCTGAGTTTACTTTCAAGTACCTCCTGCACTTGACGAGTAAGTGACCTTTTATTTTTGTGTCCCATTTTTATCCCCCTTTTAATATTATTTGTTAAGGAAAAATCATACCCACATTTATCTTGCCTTTTTGGGCACGCACTTATGGTTGTGCGCTTGTCTCATACTCCCAACATATCCGTTTACTCCGACAAAAATCGGCGTAACCGTATATGCGAGACCTTCCGTTGTGCTTTGTGGAGTCCAAGTAATCTCTTTTTTTGGCTCCACAAATTATCCGTTGTGCTGCACACATTTAATTATAGCCTGAGACTGTGCCGTAATGCAGATGTGTGCGGCAGACAGCTAATACTGCCGTGTTGCAGTATGTGGCAAAGCACAGCGTCAACTGTGCCGTGGGAAGGGGGCAAACCACGCCACCCGTAAAACATCCTTTAACTCTTGTTGTCATGCTTTACATGTAAATTATGTCAGAAAAGTGTTTCGTGAACAAACAAATTTAAGCCGTCTCGCTAGTGTGAGGCGGTCTTTGATTTTTTGAGATTCAGATTCGAGTTATCTTACATATTATACATGATAACTTAGGAACAAGGAGTTGAACATTATGGTTTAGTTTTTACGGCAAAGTTTTAAAAAGAATAACAAAATTTTAGAAAGAAGGATTAATTTATGAAAGATTTAAATGCAAACAACGAAAGACGAGCAGACGGTGTGTACTTTGTCAGGAGCGCATCGGACCAAACAGCAAGGGACGAGCATCTGCTTTATTTGTTGGTCTCCGACGGCAAGATTTTGAGAACAGCTATGCAGTTCTCACCGATATACGATGCGGAAAGCGTGAGAGGAAGATTTTTTCAAATTGTCGGAAAAATTGACTCTGAGGAAATCCTCATGATTGATGATATGGACGATGACGTCGACATTTCCGAGCTAAATCTCGCGGAGTTTTTTGTGAACCGTCAAATTCCTGTTGAGATAATTTTTCGCTATTTCTTCTCCGAGATTCATAATTTCAGAGAAGATTTGCAGGACCTTTGTTTTGCGATTGTGAGAGCGTATCAGACATACTGCGACGGATATTATGCAACTCCGATTGCCGAGATTGAGCTTGCCAAGCGATATGATTGTGCACTCAATGCGTTTTGGATGATTTGGGAATGGAAAGAGTTTGCCGAACAAAACAGGATAAATGATAAAGACATAATCCTCGCAGCGGCAATGATTGCAAGCTTATCTTGGTTTTTTAAGAATGATTTCCCGTCGGCAAATGCAGAACGAGCGGAGGATATTCTTTCCCACGAGATAAATTATCAAATGCAAAACTACAATGTTGACAAATCAATCGCCCGTAGAATCAAAAAAATCATGCATCGGATTTTTGAAAATGACGATGCATTCCGTCAGGAACTTATTAACAACGAATTTAATTTTTAAATCGAAAGGAAGTTTTTATTTATGAAAATCACAAGCAACGAAAAAATCGACAGAATATTTCTCGTCAAAAGCGTTGAGGTCAAGACTACCAAAACCGGTAACAACTACTTGGATTTGAGGCTGACCGACAAAGACAACGACGTTAGAGCAAAAAAGTGGGGCTATACCGGTGACAAGCCTGCATTTGACGTTATGACGCTCCAGCGTATAATAGGCACCGCATCCGATTATAACGGCCAAGTACAGATTAACGTCACTCAGATTTTGCCGATTGACGAAGAAGAGCTTGACATTGCGGACTACGTGCCTTGTACACCGCTGGATTGTGATAAGGCTCTGTCAGAGATATACGACGTTATTTACTCGTTTGACAATGAAGAGCTTTTACAGCTTACATCCACCGCTTTGCAGCAGGTTGAGAACGAAATTTAAATATTTTCCGGCTGCGCTAAGTATGCATGATGCTTGCGTCGGCGGTCTTTGTCATCACACCTACTGCATGATGCAAACAGCCTTGGCAATTTGCAAGGTATATCCGTTTGTAAACCGTGACCTGCTTTTGACCGGTGTAATTTTGCATGACCTCGGCAAAATAGACGAGATTGAGGCGTGCGAGCTTGGTCCCAAGAGCACATACACAGTCAGCGGTAACCTGCTCGGTCATCTTGTTATGGGCGCTATCCGCATTGACAAATTGTGCGATGAGCTTAACTTATCAGATTACGTGCGTGTTGCGGTGTTACATATGCTCATATCTCATCACGGCAAACTTGAGTACGGCAGTGCCAAACAGCCTTGCTTTTTGGAGGCTATGATTCTCAATGCGATTGACGACCTTGATGCAAAAATATTTGAGTTTTCGGAAGCAGTTAAGGACGTTGACCCCGGCAGTTTCAGCGCAAAGAATTTTGCACTTGGCAATATACAGGTTTTCAACCCGAAAATATAAAAGAAAGAAGGATTATTTATGAAAGAAACTACTAATGATATGGCAAAAAATACGACCGAGGTATTTTGGGTAAGAGATGCAAGGGAAGATTTCCCGGGCGGGCAAAGAGCATTGACAATGACCGTTACCGACGGTCGGGTACAGCGTAAAGCATTGTGGATGAATACACCTGAAAAAGCGGAGAATGTCATTAACAGCTTTAAGAAATTTGACGGCATAATATATGACGACAATATGTTTATGGTAAACGATGTTAAGGATACTAACTATGCATTTATTGACTTTGACAGGTTTTTTGCATTAAACAAAGTCCCGCTAAATGTAATGTATAGGTATCTCGGAAATATCTCAAAGGCATTGCCGCCGTTGCTGGCGGTTCCGTGTCTTTGCACCGTCAACCAATTTGAGGCATTTACCTGCAAGCGAACAGCAATCACGGAGGCAGAACTTTACAAAAGAATCCAGGCGACAAGAGAAGCCTTCGAGACCGTTGTACACTGGCAGCACTTTTTGCAAAGTAATGCTATTGACGAGAGTTACGTTATTATGGCGGGTGTTATTATCGGCAGCTTTTCCTCCTTTTTTGAAAACGAATTGTTACTCCCGGGATGGGAAATGATGCCGTCGGAAATCCTTGCCTGCGACTTTAATCACACCGCAAAGGAATTAAAGTTAGACAAAGACACTTCAAACAAAATTAAGAAAGTTATTCATGCGATGTATTATAGAAGCAGTGATGAAATGGAAAAAGCAATAGTCACAAACACTTTCTTTAAGAAAAACTAAATACATAGCATTCATCCCTCGCAGTCATTTTCTGCGGGGGATTTTTGCCAATTAAGCATTACTTACTCATTATTTGTACTTTGGAGCTTTTCACGCTTAAATTCATAAATAATATTTTGGCACTTTAAATCTGATTTAATTTTAAAATAATTATTAATCAAAAATTGTTTTAAAATAAGAAATCAAATCTTCAAATGACATATTTCCTTTGAGAGAAAAAATTTGGCAGGCAAAAAACTGTTTTAAAATCGCTTCTCTTAATTCAGCCTTAAACAGGAGGGAATATTTTATGATAAATAAGAATAAAAAGAAGTATTATCGCAGACAAGTTGATGGAGTTAGATTTTGTGCGCCAACAGAAGAAGAACTTGATAATAAAATCAAGAAATATTTTAATGGCAGGATAAAATCTACAATAGACGGAAAGGAGGAACAAACTGTTGCAGATTATATTATTGACTGGCACGATAGTGTAAAATCCGAGGTAGCGACAAGCACATCGGATTTGTATGGATATGCTGCCAAGCAGATAATTTCTCGTATTGGTAAGTATAGGATTTGCGAAATTACTCCGTTAATTTTGGAGGAATGTGTGAAAGATTTTGCAAATACGAAGTTAAAGGACAAGAAATATTATCCATCGCAGAGGTACATAAATGTAATTATCAATGTACTTAATATTGTATTCAAAAGAGCACAAAGGGAGCTTCTTATTCCTTTTAATTATGCGGAAGGTATTACTGTTAAATCTAAATCGCAAAAAGAAAATACAAAACATCGTGCTCTTACTAAGGAAGAAATAAATCGTGTTCTTAATTTTAACCACCCGCTAAGGCCGTATTGCCTTTTTATGCTGCTTTGTGGATTGATGCCGGAAGAAACCGTTGCTTTGACATGGGGAGATATTGCTTATGATTCAGAATCAGGGTTGTACTATGTTAATATAAATAAAACCGTCGAACTGATAAGTGGTTCGCAACCAAAGATGAGACAAGGGTACGCCAAAACAGAGTATAGATTTAGAAGAATCGGTATTCCTGAGCCGCTAAGCGAATGGGTCAGTAGCAATAAAAAGAAGCATAAAAACAGAGAACTCATTTTTACCAATAAAAAAGGAGGGTTATTATCTTCCTCCGCACTAAATAAAAAATGGAAATCATATTTGCTTGATATGGATATTCATTATAATAATAAAAGCAATAAATACAATCCAACGAAAAAGAAAAAGATTGACATTGAAGTATTTCGTCCGTATGATTTAAGACATACATATGCAACAATGCTTGCTGAGTTAGATGTACCTGTTCGAAAAACAACCGCTCTGATGGGCCATTCAAATTCTGTAACGACGGACAAATACTATGTTGATATGCAAAAGTTAGATACGTCGGAAGCAATAAATCTATTGTCCGGAGAGATGGCAAAATATAAAAATAAACAGTAAAAAACGGTTTCGCCGACTCAAAGTGGTAAATTAGTGGTAAATTACAAAATATATAATCAGTGAAATCGTTGATTCTACGCGGTTTTGACCACATTTGGTAATATTATCTTTTAATCAAGGTGTCCGGGGTTCGAATCCCCGATGAGTCACCAAGCCGTAAGCCTTTTGGTTTGCGGCTTTTTTCTGTTTATATGTTTAACAAATAATATCAATTTGTATTGATTTATTCATAATTTGTATGTATAATTTAAAGGTAACATTTTGTAAGGAGTGTATTTTATGTACAGATTCCCGATTGGCGTTATTATTGACAGTTTCAGAGTTGACATAAAATCGGCGGTCAAAAAGGCTGCCGAGGTTGGAGCAAACGGTATTCAGGTTTACTCCACAAGCGGTGAGATGGCTCCCGAAAATCTTGTCGGACAGAAGAGGGCGGATTTTCGTAACCTCGTTGCCGACAACGGTCTTGTGATTTCCGCACTTTGCGGCGATCTCGGCGGAGGCGGATTTACCGATCCAGAAAAGAATGTTTGGAAAGTCGAGAAATCAAAAAGGATTCTCGACCTTGCGAAAGAGCTCGGCACGGATGTTGTTACAACGCATATCGGCGTTGTTCCCGAGGACGAGAATGCGGACAGATTCAAGATTATGCAGGAGGCTTGTTTTGAGCTGAGCCGCTATGCGGACGATATCGGTGCTCACTTTGCAATTGAGACAGGTCCCGAGAAATCCGCAACGCTTAAAAAGTTCCTTGATTCGCTCGGCTCGACTGGTGTGGGAGTTAACCTTGATCCCGCTAACCTTGTAATGGTTACGGGCGACGATCCTGCGGGTGCGGTTCATAACCTTAAGGATTATATCGTACATACTCACGCCAAGGACGGCAAGCAGAATTACTATGTTGATCCGGACATTATCTACGGTATGGTTGAGTCGCACATTGTTACGGCGGACAGCTTTATCGAGGTTCCTCTCGGTGAGGGAAGTGTTAACTGGGACGAGTATCTCAAGGCGCTTGAGGACATCGGCTACAAGGGCTTCCTGACGATTGAGAGAGAGGTCGGCGACGACCCCGAAAAGGATATCAGAAAGGCTGTTGAGTTCCTCAACGGTAAAATGGGTGGTTGATATGAGAATTTCGGTCAGCAGTTACAGCTATTCTCAGCTTGGCAACAGTGATTTCGAGAGAATTGACCTCGCAAAGGAAATGGGCTTTGAGGGAATTGAATTTGCCGAGATCAATCCGGGCGAAAAGAATAAAATCGAATACGCAAAACAGCTTCGTGCCTATGCCGATAAAATGGGTGTGGAGATTTCCAATTACGCTATCGGCGCAGACTTCCTTAATAAGGACGTTGACGCCGAGATAGAGAGGCTTAAAGGCGAGGTTGATATTGCTCAAATCCTCGGCGTTAAGACTATGCGTCACGACGCAACAATCGGACTTGAAAGTGAAAGATTTTCAAAGACAGGCTTTGAAAAGCATCTTTCTACTCTTGCTAAGGGCTGTAAGGCAGTTACCGAATACGCAAAGACAAAGGGCATCAAAACCTGCGTCGAAAATCACGGCTTTTACTGTCAGCAGAGCGACAGGGTAGAGGCGCTCATCAATGCGGTTAACGACGATAATTTCGGCTGGCTTGTTGATATAGGAAACTTCCTTTGTGCCGACGAAACGCCGCTTGACGCTGTTAAAGTCGGTGTTAAACATATTGTTTATGCACACGTCAAGGATTTTTACTACGCCGATAAGAGTGTTCCGACTCCCGACGGATATTTTGACACGAGGGACGGCAATCATCTTTGCGGTTCTGTTCTCGGTGACGGAATTGTTCCCGTTGAAAAATGTGTTGACCTGATCAAAGAATCAGGATACGACGGATGGGTAACTCTTGAATATGAAGGACAGGAAACACCGTTGACCGCTGTGCCGAAAGGCTTTGAATTTCTTAAAAAACTGATATAAAGGACTTGTTACAATGAGCGAAAAAAGAATTGAGACAAAATGTGTTCAGGGCGGTTATACACCCGGCAACGGCGAGCCGAGACAGATTCCGATAATCCAGAGCACGACATATAAATATGATACAAGCGAGGATATGGGAAAGCTCTTTGACCTTGAGGCTGAGGGCTATTTCTACACAAGACTTCAGAATCCGACCAATGATATGGTTGCGAAGAAAATTTGTGAGCTCGAGGGCGGTTCCGCCGCTATGCTCACCTCGTCGGGTCAGGCGGCGTCTTTTTATGCCGTATTTAATATCGCAAACTGCGGCGATCACGTTGTAGCGTCGTCGATGATTTACGGCGGAACATACAATCTTTTTGCCGTTACAATGAGAAAGATGGGCATCGACTTTACTTTCGTTGAGCCCGATTGCAGTGATGAGGAGCTGGAAGCCGCATTCAAGCCGAACACAAAACTTGTTTTCGGCGAGACAATTGCCAATCCTGCTCTTACCGTATTTGATATCGAAAGATTTGCAAATGCCGCTCACGAACACGGCGTTCCGCTTATTGTGGACAACACATTTGCAACTCCGATTAACTGCCGTCCGTTCGAGTGGGGTGCAGATATCGTTACTCATTCGACAACGAAATATATGGACGGTCACGGTGCAGGCGTCGGCGGATGTATCGTCGATTCCGGTAAATTCGATTGGATGGCACACGCCGATAAATTCCCCGGACTTTGCACTCCCGATGACAGCTACCACGGCATTGTTTACGCAGAGCGTTTCGGAATGGGCGGAGCTTTCATTACAAAGGCAACAGCTCAGCTTATGAGAGATTTCGGCTCGATCCAGTCTCCGCAGAACGCTTTTCTGCTCAATCTCGGACTTGAGAGCCTGCACGTCAGAGTTGCCAGACACTGTGAAAACGGACTTGCCGTTGCCAAGTTCCTTGATTCTCACGATAAGATCGAGTGGGTCAATTATCCGTCGCTTGAGGGCAACAAGTATTATGAGCTTGCCCGGAAGTATCTTCCGAACGGCTCCTGCGGAGTTGTCAGTTTCGGCATAAAGGGCGGAAGAGCAGCCGCAGAGAAGTTTATGAAAAACCTCAGGGTTGCCGCCATTGAAACTCACGTTGCCGATGCAAGAACCTGCTGTCTGCATCCCGCAAGCGCAACTCACCGCCAGATGAATGATGCTGAGCTTGCCGCCGCAGGCGTGCCTGCGAACCTTGTTCGCTTCTCCTGCGGCCTTGAAAATGCGCAGGATCTTATTGAGGACATTGCGCAGGCTCTTGAAAAAGTTTGATTGAAGTGTGATACCTAATGCCTATTAAAATACCAAACGGACTGCCCGCCGTCAAGACCTTGCACGACGAAAACATATTCGTTATGACGGAGAAAAGGGCGGTTAAGCAGGATATCAGACCGCTGAAGATTCTGCTGTTAAACCTAATGCCAAAGAAAATAGAAACCGAAACACAGTTTGCAAGACTGCTCGGAAACACTCCGCTTCAGGTCGAGATGGAAATGATGTATACGACCTCGCACAAGTCGAAGAACACATCAGAGGGACATCTCCTCGCTTTCTACAAGACTTTTGAAGAGATTAAGCACAACAAGTACGACGGTATGATAATTACCGGTGCGCCTGTTGAAAATATGGAGTTTGAAGAGGTCGAATACTGGGACGAGCTTTGCAAGATCATGGAGTGGAGCAAGACTCACGTCACAAGCACATTCCACATCTGCTGGGGCGCTCAGGCGGGACTCTATTATCATTACGGTATTCCGAAAATCCCTTTGCCGAAAAAATATTTCGGTATTTTCCCACACAGGGTTGACCACAAGCGTTCAATGCTGTTCCGTGGCTTTGACGAAACCTTTATGGTCCCGCAGTCAAGGCATACAACTGTTCGTACGGAGGATATAAAGAAAGTCAAGGGCTTGAAAATTCTTGCTTCCTCACCCGAAACGGGCGTCTATGCAATTTCGACGAACAAAGGAAAGCAGATTTTTATTACGGGTCATTCCGAGTATGACCGTGACACGCTTAAAAACGAGTATCTGAGGGACAAGGAAAAGGGACTTGATATTGATATCCCGAAGAATTATTTTCCGAATGACGATCCGACAAAGGATCCGGTTGTTTCGTGGCGTGCACACGCAAATCTCCTCTATTCGAACTGGCTCAACTATTTCGTATACCAGACGACTCCGTATGATATAGAGACAATTGAATGAATATTTTAAACCTCCCGAGCATATCAATTAGCGATATGTAAATTCGGGAGGTTTTTCTTTTGAATGAGATAGCTCGGATTCGTTCGGTTGAACTCGGCGAATATATCGTTAAAAACAAGTCGACTGTCAGAGCCGCCGCTAAGGTTTTCGGAATATCAAAATCAACGGTACATACCGACGTAACGCAAAAGCTCGAGGAAATTGATCCCGGATTATGTCGGGAGGTAAGGGAAATACTTGATATTAACAAAGCACAGCGCCATATCAGGGGCGGAATTGCGACAAGAGAGAAATATAAAGGGAAGAAAATGAGGTGATTTTATGTGCGGAATTTGCGGACAGGTCTCCTTTACGGAGGATATTGCAAAATATGAAAGCCATTTTTATAATATGCAAAACAAGCTGTTTTCACGAGGACCCGATCAGCACGGAGAATATTTTTCTCACGACGCCGTTCTTATGCACAGACGTCTTGCCGTAGTTGACATAGAAAGAGGAAAACAGCCGATGACATACGCTGTTGACGGCGCTGTATTTACACTCTGTTACAACGGCGAGCTTTACAATACAGATGAAATCAGAAAAGGACTTGAAATCAGAGGATATAATTTTTTCAGCCATTCGGACACCGAGGTAGTGCTGAAGGCGTATGTTGAGTACAGGGAAAAATGTCTGGATCTGTTTAACGGTATTTTTTCATTTGCCGTATGGGAGCACGATACAAAGAGACTGTTCGTCGCAAGGGACAGAATGGGAGTTAAGCCGCTTTTTTATTCGATTTGCAAGAGCGGATTCGTTTTCGCATCCGAGATTAAAGCGCTCCTTGAGCACCCCGAAATTGAGCCGCTGATGGATATGAGATCGCTTTCGGAGATTATGCTGATCGGTCCGGGACGTACCCCTGGCTGCGGTGTTTTTAAAAATATAAGCGAGATAAGACCTGCTCATTATGCGATATACGACAGCGGCGGACTGACGATTCACCGATATTGGAATGTCGAGGCGCATGAGCATACCGACAGCTTTGACGAAACCGTTGAAAAGGTCAGATTCCTTGTTACGGATTCAATTAAAAGACAGCTTGTTTCCGATGTTCCGCTTTGTACGTTCCTCTCGGGCGGACTGGATTCAAGCCTTATTTCCTCGGTCACAAACGAGGAGTTCAAAAAAAGGGGAGAGGTACTCCATACTTTTTCCGTTGACTATAAGGACAATGATAAATATTTCAAAAAATCGAAGTTTCAGCCCAATTCCGATCCGGAATTTATTCGTATTATGGATAAATATCTTGACGGTGAGCACCATTGGATTGTAATTGATACCGATGAGCTGGTTGATGCGTTATATTCGGCGGTTGACGCACGTGATCTGCCGGGAATGGCTGACGTTGATGCTTCAATGCTTTTATTGTGTAAGGCAATCAAGGAGTACGGAACGGTTGCCTTATCGGGCGAGTGTGCCGATGAAATCTTCGGCGGATACCCGTGGTACAGGGATAAAACGATCCGATCGTCCGAGGGCTTCCCTTGGGCGCAGTCGACCGACTATCGAATGTCATTCTTAAAGGATGAATTTGCTCAAAAAGTAAACGGTTCGGAATACGTTTATACAAGATATAAGCTCACGGCGGACAGTGCGCCGCTTTACAACGGTATGAACGAGGACGATCTGAAAACAGCACAGATGATGAAGCTCAATCTTGATTGGTTTATGCAGACACTGCTTGACCGCAAGGACAGGATGAGTATGTACTCCTCGCTTGAGGTCAGAGTTCCGTTCTGCGATCACAGGATAGTAGAGTATCTTTACAACGTGCCGTGGGAAATGAAGGATCACAACGGTTACGAAAAGGGGCTTCTGCGTGAGGCGATGAGGGGATATTTGCCCGATGAGGTGCTTTGGCGCAAAAAAAGTCCTTATCCGAAAACTCATAATCCGAATTATCTTGCCGCCGTTTCATCACGCTTACAGGCGATTATCAACAACGGAGATTCGCCGCTTCTTGACTTTATCAAAAGGGATAAGCTTACAGAGCTTTTGACCGAGAACAAGAGCCAGCCTTGGTACGGTCAGCTTATGACAACTCCGCAGACAATAGCCTATTTCATACAGTTCGATTATTGGCTCAGAAAATATAAGGTAAGATTTGTTTAAGTAATTTTAAGAAAAATAAAATTTATATTGTATATTGACCCGACGCTCAAAAAAATGTATTATATTTAAAAAAGGAGGATGTATATGAATTTTATTTTTAAAATACTTGCAAGGCTTAATGTTCTGACGCTTTGCCTTGCTTTGATCTGCGGAAATTTCTCGGGATTCACTGCGACGGAGCTTGAGTATGAGACCGCTTACGGAAATCCGATGAAAGGCTTTATGCCGTTTTACAGCGAGGAGGGCGCAGACGATTCTGTGCCGTACAGTATGGAATGGCTCTATATTCCGATGACCGACCTTGTTGCCGATGACGGAACGCTTACCTTGCGTGAGGGTCTTGAGCGTAAGCTCGAAACAATTGCAAGAAGAGGTCATCAGGCGGCTCTGCGTGTGTATCTTGATTATCCCGACAAGGAATGCGCCGTTCCGCAGTACATATGGGATATGGGCGTAAAAAAATATGAATACACCGAGTACGGCGGCGGAATAAGCCCCGATTACAGCGACCAAAAGCTCATTGATTTTTTGCTCTATTTTATAGATCAGCTTGCGCTCAACTATGACGGTGACCGCAGAATCGCATATATCACGACGGGTCTTATCGGTCATTGGGGTGAATGGCACGTTTGCAGTGAAATCAAGCAGGCTATGGCTACGGATAGGCAGAAAAGGCAGATTCTTCACGCTTTTGAATTTTATTTTCAGCATACGAAGATCCTTACCCGTTATCCCGGAACACCAGGATCGAATAACGGTCAGATCGGATTTCACGACGATTCGTTTACGTACAGTACAATTAATTCCGATGAAAAATATTTTTTCTATAATCAGCTAAAACGGGCTCTGAAAACAAATGTCTGGAAAACTCAGCCGATCGGCGGCGAGTTCCGCCCCGAGGGTCAGGAAAACTTTCTGAAAGGGGAGGTAACGGATGATTTTCAGGACTATGACGAGTGCGTCGATAAGACACATTGCTCGTGGCTGATGATGACGGGAGCCTTTACAGGTAACCTCAGCGAGGATGAGATTAAAACAGCAAAAGAGGCGTCCGCAAAGCTCGGATATGATTTTTATGTCAGCAAGATTCAGGTTCTGAATCTTTTCGGCAAGGCGTATGTCCGAGTCGGCGTGAAGAATGTCGGTGTTGCTCCGATTTATGACGATCCGAGCGTATATATCGGAACCGACAGGGAAGAGGTTGAGACAAATCAAAGCATAGGTAAGATTTTGCCCGGTGAAACGGAATATTTTACCGCAATAATCGACCTTGAATCGGGCGATAACGTACACATCAGAATTTCCGATCTTTCGCATTACGGAGCGTATGTGCACTTCTCAAATGTCGGCGGTTCAACATCGCAGGACGGTTCGTTTGTAATCGGATCGGTAAAATAAATATAACCTCCCGTTGATCTCATTTCGGATCATCGGGAGGTTAATTTTTATATTGAATTGTTCCTTTTATATCTGCCAATCTCAACAATTCCGCATACGGCACAGCCTGCGAGGTAAGAAAGAATATCACCCCACGCAAACGACGTTCCCATCAATGTGCAGAGCAGGGGATTGTCACTGACACCCAAAAGCTCGGTATAGTTGAAATACTGACCTGTTTCAATGAGACAGGCAAAGATAAACACCCACAGCGGCAGAAGTGCGATTTTATCGGGAATGAAGATTCGCACAAAGCTCCAAAGCAGAATAACAACAAGCACATCTCCGAGGTATGACCTTACGAAATCGGAGAAATAAAACTTTGCAATAAGCAGTTCACACACGAAAAGTAAGATGAATAAGCCGAGGTAAATTAAACGGCTCTTTTTGATTTTAACTGTCATTGTGTTTCCTCCTGTAAGCCATAAATGCTTTTCAGCTTATGTCGCTTCATTTTATAAAGTATACCGCTTTGACTGTCGTAATAAAACAGCAGATAATCATCTCCGTTTTCATAAATAAAACAGCAGTCGTTTACATCGACATCAGCCGTTGACAGCATAACCGGAGAATAGATTTTATTGCCGAGGAAGAAGTTGTCATATGTCTCGGCGGCTTGAGTTGTAAACTTATCAATGAAAGATTTTATTTTATCCTTGCTTTTATCGGAGACCGTTTTAAAAAGTCCCGATTCTGTTAATGACTGAACCGTAATTTTATCGGACATATATTCTGTATATTCAATCTCGTCAAGCAGACCGAATTTATATGTGTTTTGACCTGCATCGTAAGGCAGGTCCTTTTTTATCTCCGATTCATATTTTCTCGCAGTATCGGTTATCGACATTCCGAGGATAAGCGCAATTCCGCCGACTGTGAATAATCCGATAAGGATAATACAGACTGTTGAAATTATTATTTTTGCAGGTTTACTCATATTTTCTCAACCCCTTGCTTTGAATTTCATCATACAATCAGCAACCCCCTCAGACGGCTGCACCGCCGGTTCCCCTAAAAGAGCACCGAGATAGTTCCTGCTGACTTTTTACAGCCTTCCCCTTGATGGGAAGGTGGGCGGCGAATTGCGCCGCTCGGATGAGGTGGCAAGATTTTATCTCTTTGTTTCGGCGGTATCAGACTTGATGCTTTCCACCTCATCAGTCGCTAAGCGACAGCTTCCCCTCAAGGGG
>DKDP01000015.1:23998-32874 GCA_002449395.1 Ruminococcaceae bacterium UBA6845 | reverse complement strand
TGCGCTACCCTAAAGGGGCGCCAAGCTGCAATTTTTGCTGACTTTAAACAAAAAGAGGGCGAAATAATCCGCCCCCCTAACAATTTTAACTTTATTAGAAAATACCCTGCTGCATCATTGCGTCGGCAACCTTGAGGAAGCCTGCAATATTTGCGCCTGCAACGAGGTTATAGCCGCAGCCGTACTCCTCTGCGGCATTTACGGAATTGGTGTAGATATTCTTCATAATCTCTCTGAGCTTCTCGTCAACCTCTTCCGCAGACCAGCTGTAACGCATTGAATCCTGGCTCATTTCAAGAGCGGAAACGGCTACACCGCCGGCGTTAACAGCCTTTGACGGAGCTACAACTGCGTTCTCCTGAAGATATTCAAGCGCATCGTTGGTTGTAGGCATATTTGAAACCTCAACATAATACTTTACGCCGTTCTTGATCATCTTCATTGCCTCTTCGAGGTCAACCTCATTCTGAGTTGCACACGGCATAACGATATCCGCCTTGACGCCCCACGGCTTCTCGCCCGGGAAATACTCGACGCCGTTAAATTTGTCGGCATAGTCCTTGACCTTGCCTGTTCCGTGAGCTCTCATTTCAAGAAGATATTCGATCTTCTCATCGGTTGAAATTCCGTCCTTGTCATAGACATATCCGTCGGGGCCGGAAATTGTTACAACCTTTGCGCCGAGCTGAGCGGCTTTCTTCGCAACGCCCCATGCAACGTTGCCGAAGCCCGAGATGGCGATTGTCTTGCCCTCAATCTTCTCTCCGAAGTGAGCAAGAACCTCCTCGGCATAATAAACAGCACCGTAGCCTGTTGCCTCGGGACGGATATTCGATCCGCCGTAGCTCTGACCCTTACCTGTCAAAACACCGTTCTCAAAAACGCCCTTGATGTGTCTGTACTGACCGTAAAGATAACCGATCTCACGTCCGCCGACACCGATGTCACCTGCGGGAACATCGATATCGGGACCGATAAATCTGTAAAGATTGTTCATAAAAGCCTGGCAGAAACGCATAATTTCTGCATCCGATTTGCCGTTGGGATCAAAATCCGAACCGCCCTTTGCGCCGCCGATCGGAAGTCCGGTAAGGCTGTTTTTAAAAATCTGCTCAAAACCGAGGAACTTAACGATTCCCGAATAAACGCTCGGATGGAAACGAAGTCCGCCCTTGTAAGGTCCGATAGAACCGTTGAACTGGCAGCGATAACCCTTGTTGACCTGAACCTTGCCGTTATCGTCAACCCATGCAACACGGAACGAGAACATACGCTCGGGCTCAACAAGTCTTTCAAGAAGTCCGTTCTTTTCATACTCGGGATGTCTCTCGACAACAGGTTCGATTGACTTGAAAACTTCTTCAACGGTCTGAACAAATTCAGGCTCGGAAGCATTCTTCTCCCTTACATCGGAAAGAACTCTTTTGATATATTCATTCATACTGTTCATCCTTTCAAAATTTCTGAAAACACTAATATTATAGTTTTATTTCGTTTTATTGTCAAGATTCGATGCGACAAAATACACAATCTGACAAGTCGCTTTTTGTGCACTATGTTGTCTTGTCGGTTAGATTGTTAAATTTTTATCACAAAAATTTTAAGTAATTTTATTGACCGAACGTTTGTTCGGTGGTATAATGTAGACATCGGATGTCTGACGTTGGATTTTAGATGCGATAAACTTCTGTCTAAAATCTAACATCTGAAATCTAATATCTATCTTGGTGGTGCTGTCGGTGTCAAAAAGAGCTTTCCTTGCAATTGACCTTAAATCATTCTATGCTTCTGTCGAATGTGTTGACAGAGGCCTTGATCCGCTTGACGCAAATCTCGTTGTTGCCGATCCCACAAGAACCGAAAAGACAATCTGTCTTGCGGTCTCCCCCTCTCTGAAGTCCTACGGCATCCCCGGACGGGCACGGCTTTTTGAGGTTATCCAAAAGGTTCGTGAGGTGAACGCAACCAGAAAATTCAAAGCGCCTAAGCATAGCTTTACCCACGAATCGGTGTTTGATTCCGAATTAAAGAAAGAACCCGACGCCGAGCTTGCTTTTATCACCGCACCGCCGAGAATGGCGCATTATATGGAAGTCAGCACACAGATTTATAATGTCTACCTCAAATATATTGCTCCCGAGGATATCCACGTATATTCGATCGACGAGGTTTTTATCGACGCAACAAAGTATTTAAAGACATACAAAATCTCCGCCCGCGAGCTTGCAATGAAAATGATTCTTGATGTTCTCGACACAACGGGAATCACCGCAACGGCAGGAATCGGGACAAATCTTTATCTCTGCAAAATTGCGATGGATATTTACGCAAAGCATTCGCCGCCCGACAAAAACGGCGTGAGAATTGCTGAGCTTGACGAGATGAGCTATCGCCGTATTCTTTGGGATCACAGACCGCTGACGGATTTTTGGCGTGTCGGCAGAGGAATTTCCAAAAAACTTGAGGCGCACGGAATTTACACAATGGGCGATGTTGCCCGCTGTTCTGTCGGCAAAGCCACGGACTATTATAACGAGGATCTCCTCTACAAGCTCTTCGGTGTAAATGCGGAGCTGCTGATCGACCACGCCTGGGGCTGGGAGCCTACCGAGATCTCCGATATCAGGTCATACCGTCCCGAAAGCAGCAGTCTGAGCTCAGGTCAGGTACTCCAGGAGCCTTATGAATTTTCAAAAGCACGGCTTGTCCTCAAGGAAATGGCGGATCTGCTGTCGCTCGATCTTGTTGAGAAACGGCTTGTTACCGACCAGATCGTTCTGACCGTCGGCTATGATATTGAAAGTCTGAAAAATAACTACACGGGTGCCGTCGAAACCGACCGCTACGGCAGAAAGATACCGAAAACGGCGCACAGCAGTGAAAATATCGGCAGATATACGGCATCGACAAAGCTGATTATTCAAACGGCGATGAGCCTTTTTGACAGAATCGTTGACAAAAATCTTCTTGTTCGGAGAATGTATATCGTTGCCAATCACATAATGACCGAATCCGACGCAGAGAGAAATTCCGATTATGTTCAGCTTGACTTTTTCACCGATGCCGAAAAGCTCAGGGAAGAAGAAAGCGGTCTGAAGAAAGAAAAAAGTATGCAGGATGCAATTGTGAAAATCAAGAAAAAATACGGAAAAAATGCAATTATAAAGGGAATGAACCTTGAAAAGGGCGCAACGGCGCTCGAACGCAACCGTCAGATCGGAGGTCACAAGGCTTAAATGAAATACGACGATATAATCAATCTCCCCCATCACGTTTCGGTCAAACGGCCGCAGATGTCAAGAAGTGCGCGAGCGGCACAGTTTGCCCCCTTTGCGGCGATAACGGGACTTGACGATGAAATTGAGGAGACAGCAAGACTGACGGATTCGAAGCCGGAGCTTGAGGAATCCGAAAAGGAGAAAATCAACCGTGTTCTTCTTGAAATACGGGATAATCCGCAAAAGGAAACGGCTGTTGATCTGACATTTTTCCGCCCCGACGGCAGGAAGGACGGCGGTGCGATACTCACCCGCCTCTGCTTGGTCAGAAGAATTGATGAGATCGAGCGCAAGCTCATACTTGACGACAGAAACGAAATATTTATTGATAATATTTTGTCAATTAAAATCTGTAAATAATTCGCTTTTTTAGGCATTTTTCCTTGACAGTCTGAATAAATATGTTATAATCATACGGTAACTCGATTGAGTCGGGATTACCCGGCAACAAGTGGTGGAGTCTGTCATAGAACGTTATGTTCTATTTGTTTCGGGTTATATTGACCTTTTATACTTTGGTCTTTCAAGACAGGATCCGCTATGGATTCTGTCTTTTTTTGATTCTGCCCGAAATAATTTTAGGAGTGTAAACAATGAACCCAATCACGATCACAGCCCTGATTCTCTTCGCCGTTACCTACATACTGATGATGGCGTTTCAGAAAATCAGACCCTATGTTGCGATAGGCTCGGCGCTTATTTTCATCACACTCGGCACTATCGCATCGGCTTCACCCGACCTTTTCGGCAGCGGATTTTTCAATGTCGGCAGTGCAACCTATTCCTACGGCGTAAGTCAGGCGCTTTCAGAAATCGACTGGAACGTAATTATGATGATTGCCGGTACGATGGGAACGGTGTACCTTTTCATCGAATCAAAAATGCCGCAGCTTATGTCCGACGTTCTGATCTCAAAGATGCCGAACGTCAAATGGGCAATCGTATGTCTCTCACTTTTTGCGGGAATTGTTTCTGCTTTCGTAGATAATGTTGCAACGGTGCTTATGATCGCTCCCGTTGCTCTCGCATTCTGCAAAAAGGTGAACATCTCCCCTGTTCCGTCGATCATCTGTATTGCGATATCGTCAAATCTTCAGGGTGCCGCAACGCTTGTCGGCGACACAACCTCTATTCTCCTTGCCAAGGCGGCAAATCTCGACTTTTCCGACTTCTTCGTTGACAGCGGCAAGCCCGGTATGTTCTGGGTTGTTGAGGCAGGTGCAGTTGTCAGTGCACTGATTATTCTTTTTATGTTCCGCAAGGACAATGCAAAAATCGAGTTCAACACAAGAACAAAGGTCGAGGATAAATTTCCGACATTCCTCCTTGTCGGCACAATCGTTCTCTTGATTGCCGCTTCATTCATCCCTTATAAGGATGCGGCAGCCGAGGGTCAGTTCTATAAGCCTGAGATCACGAACGGACTTATCTGTATCGGATTCTTTGTAATCGGTATAATCCGAGAAGTGTTCTTCAAAAAGAATTATGACATTGTTAAGGCAACGTTTAAGGAAATTGACTATTACACAATTGCACTGCTCACGGGTCTGTTCGTTGTTATCGGCGGAATCAAGAGCGCAGGCGTAATCGACGTTATCGGCAACGCAATTGCTCAGCTCGGCTCGGGATCTGAATTTATTATCTACACAATAATTGTCTGGATATCGGTTATTCTCTCTGCGTTCATTGACAACATTCCTTACACGGCAACGATGCTCACAATCGTGCCCGTTATCGCCACGGATATGGGAATGGATCCGAAGCTGCTTTATTACGGACTTCTTTGCGGCGCAACGCTCGGCGGCAACCTTACCCCGATCGGCGCAAGCGCAAACATTGCAGGTATCGGCATTCTCAAGAAAGAGGGCTACGAGGTTAAGTCAACAACCTTTATGAAATACGGCGTTCCCTTCACCCTCGCCGCAGTAATGACAGGTTATGTTCTTATCTGGTTCATCTGGAAATAAACTGACAAAAAGCCAAGGCATTCCGTTAAGGTCTGCCTTGGTTTTCTTTCATAAATGCACAAACAACAAAGCTGTGATGAAACAAAAAATCATCACAGCTTCGTTATTTATTTAATTGACTCAATATATTTCATAAGATCGCCGACGGTTTTTATTCCGCCGAACTCCTTACTGTCAACGGAAACGCCGTATTCATTTTCAAGGTCAACCGCAACATTAACCATATCAAATGAATTGAGTCCGATGTCCGATCTGAGCTTTGAATCCTTTGTTATCTCCTCGGGATCAATATCAATATAATTGCAAATAATACTTTTTATTGTTTCAAGCATATCAATAAACCTCTCTTACATTTTTTTAAGCAGTTCCTTAACGGTGATATTCGGATTGCTTATTCCGATCTCGAGCGCTTTAATAGTACCCCTGTGGAGCGATTCGATATCCTCAATGCTGACGAATTTCGTCCTGTGAAGATAGCTGATTTTAAGGCAACCGCTGTGAACGTCTTTCATCGCAAATGTGTAAAGCACCATAATATACCTGCCGAGGCCGTAACCGACATATTCATAGTCCCAGCCGTTCATCGACTTTTCGTCAATCGGCAACCACGAGAACATCATTGTTGACGATGCGGCGGCGGCAGAATAATTGAACAGCTCCCTTTGCAGATCTCTGTATTCAAGATACGGATAATCCATATGGCGGAACGCCCAGACCTGAGCCTCTGCCATTTTGCCGAGAGCGTCGGAGAAAGTATCGTCCTCTTCAAGGTGAACTCTCCACGGCAACGGAGCCGTTACCGTACCGCCCGATCGTTTTTCGGGAAGTGTTCTTCGCCTGTTGCAAAGAGAGATAAAATATGTATCAAGATGACCGTTGTTGATTTTTGAAAGATGGAATCTCATTGCAAGCTGAACGAGACACTCGCCGCTTACATTGTTATCCTCCATAAATTTGAACACCTTTTCGCTCAATTCAAGCGGAACCATTCTCTTGGTAAGCTCCGCTTTATCGTGGATCGGATCGAAAAGCGACGGTGCCATAATGCTCGGATCCTTTTTCTTCCTGCGCTCGGCTTCAAGGAGCTTCGGTCCCTCAACGCCGAGATAAAGGGGCTCGCCGTTTTTCGTTATATACTCGGTATAGGCTTTCTTTTCCTTATCGAGGTTGCTCTTATTTTCGACATATGCAAGCTCTTTTTTGATTCTTTCCTCATAGCTTCCGAGCGGCTTCGGCATCGGCTTGCCCTCGGTGATATGATCATAAACGGCAAGCAGATCGCTGAAGAAAACAAATGCGGCGGCATTGTCCATAACGAGGTGATGAACATTGAAATATATGCCGTATCTTCCGTCGTGGGTCTTGAAATATTTCAGTCTGAATATCTCACCCTTTAACATTCTTACTGGAGTCTGTGCGTCCGCCGTCAGAACCTTGTCCCTCTCCTCGTCGGAGCCGAACTCATAAACAGGCACATTGCCGATCCTGTACGGATCACGGAAATACTGCATAATCTTGCCGTTTCTCTTAAAAAAACAAAGTCTGAGACAGTCATTGCGTTCAATTTCAATATTAAACGCTTCCGTCATTTTATTAAAATCAATTTTTTTCGTAACAATAATTGAGTCCGGAATCTGAGTAACCTGCTTATGGAAAAAGCTGTATTTCAGCATATACTGAATCATTTCCTGCGGAGGAATAAGCGGATAAACAGGTTTATTAACACTCGGCATTTTCGTCATTCCTTTCGGATTATTTTACAGAAAATTATATTTTTGTTTCTTTTCTCTTTATTTTACCGCTGCCCGTTTTTTCAAGCGGCTCTGTGCGAACACGCACCTCGGAAATAATGTGAGAGGGCTTTGCGGTTTTATTCATTCTGTCAACTGAGCTTTCAAGCTCTGCCTGAATGTCATCAATACCCTCGAGCTTTGCATACTCATAATCGGGATAAATTTCCGCAATAATTCTGTCCTTTTCGGCGAATACGAGGACCTCGCTGACAAGCTGATTATCGGCAAACTTCTTTTCGATCGCCTCGGGAGAAACATTCTCGCCGCTTGAAAGAATGATAAGATTCTTAACTCTGCCGGTTATGAAGAGCTGATTGTCGGGCGTAAGCTCACCGATATCTCCCGTTTTAAGCCAACCGTCCTCAGTGAACATTTTTTTCGTTTCCTCGGGCATTTTATAGTAACCGAGCATAACCGTCGGTGTCTTAACCTGAATCTCGCCGTTCTGAATACGAACAGTGCAGACATCGGTAACTCTTCCGACCGATTCTCTTGAAGCCGTGTTGTCGGGAACGGAAATTCTGCATCCAGCCTCGGTCATACCGTAGCCCTGTCTGAGGTAAATTCCGAGCTTTTCATACTCGTCAATAAGCTCGGGATTGAGGTATGCGCCGCCCGAGATGAGCCACTTTATGTTTCTTCCGAAGACCTGAGTAACGGCGTCCTTTACGCTTGTTTCGGGATTTCTTGCAAGGATGGCCTTGACCCTCTGCAAAAGCGTCTGAGCGATCATCGGAACGACACGGACAACCTTGGGTTCAAAGATCTTCAGATTCTTGATCAAATCCATCATCGAGCCGTTCAGGCAGACCTGCAAGCCATCCTTGAGATTCTTGATATAGTCGCCCGAGAAGCAATAGATATGATACATCGGGAGAACCGAAAGTGAAACGTCGTTCGGAAGAAAAATGTCTGTGCAATAGTCGTGATACATAATATTGCCGACGAGAGCGAGGGTTGAAAGCTCAACACCCTTTTTGACGCCCGTTGTACCAGAGGTGAAGATAATCACGCAGCAGGCATTCTTGTCAACGGCAATATCAGAAAGATGAGCATACTCCGAATCGTCCGAATAGTCGGTGTATATCTTATTAAAAGCGTCAAGATCGCCGAGATTAACGGCAAATTTAAGGAAAGGACATATCTTTTTGAGCTGTTCCGCATTCTCCGCAAAGTCCTGCTCATAGAGAACCATCTCAATATCCGCACGTTCAAAAAGCTCAGCCGCCTCCTGAACGGAAATATCGGGAGCAAAAGGAACCGCCACATTGCCGCTTATCAAAATGCCCGAAAGACAGGTTATGTATTCATAATTCGACTTGCCGATAATTGCGATGTGCATTCTTTTATCGGAAAGACTGCGGATCCATCGGCAAACGGCAAGGCTGTCGCTGCGTACCTTTTTGAAACTTCTCTCCTCTATTTTTTCATCCCTGATAAACTTAATAAAGGTTGCGTCGCCGTATTTTTCTGCGCCGCTGTCAAGCAGTTCTCTGACTGAAGGTGCGGTAAATTTATTCATATCGAGTCTCCTTGTTATGCGCTGATTTTTTGTATCGTAATATACAAGTGTTCTTGTATCAATCGACATAAGGGTTGCTTTGTCAAAGGACACTTTGTAAAGAATTATAGCACGTATATTGTTTTATTTCAACATATAAAATTAAAAAACAGACTTCTTCAAGAAAAGTTGAGAAATGTTTTTTGTAGGGTACGATGCCCACATCGCACCGTGTAAAATGCGCCGATCTTCCTTGCCTCCCTTGCAGGGGAGGTGGATTTGACGCTATGCGTCAAAGACGGAGGGGTTAAAATAAATTTCATCAAACTTTTTATAA
>DKDP01000015.1:0-23947 GCA_002449395.1 Ruminococcaceae bacterium UBA6845 | reverse complement strand
TGCGCCGCCAGCTCCCCTAAAAGGGAGCCCATTATAGTTTCTGCCGACTTTAAAATATAATTATGGAATTTGCGTTACCGTTCAGCCTCCCCTTGGATGATTCAAGGGGAGGTGGCTCGCAGAGTCGGTGGGGATAAAGATTAAAGTCTGATAAAATCTTACTCCCTCAGTCGGCTTCGCCGACAGCTCCCCCGAAGGAGGAGCCCACGCTTAAAATAAATATTTTCTGATTTTAAGAAAACCCCTCAGTCACGGACAAGCCGTGACAGCTCCCCTAAAGGGGCGCCCATTATAGTTTCTGCCGACTTCCATTCCCCATCCACAAAATAAAGCTATGAACCGTGGTATGATTCATAGCTTTGATTATAATATTTTATTTATGCTCGTATTCCTTGATCCATTTAACCATATCGTCAACGGACTGCTGAACACTCATCGGATCATATCCAAACTCTTTTCTCGCCTTTTCAATTGAGAAATTACAGTTGGACATAAGTTTTCTGATCGAATAACGGGTGAAAAGCGGCGTTGTCTTGGTGATGGAATAATACTTCTCCATAAGCGGAGCAAACGGTCTTACCATACCGTATGACATCTTTAATGACGGCGCTTTCTTACCGCAAGCCTTTGCGACTGCCTTAATGAATCCGTCTGTCGAGATCATTTCGCCGCAAAGGATATAGCAATCGCCTTTCTTGCCTTTTTCGGCGGCGGCGTGCATTCCCTTTGCAACGTCACGGACATCAACAAAGTTGTATGCACCGAAGCTCAATGAGCACGGGAAATTGCCGTTGATGAACATACGAACCATTTCACCGACGCTGGAAACCTTGAAGTCATACGGTCCGATACAAGCACCTGGATGCACAACAACGGCGTCAAGTTTTCCGTCGTGAACATTGTCAAGGACAAACTGCGTTGCAATAGCCTTGGTCTTTGCATATGTACCGTCAAGATTCTTCGGGCTGAAATGATCAAGCTCGGTCATAACCTGATTATCGGGAAGAGGCGGAAATGCGTCAACACTCGATGCGTAAACAAGTCTGCGTACATTGCATCTCTCGCAGGCTCTTACAACGTTCTTTGTGCCGTTGACGTTAACACGCCACGTGAGATCCTCCATACCGGGATTGATATCAATAACACCTGCAAGGTGATAAACAACGTCAACTCCCTCAAACGCTTTGTCAAGCGACTCCGAATCGGTAACATCGCCGTATACCTTTTCGCAGTCGATGCCGTCAAATACGGGAACATCCTTACGGATAAGGATACGCACCTTTTCGCCGCTGTCAACAAGTTCTTTCAAAAGAGCATAACCGATATGACCGGTTGCGCCTGTGATAAGACTTATTTTCTCCATAGCTTATTCTCCTTTCATCTCAAGGAGCTTCTGCTTGCCTGTGAAAGCATCAACGGAGAGCTTAACGGAATCAAAGATAGCTGACTCAATGTCATCATCCTGAACGCCGAGAGAAACGCTCCACTTCTTATTGATAAATGTGTTCATACACATAATGTCGGCAAGATAAATTGCATTGATACCCGACTCAACATTGCGCTTTTTGTACTCGTTCATCATATAAACGCCGAAAGCCTTAAACATCCAGTTTGCAATGTGGATAATCTTTCTGTTCGGCTGACCCATTGCCTTATGAACAATGTGGAGAAACTCATCCCAAGTGAGGTTAAAGTAACCGATCGGATAAGCGTTGCCGCCCTCGTTCTTTTCAGCCGCACCGACAATAGCCTCACCGACCTGACGAACGGTTACCATAGCCGTACCGCCCTTCGGATAGAACGTCGTCTTACCCATATTTGTAAGCTGCTCGATAAGGATAACCCAAACAGGCTTTCTGCCCGGCTGAGTACCGAAGATATACGGAAGCTCAAGCACAGCAACATCCATCTCGCCGTCCTTTGCAAATGAAAGAGCAACCTCTTCCTGCTCAATACGGCTTCTGATATAGTGATGCTTCTTTGTGAGCTCCATCTCGGGATGCTCCTTTGCAAAATATGCAAAGTAAGAACCGAGGATAACACTCTTCTTGATGCCGACCTGCTTTGCGATTGTAAGAAGATGTCTTACAGGCTCAATATTATACTTTCTGTATGCTTCGTAAACAGGTGCCGGGAACTCAACTCTCTCGTCAACGCCTGCTGCGAAAACAAAACAGTCACAGCCGGTCATCATCTCTGTAAGCTCTGCGTCGGAAAGCTCAAGATAGTTGCCAAAAACAAGCTCCATCTCCTCGGGGATCGGTGCTCCCTCGGGAAGCGGAGGAAGAGCAACGGACTTTACGGAATGACCTCTTTTAATGAACTCTGCGGCGGCTGCCGAACCAAGCAAGCCTGTTCCGCCAATCATAAATACTTTCATAATGTTCACCCATAGGGCACCGTTTCCGATGCCCTGTTATCCTTTCTAAATTTACCAGTTGATGTTGAAATCGGACTCGATGCCGAACGGTGCATTAACGTTGTTACCTGCAACAGTTACGTCAAGCTCCCAAACATAATAGTAATTGATGTGTGTAAGGTTTCCTGTCTTAGGATCAATTGTTGCAACGATCTTGCCGTTACGGTATGCGATCTTTACGTTGCCGTCAAGCATTGACTTAAGCGGACCTGCGTTGTCAAGAATCGTCGAAACCTGAACAATGCTGAATGCCTTACCGTGGTTGCCTGCTCCGTGAGTCGGATTTGTGGAAGCCGCATCGGGTTTAACATTGATTGTAACAACATACTTGCCGCTCTTCTCAACCAAAGTTGCGTTTGAAATATTAGCTGTTGTGAGCTTTGATGACCAATTCTCGTTCTCTACCGGGAAAAGAGCCTTCATATCTGCCTTTGAGAGCTTACGGTTTGTGTCGCCCTTCTTCTCACCCATATTCTTCTCAACAAGCGAGTTGATAACGCCTGAGAAGCTCTTAAGTGTTCCTTTAAGTGTGAACGTACCTGCCTGTGTATTCTTCTCGTAGTTCTTTACGCCGCCCTTTGAGCTTGTCTTAACCTTATTAACCGAAGTGTTGAAATAGTTAAGAATCTCAGCCTGAGTTGAGGGCTTTGAAGATGCAGGCTTGTTAGTCGAAGAACCGCCGCTTGTGTTTCCGCCTGCGCTCGGTGTTGCGGGGTTGCTGTTATTCGCATCTGCGGCTGTGCTGTCCGGCTCGCCTGTTGCAGGATCGGTCGGAGTTTCGCCGTCGGCAGAAGGATCTGCGGGAGTAACATCGCCCGAACCGTCGTTTACCGTTGATCCGCCGTTACCGCTTGAAGACGACGAAGCGGGAGCATATTTTGCCGATTCAACCTTAGCGTCGGCGAGCTTGTTTGTGCCGAGAACGGATGAAACGCAGACTGCAATTACGCAAAGTAAAGCCGTAACGCAGGTTACTACTGTTTTTTTCATATTTAACCTCTCCTATTAAAAATAGATTTTATTTCTCATTGAAATCCTTAAAGATATCCATACCGTAGACATTGTGCTCGTCCTTGGTGTGGTTCGGATACCATACCTGAGCGAAGAACGGATTCTTCTTTGCGATCTCGTCGTAGTTCCACGGAATAGGATCGCACTCGGGGCACCAGTGACCGCCGTTGAGAACGAGGTTCGGAGTCATTTCAAAAGTATGACCGAATGCGCACTGCCACTTGAGCGGTGTGTAAAGATCGCCCTTTGTCATACTCTCGCTGAGGCACTTACCGCCTCTGAACTCTGCGGCTTTCTCCATATCCTCGAGGTCAAGCTCTGACTGAGGCTTGCTCTCATCATAGCCGTGATCAAGATATGTCGGAGTCATAGAAGCCTTTTTGATCTCGAACTTATCCCATGTCTTGGGAATGTTCTTCCAATCCTCATATGAGCCGTAGTATGCGCTGATACGCTCGGGAACTCTGTTCTTGATCCAGTTCATTGTACCGAATACTTCCTTGTTTGCAAGTCCCTCCATCAGGAACTTCTTAACAAGTCCGCCCGGAGCGAGCTTTGAGAGCTTATAGAACTTCGGAAGAGTCTTTGACATATCGTCAAAATACTTCTTGATCGGAACATTGTGTCTGAAGTGGAGATAATTCTCGAGCTTATCGGAATCGGCATAATACTGACCGTGGAAGTTCTTGAGAATGAACCAGTTCGGAGCAAAGAGCTTCTTCGGTGAACCCATACCGATTGCACCGAGGAGATACTCCTCGAACTCAAAGTTTGTAATACGGTACTGCTCGCCCGAACCGATGTTATAGAACTTTCTCCAGAAGTCCTCGGGAACGGAATCGTCGCAGACATTTGCAAGAAGAAGTCCCGAATCCTCGATTGTAGCCCACTCAAGAACTCCGTTGATCGGTACGTGGAACATAATCGGGTCAATGTTCTTAAGGATACCCGGATAAAGGATACCCGACTGACGGAGGGATACCCAATATTTAAGTCCCGACTCAGCGATGATGTGCTCGGCTCTTACCTTACTTACCGCATAGTGGTCGTAGATGCTGATTTTGATCGGGTCACCCGTTCTGCCCCAATGGATGGGCGGGTTACGGTCACCTGTCTCGGCAACTGTACCTATGTAAACAACCTTGATTGCATCGGGATTCGGCTGAGCCTTAACGGCATCAACAATGTACTGCATAGCGGTTGTGTTCGTCTTGATCGTTCTTCTCGGGAAATAGTCAGCAGCCGGAGATACCATACCGCCTACGTGAAGAACAATGTCCGAACCTGTAACGCACTTACGAACGTCATCGTAGTTTGTCAGATCGCCCCAAATGATTTTAACTGCCGGATCATTTTCATAATCCTTGAATTTAATATGGTTCTTTTCGCTGTTTCTGAGAAGAAGAACAAGATTGTACTTATCCTTTCTCTTATAGATCTCCTTGAAACCTGCATAGCCCATATTACCGGATGCACCGGTCAAAAATACGGTTTTCTTGCTCATCATAATCCTCCCAATTAATATATTAATTTAATAACTCCTTAAAGTCCTTTTTATTATAGGTCATTTTCAGTCTTATTGTCAAGCATTTAGACAGCGAAATCGACAAAATTTTAACATTTATCTTTAATATTAAAGTAAATATTGCTGTTTTGAAATCAAATGCAAAACAGACCGAAGGTTTGTCCTCCGATCTGTTTCCGGGTTTTATACTATTTTTGCGATTATCTGATTTTCATATTCCGTGTCGTGCATTTCTCCGATTTCATTAACAACGGCCTCGTGAACCATTTTGTTTTTTATCGGCACCTTTCGCTTCGCTTTCATTTTATACCATTCGTATTCAACGTCAACGTGGCCGATATCGACAGCCTGATATCCGAGCATATGTAAATCGTAAGCAAGGCAGGTCGCCGCCGGACCGAGAGCCAAAAGAATCAGCGAGTTTTTGTCAATCTTTTTTGCCTCTTCAAGTATTTCGTCATATTTTGAAAACGCCTGTCTCGACGGCCCGAGAATACGTTTAACAGACTTTGCGTTATCGAGAAGATCGTTTCCGACGCCGAGCCGGCTTTTCTCTCCCTCAATAATAACAACGTCTCTTCCGTCCCATATTTTCTTGATATGCTCGAATATTTCTCCGCTTTCTTCCTTGTGTCTGAGGCCGATATATTGACGTGTCATAGAGGCATTATAGTATTTTTTTCCCTTTATGAGGTACTTATACCATACTCCCCTAAACCGTGCAAGATGCTTCTTCCAGTAGTCACGGGTAGAATCGTCGAATTGCTTGCAGTCATCAAAAATATCGGCAATACCGATCATAAGGCCGTCAACATCGCTCGACAGAACCTTACGCATTTTTTCCGTAATTCTTTTGGAATTATTCTGAAAAGAAATATTTCTGCCTGCGGCAAGTTTAATTTCTCCGTCGCCGAAACGTGCGATTGATCTCTTGTTTTTTACAATTTCATCAATCGTATCGTTAACGGATTCGACCCTGGGAGCTTTTGTGATTTTTCTGTAAAAAAAGTCCTTTACACGCCAGAATGTATCCTTGATCCTGATCCACAGTTTCACCAAAATATCAATTATTTTAATGATAAGCTGTTTCAAATCAATCACTCTCCGATTGCTTACTTGTCTTCCCCGTCATCGTGTGTTGTTGCGTCGGTATCAATCATACCGTTATCCTCGGGAATAATTATCGAGAGCATAATATAGATAATGACTCCCGGGAATCCGCCCGAAAAGAACGACACAAGCGCATAAATAACTCTTACGATAGTCGGGTCAATGCCGATAAAATCAGCAAAGCCTGCACAAACACCGCTGAGCATTTTGTTGTTTGAACTCCTGTATAATTTCTTGTTTTTCATATTAATCATCCTTTCTGTTCTGAATTTTAGCCGCAGCTATTGTATTCTGCATAAGTGTTGCGATGGTCATCGGACCTACGCCGCCGGGTACGGGTGTTATGTAGCTTGCCTTTTCCTTGCAGGCGTCAAAATCAACGTCACCGCAGAGTTTGCCGTCCTCATTGCGGTTTATTCCGACATCAATTACGACAGCGCCGTCCTTGATCATATCCGCAGTGACAAATCTCGCCTTGCCGACCGCCGCAACCACAACGTCAGCCTGAGCGACAATTTCTTTAAGATTTTTTGTGTGTGAATGGCAGACCGTTACGGTAGCATTTTCTTTAAGCATAAGCATCGCCATCGGTTTTCCTACAATGTTGCTTCTTCCGATTATAACGCAGTGCTTGCCGTCGAGGTCAATCCCCTCAAATCTGAGCATCTCCATAATTCCGGCAGGAGTGCACGGGAGGAAATTGTAATCTCCGATCATAATATGTCCTACATTTTCGGGATGGAAAGCGTCGACATCCTTTTCGGGCTTTATGAGATTAAGAACCTCTTTTTCATTGAGATGCTTCGGAAGCGGAAGCTGGCAGAGTATTCCGTTTATGCTCTCGTCATTGTTGAGCTTTTCAACGAGTGAATTAAGCTCCTCCTGCTTTGCGTCGGCAGGAAGAAGATATTCAAGCGAACGGATTCCGCAAAATTCACAAGCCTTTTTCTTGTTGTTGACATACACTCTCGACGCCGGATCGTCGCCGACAAGAATGACTGCAAGACAAGGCTCGATACCGTCTTTTTTCATTTCCTTTACCTGTTCGGCAACTCTTTCCTTAACCGCAAGGGATATTTCTTTACCGCTTATTATCTTGCTCATTATTTACCTCCGCAGAATTTTCTTTCACCGTTTCTTTTTCTTCCGCCTGCTTTTTCAGTTCATCCTCAAGGAAATAATCAATTCCGTCAATCGGCTTGGGATGTTTTTTAAATTTAACAAGCAAACAGATCAATATAACAAGGCAAACAACAGCCAAAACGGCGGAAAGAACCTGAGAAACTCTGATTGTTGTTCCCGTAATATAAAGGCTGTCCGTTCTGAAGCCCTCAACAACGGCTCTCTCGACACCGTACCAGACACCGTAGGTGAGGAAAATCTGACCGCTGAACTTTCTTGCCTTTCTTGTGATAATATACAAAACAACAAATCCCGCAAGGCACCATATGGACTCATAAAGGAATGTCGGATGCACGGCCTTTTCGGGATCCATCGTTATGCCGTTTGCGTTGAGCTTGTCCGCGTATTCGGTTATGTAGCGTGCCGTTTTGGCACTCCACATACCCCACGGCATATCGGTATTCGTGCCGAATGCCTCCTGGTTTGCAAAATTTCCCCAGCGGCCTATTCCCTGCCCTATCAAAAGGCTCATCGAGGCAATATCCATAAGATTCCAGAAATTCATCTTACGTACTCGGCAAACGATAAATGCCGCAAGTATACCGCCTATTATTCCGCCGTAAATCGCAAGTCCGCCGTTCCAGATATAAAGTATTTCGATAGGGTTATCCTTATATCTGTCCCATTCAAAAATGCAGTAATAAAGTCTTGCGCCGAGTATTCCTGCGATTGTTGAATAGAGAAGAACATCAAGCATTTTATCAATGCTCATCTTCCATTTGTACGCCATTCTTCCGCCGAAAAGCACGGCGAGCAGGAATCCGAAAGCGATTATCGCACCGTACCAGCGTATTGTTATTTCGTGACCGAAAACGGAGAACTGAGCAAGGATTGAGGAAACCTCAAACCCGTGCTCCAAGCCGTTAAAATATACCGTAGTGGTATCCATAAAATCAACTCCGATCAGTTGGGATTAATTACAGAAAGAACACTGTATTTTTCATCAAGCGTTTTATCGAAAAGCGACTTAATGTCGTCGAGCGTCACGGTCTTATAGATTTCAAAATCCGTGAATATATCCTCGCCCGCAAAATACGACGCCGCCATATTATTGGCTATGCCATCGACATCATTCATACCCATTATCATTCTGCCATATAATTTTTTCTTCGTTCTTTCAAACGCATCGCTGTCAAATCCGTTTGCTCTGAACCTTTTAATTTCATTGACAATTTCTTCCGCAACCTTTTTAGGATCGGAGCTTTCGCCCGCAAAAAGAACCGCCGAATAGCCAAAACCTGTGAAATATTCAAAACCGAAGCTGTTGTTTATGAGCTTGCCGTCAAAAAGTCTCTTATAAAGCTCGGATGACGGACCCGAGATCATATCAAGGAGAATCTCCATTGTGACCTCTTCCTTTGCCGTGCGTTCGGGGGTATCCCAATGCTCTTTGAATCCGAACATAAACTGCGGCGTTGCAACCGAGAGCTTTTCCTCAATATAGTTGTCAATGACCTCTTTCGGCTCATCAATAACCTTACGCTGAGCCATCTTGCCCTCAACAGGCTTGAGTACCTTGTCGGCAACCTCAATAACCTCATCAGTGCTGACATTTCCCGCAACGGCGAGAACCATATTGTGAAGATTATAGAAATTGTCGTAACAGCCGTAAAGCATTTCCGCCGTGATCTCGGCGATCGACTCCTGTGTACCTGCGATATCAATTCTGACGGGCAGATTATGATACATCGTTCTCAGGCAGTTGAACATAACCTCCCAATCGGGAGCGTCCTTATACATATCAATTTCCTGACCGATAATACCCTGCTCCTTTTCAACGGTAGCCTGGGTAAAATAGGGATTCTGAACGAAATCAAGAAGAATTTCAAGATTCTTTTTGAAGTTAGCCGAGCAGGAGAAAAGATATCCCGTTCTGTCAAAGCTCGTATATGCGTTTGCGGAAGCACCCGTCTTTGCAAAACGTTCAAATGCGTCAAGATCCTCGCTTTCAAAGAGCTTGTGCTCAAGAAAATGAGCCGTGCCCTCGGGAATCTGCTTGAACTCGCCGTCCTTCATCTGGATCATCGTATCAATTGAGCCGTATTTGGTGGCAAAAATAGCGTAGGAACTCGAATAGTTTGCCTTTGGCATAACGAGAATTTTCAGTCCCGACGGATGATCAATGTCGTAATATTTTTCGTTGAGGAGTTCGTTCTTAACTTCTTTGATATTCATTACTCTTCCTCCCCACTTGATTTAAGCATAAATATTGTGTCGAGCATAATCGTCTTTGCCGCTCTGACAACGTCCGCCCGATCAACCTTTTTAATTTCATCGGCATACTCCTCGGGGGTTTTCATATCCCTGCGAAGTATCTGTGATGCGTACCATGCAGAGATTTCCTCGGGCGTATCTGAATTGCTGAGGATTGAATCGGTAAGACTCTTTATTGACGCTGAGAAATCCTCGTCGGAGAATTCTCCGTTTGCCGTGAGAGCAAGCTGATGAACAATCTCATTCTTCGCCTTTTCCTCGTTAGCGTCCTCAATTCCGCTCTGCACCATTACAATGCCCTTGGAGTTAAAAAGACCTGCCGAGCAGTAATAGCAAAGGCTCATTTTCTCACGGACAACGGAGAAGAGCTTTGAGTAGGTTCCGCCGCCGAAAATATCAACGGCAACCTTCATTGCAGGCATCATATCATCCTCGCTTCTCATACCCGTTCTGAATCCCATAACGAGCTTGCCCTGCTTGAGCGGCATTGTCTCGCTGACATATTCGGGCTTCGGAAGTCCCGAAACAAACTGAGTTTTAATCTCAACGGGATGTCTGTCAATATCGGCAAACCTTGAAGAGAGAAGATCAATTACAGGCTGAGGATCCATACTCGAAACCATTGTCACCTGAACAGTCGCCGTTTCAAGAACCTCACGCCATGCGGCATAAACCTCCTCGGGGGTGAGCGCCTTTACATCCTCAACCGTACCGAAACGGTTTATTCCGTAAGCCTCATCGGCAAACATCGCTTCCTCACATCTGAGCATTGCATAGCGGCGTTTATCGTTGCGTTCATTCTCGATTATTTCAACAAGAAGTCTTTTTTCCTGCTCAATGATATCCTCCGGAAAGCTGTTGCCGTCGGTGAGAGGATCAAAGATCATATCCGTCAAGAGCTCGGCGCATTTCAGTGCAACCTTGTCGCCGTCGAGTGCAAAACGGTCGTCAATTGCGGTAAGGCTGAAGTTGAGAACCTGTGCCTCTCCCCTTTTGATTACACCCGCACCGATTGCGGCGCCGTAAAGCTCGTCAAGCTCACGGTTCAGTGATGTAAAATCGGGATATTTTGCACACCTGCGCTGGAACATATACGGCAAAATCGCCCTTGACGATGCTTTTTTGTCAAGCGGCATTGCCAAACTGATGTTAACACGGCAGGTTTTGAATTTATCGGTTTTGACCGAGCAAAAGCGAATTGAATCCGCTATATTTTGCGTTGTCATAAGTTCACTACCCTTTTCAATATAAAAATACAGTATATAGTATAACACACTGTTGCAGAAAATAAAAGTGTTTTTTAGTATAATAAATTATTGGAATTTTGTTAATTTTTCATCGCACCGCAGAATTTTCCACTTTGTTTATCTTTATCCCCACCACCGCAAGCGGTCCGCAAGGATAGGTTCCTGCTAATCTTAAATAATTATGAAATTTACGTCACCGTTCAGCCTCCCCTTGGATGATTCAAGGGGAGGTGGCTCGCAGAGTCGGTGGGGATAAAGATTAAAGCTTGATAAAATCTTACTCCCTCAGTCGGCTGCGCCGCCAGCTCCCCCAAGGAGGAGCCCATTTTAATTTCTTCTGACTTTACGGCACGATGTGGGCATCGTGCCCTACGAATTTGATTCATTTAGCGAGCCTTCCTTGCCTCCCTTACAGGGGAGGTGGATTTGACGCTGTGCGTCAAAGACGGAGGGGTTAAATTAGACTTCATCAAACTTTTTGCAAAACCCCTCAGACGGCTTTGCCGCCAGCTCCCCTAAAGGGGCGCCGAAAATGATTTTCTGCTGACTTTTAAAAAATTTCCAAGCGCAAAAAGGCCGTGACGAAATAATTCATCACGGTCTTTAACCTTTTTAAAATTTCAACGGTGCTATGCTTCTGTCGAGTATTCCGTTCATTTGTGCTATTGCAACGCCGTAGTTGACAATCTTCACACCCTCCTGAACTGCGTGGGCGATTCTGTATTTCATCTCAGTTTCGTTGAGCATACAGCCGCCGCAGTGAACAACAAGAGCATATTTGCTCAGATCGTCGGGAAACTCCGTGCCCGATGTGAACTCATAGCTGAGCTTTTTTCCCGTGTATTTTTCTATCCAGCCGGGCAGTTTAACAGTGCCTATATCGTTGCACTGTCTGTGATGGGTGCATCCCTCGGAAATAAGAACCGTATCACCGTCGTTCAGCTCCTTGAGCTGTCTTGCGCCGTCAACAAGCTGCTTAAGATCGCCCTTATAACGTGCGAAAAGGATTGAAAACGAGGTAAGCCCGATATCCTCTGGGACAATTGCCGAGACCTGCTCAAACGCCTGCGAATCGGTGATAACGAGCTTAGGCTTTTTCACAAGATTTTTAATTGTTGCGTCAAGCTCCGACACCTGACAGCAGACCGCCGTACAGTTGTTGTCGAGCAATTCCCTGAGCACCTGCTGTTGAGGGAGGATTACCCTGCCCTTCGGTGCAGACTCATCAATCGGGATAACAAGAATGACCGTATCGCCCTTTTCAAGTATGTCGGCAACGATGTCCTTGCCTGCCTGCTTCACCTTGCAGAATGATGCGATTTTTTCTTTCAGCTCATAAATATTTCTATCGTCTTTTGCGCTGACGTATATCTCATTTTTCGCCGCATCCGGCACATTTTCAAGAAGATCGGATTTATTGTAAGCGATGATGAACGGAATTTTTTTATCCCTGAAAAATTCGATCATCATATTGTCAAATTTACCGAGTCCCTTTGTTGAATCGACAACCAGAACGGCAATGTCCGTCTTTGTAAGTACCTGCCTTGCCTTTTGAACTCGTTTTTCACCAAGCTCGCCCTCATCGTCGATACCGGGCGTATCGATTATAACAACAGGCCCGAGCGGAAGAATTTCCATTGCCTTGCGAACAGGATCGGTCGTTGTACCCTTTACGTCGGAAACGACGGCAAGCTCCTGCCCCGTAACAGCATTGACAAGGCTTGATTTGCCCGCATTTCTCATACCGAAGAAGCTGATGTGCACCCTCTCCGCCGAAACGGTGTCATTAAGTCCCATAATATATCACCTCATAGAAAGCTGCCGCATATGGCATAAAAAAGCAACTGCTGACAATGTGAACGTGTAGAACATAACGTTAACTTTTTAGTGTTAAGCCTCCCCTTAAATGATTTAAGGGGATGTGTCGCCTGAGCGACGGAGGGGATAAAGAAAAACTTTAAAGTCTTATCCCTTCCACCGCAAGCGGCCCCCCTCCCCTTACTCAATAAAGGGAGGCTGATTTAGTGAGTTAACGAGTCTGAAACATCAAAACAGATTGTCCAATTTTGCATTTATTCGTAAGCCTTATGCGACAGCTAAAATTTTATTTTTAACCTTAGCGTCAGATAAAGCTTTCGTTCAGGTCGTTTTTTATTCATATTTGAGCATAAACGAGCCGATTTCTCGGTTATCCTTTTCAATCTCGCCGTTTTCGCCCATTTTGTTGTAAATGATTATTTTGTAGCCCAAGCCGTAATATTCCTCTGTTCCGCCGTCCTTTAGAGTAAAGAGCTTAACGGCGAAAATCGGATCTTCGTTGCTGCCGATCCGCTTCTTATCAACAGAATAAAATATTCCGCCCAAAATGCAAATTGCAGCAATAATCGACAAAATTACGGAAATAATCTTTTTGGAAGTTTTCATTTTATCCGCCTCCTTCGGTAATTGCATACTGTGTAATTATCTGAGAGTGAATTAAAAACTATTTGGATTTTATTTTACAAATTCTGCTTATTCGATTAAAATTCAAAATCGACAACTGCTCTGTCGGTAATTACCGAATGAACAAATTCCTTAACCTTTAAATGATCGGGGTGCACCTGATATCCGTCAAGCGCCGCCTTGTCCTTAAAAATCGAGTAAAGAGCAAGATCGTAGCCGTTTTCGTTGAAGTTAAATCCAACCTCCGCACTGATAAGTCCGTCAACCTTGCCGACGAGCGACGTCAGGCGCTTTTTCATTTCCTCCATATTATGCTTCTTCTGATCGTCATTTCTGACATTCCAAAAAACAATATGCTTTACCATTTCAAAGACCTCCTGTCATTTTATAAATTTATTATACCAAACAATTGAAATTAGTCAACAATCATAATCACTATTTTTGAATAAAGCCGCCGCTTTGTGTTAAAGATTATAAAGTAATGAGTTACGCTGATTACACAACAAACAAAGGAGGAAACATAATGAAAAAAGCAGTTGCACTTTTAACCTGCGCTGTGCTTCTTTTCACCGTCACTGCGTGCGGCAAAAAGGATACGGCGGACAAGAACAGCGCAAAGGCGGACAACACGGTGTATTTCCTGAATTTCAAGCCCGAAATTGCGGATATTTACAAGGAAATAGCACAAAAATATGAGGCTGAAAAAGGCGTTAAGGTAAAGGTTGTCACCGCCGCCAGCAACACCTATGAAACAACGCTTAAATCGGAAATTGCGAAGTCTGACGCTCCGACAATCTTCCAGATCAACGGCCCCGTCGGCTATAAGTCGTGGTCAAAATACTGCAAGGATCTCAAGGACACAAAGCTCTATGACTATCTCTCCGATAAGGATCTTGCAATCAAGGACGGCGACGGTGTTTTCGGAATCCCCTATGTCGTTGAGGGCTACGGAATCATATATAACAATGCGATAATGGAAAAGTATTTTGCCCTTAAGGACAAATCGGTAAGCATTTCAAAAGCCGAGGAAATAACGAATTTCAAGCTCCTCAAGGAGGTTGCCGAGGATATGACCAAGCATAAATCCGAGCTTGGAATCGATGGCGTCTTTGCCTCAACATCAATGTCGGGCGGAGAGCAGTGGAGATGGACAACCCATCTTCTCAATATGCCGATTTATTACGAAATGAAAGAAAAATCCGATGATTCGGCAATCGCAACAGCATACAACGCAAAGACTATTGATTTCAAATATTCCGAAAATTTCAAGAATATTTTCGATCTTTATGTCAACAATTCAACTACGGAAAAGGGACTTCTCTCGGGCAAGTCGGTTGAAAACTCAATGGCTGAGTTTGCACTCGGGAAAGCCGCAATGGTACAGAACGGCAACTGGGCGTGGGATCAGATTTCAAAGGTCAGCGGCAATACCGTCAAGGCGGATGATATCAAATATCTTCCGATTTATATCGGCGTTGACGGTGAAGAAAAGCAGGGACTTTGTATCGGCACGGAAAACTACCTTGCGATAAATAAAAATGTTTCCGAGGAAAAGCAGAAAGCGTCCGTTGATTTTCTCGAATGGCTCTTCTCGAGCGACACCGGCAAGGATTATGTTGTTAACAAACTCAAATTTATTTCTCCGTTCAACACATTTGAGGACAATGAAAAGCCCGACGACCCGCTTGCAAGGCAGGTCATTTCCTGGATGGAAAAGGATAAGACAACCGTCGAATGGGTGTTCAATTCGTTCCCGAGCCTTGACTTTAAGGACGATGTCGGAAATGCCTTGCTCGAATATGTTCAGGGTTCAAAATCCTGGGACAATGTCAAGTCAACCACAATTGAGAGCTGGAAAAACGCAAAATCATAAAAAGGAGAGGATAATATGGCGCTGAAAAAATGGTTTCCCGTTTTCGTTTTACCGACGCTTGCGGCATTTATGATCGTTTTCGCCGTGCCTTTTATCCTCGGTCTCGGTCTTTCGTTTACGGAATTTACAACCGTGCTCGACGCAAAATGGGTGGCGTTTGAAAACTATATCAAAGCCTTTTCAAACAGAGATTTTCTCAATGCACTTTGGTTCACCGTAAAATTTGCGGTTGTATCCGTTATAACGATAAACGTTATTTCCTTTGCACTCGCTTCGCTTTTAACCAAGGGACTGAAGGGCACAAATCTTTTCAGGACGGTATTTTTTATGCCTAACCTGATCGGCGGAATCGTGCTCGGATATATATGGCAGCTTATAATCAACGGAATCCTGCAAAACATCGGAGTAACAATCACATATGACGCAAAATACGGCTTCTGGGGACTTGTTGTGATGATGAACTGGCAGTTGATCGGCTATATGATGATAATCTATATCGCCGGAATACAGAATATCCCGTCCGACTTGCAGGACGCATCAAAGGTGGACGGCGCAAGCCGCTGGCAAACGCTCAGGCACGTAACGATTCCGCTTGTTATGCCGTCAGTTACAATTTGTCTGTTCCTGACAATCACAAATTCCTTTAAGCTGTTCGATCAGAATCTTGCGCTGACCGCAGGCGCACCGTCCAAACAAACGGCGATGCTCGCGCTTGACATCTACAACACCTTCTACGGAAAAATCGGCTGGGAGGGCGTCGGTCAGGCAAAGGCTGTTATATTCTTCATCATCGTTGCGGCAATCTCCTTTGCACAGCTTATACTCACGAGAAAAAAAGAGGTAGAACAATGAATGGGATAACTGCAAAGAAAATAATCGAAACAATCCTATATGTTCTTCTTATCGCTGTCGGAATTGCATTTCTCGCTCCGATAATAATCGTTCTTTACAATTCGTTCAAGGGAAAGCTGTATATAAGCGATGATCCGTTTGCTCTTCCGAATGCAGAAACATTTTCCGGGATTGAAAACTACATCGGCGGAATTGAAAAGACGGGCTTCCCTGCCGCATTCGGCTGGTCACTTTTCATCACGGTATTTTCCGTCATTGCGATTGTTCTGTTCACGTCGATGACGGCGTGGTACATTGTCAGAGTTAAAAACGGATTTACTAAAGCTCTGTATTACGTCTTTGTCTTTTCGATGATTGTTCCGTTTCAGATGGTTATGTTCACGATGACAAAAACCGTTGCCGATCTCGGACTTGATACGCCGTGGGGGCTGATTCTCGTCTATCTCGGGTTCGGCGCAGGACTTGCGGTATTTATGTTCTGCGGATTCATTAAGTCCGTTCCGCTTGAAATTGAGGAGGCGGCGATGATCGACGGATGCAGTCCTCTGCAAACATTTTTTTACGTCGTATTCCCGATTATGAAACCGACCGCAATTACGGTTGCGATTCTTGACGCAATGTGGATCTGGAACGACTATCTTCTCCCCTATCTGCTGATAGGCAGCGAATATAAAACAGTTCCGATCGCCGTACAGTACCTGCGCGGAGGCTACGGATCCGTAGATATGGGAGCTATGATGGCAATGCTCGTGCTTTCTATCATTCCGATCGTCGTTTTCTATCTCTCGTGTCAGAAATATATTATAAAAGGCATCGTTGCCGGCGCCGTGAAAGGATAAACTATGTCAAGTATCAGCTTAAAAAACGTATATAAAATATTCGACGACGGCACAACGGCGGTCAATGACTTCAATCTTGAAATCGCCGACAAGGAATTTATTATACTTGTCGGCCCGTCGGGCTGCGGCAAATCAACAACTCTCAGGATGATTGCAGGGCTTGAGGACATAACAAAGGGCGAGCTGAAAATCGGCGACAGAATTGTCAACGATGTTGCGCCGAAGGACAGGGACATAGCGATGGTTTTTCAAAGTTATGCCCTGTACCCGCATATGACGGTATATAAAAATATGGCGTTCGGTCTTGAGCTCAGAAAGGTTCCAAAAGCGGAAATCGACAAGCGGGTTCGTGAGGCGGCAAAGGTGCTTGACATTGAGCATCTTCTCAAGCGCAAGCCAAAGGCTCTTTCGGGCGGTCAGCGTCAGCGAGTTGCGCTCGGACGTGCGATGGTGCGCTCCCCGTCCGTATTTCTGCTCGATGAACCGTTGTCTAACCTTGACGCAAAGCTCAGAACAAATATGAGAACGGAAATAAAAAAGCTGCACCAAAAACTCGGCACAACCTTTATTTATGTAACGCACGACCAAACCGAGGCAATGACAATGGGCGACCGAATCGTCGTTATGAAAGACGGCGTTATTCAGCAGGTGGATTCGCCTCAGAATTTGTATAAGTATCCGTTTAATATGTTCGTTGCAGGCTTTATCGGCTCGCCTCAGATGAACTTTCTTGACGCAAACGTTTCTTTCAGAGGAAACGGAATTTACCTGACGCTTTCAAACAATGAGATAAATATTACGGATTCGTTCGGCAATAACGAGGATATTCGGCAATATCGGGACAAGGCGGTAAAGCTCGGAATAAGACCCGAGGATGTAACAACCGACGCCGAGTACATTGAAAAAAATCCCGATAAGGTTCTGACCGCAAAGCTGGAGGTCAGCGAGCTTATGGGAAGCGAGAGCTATCTGTATCTTGACTATGCGGGACAAAAGCTGACGGCAAGGGTATCGGCTGATTCACCGACGAGTGAAACGGCAGAACTTGGTATACTGACCGACAAAATTCATCTTTTTGACCCCAACACGACAAATAATATTATAAAATAAAGAAATCGGGAAGAAACTAATCTTCCCGATCTTTGCCGTTTATTAATTAATAGTTTGCCGTGCTTGTGCTGCCGGTTGAGATTGCAAGAACAGCGAGAGCGTCAACCGAATTAACCTTGCCGTCTCTGTTCAGGTCGCCTGCTTTGATCTGATTCGCATTGAACGTCTTTGCTCCCGTTGAATACTGGAGGATCGCAAGAGCGTCAATCGAGTTGATCTTTCCGTCCTGAGTAACGTCGCCGAGCTTATATGACGGCGCCGGAGCGGGCTTGGAAATTGTATAGTTCTTGAACTCGGGCCAATACTTGCTCATCGCTCTGTCACCACGGCTCTCCGACTTAGCGGTTTTGTTTGCCGGGCGCTCAAAGTAATAGCACCAATTGTAGCCTGCGTTGTAAGCTCCGTTTGCATTGTTCTGAACACCCTTGAGCTTATCAAGGATGTAGCCTGTGTCGCTCTTGTTTGTTGTGAGCTCATATTTAAGGAAATAGAGCTGACCTGTAAGCGTTTTCCAGTTGTAGCCGTTTCTGTTGCAGTAGTTGATAAGATTGTCAAATCTCGAAAGATTCCACTGGCAGATACCGTAGCTGTTGCCGCCGTCACCGTAGAGGTTCGGATTAAAATCCGACTCGGCTTCGATGTTTGCAAGCACACCGCAAGCAGCTGCATTATTAAGACCGAGCTCCTTGAGGCAGAACTCAAATATAGTTTTCTGGTTTGCCGAAGCCGCCGATGATGTGAACGGAATACAGCAGATTATCATTACAACGCTCAAAAAAACCATAAGCGCTCTTTTTACGGGACTGATTTTCTTCATAAAGTACCTTCCTCTGATAAATTTTCAACAGTTACAGTTATAGCATCAAATTGTTACATTTTTATGACTTTTTTGTTAACGTTGTAACTATTTGTAACCAATTGACATTATGAAAGCACTTTATGTTCTGTATAAGAAAAATCGGCACATATTAAATGCACCGATCTTGATTTATATCACCTTGTAGTCTCTTTTGAACACTCTGTTTATCTTCTTATAATATTCGGTATCAACCTCATCAATCGTCTCTGCTGTTGTTCTGAATCTCCAGTTTTTATCGGCAACGCCGGGGATGTTCATTCTTGCATCACTGCCGAATCCGCAAAGATCCTGGAACGAAATAATCGCCGTATTTGACACCGAGCGCCAGACCGTCTCGATAATCGAACGGCAGCTTTGCGAGCGGTAGCCTCCCTCGCCCCAGTTTTCGCCCTTAAAGCCGCAGTAATCAAGTGCAAAACGTCTTGATTTTTCGTCAGCCTCCCAGAGCCAGCCAAGCAAGGTGTTGTTGTCGTGCGTACCGACATAGTTGACGGAATTTTTCACCGCATTGTGTGGAAGATGCGATGAATCGCCGTCGGCGTCAAAGCCGAACTGAATCACTTTCATACCCGGGAAATCGGTATCCTCAAGCAGCTTTACAACATCATCGCCGAATACGCCGAGATCCTCCGCAATAATCGGAGTATCGGGATATTTTTCAAACACCCTATCAAACAGCTTCATACCCGGTCCGTCAGCCCACTCGCCTACCCTCGCCGTTTCGCTCTCGGCAGGAACCTGCCAAAAGCTGGCAAAGGCTCTGAAATGGTCAATTCTAACCACATCATAGGTGCTTATCGCCGCCCCTATTCTGTCGAGCCACCAATTGTAGCCGTCCTTTTCCATCGCTTCCCAGTCATAGAGAGGATTGCCCCAAAGCTGACCGTCTTTCGAGAAATAATCGGGCGGAACTCCTGCGATCTTCTGAGGTTTAAGCGTCCTGTCATCAATCAGGAACATATCACGGTTCGCCCATACGTCGGCGCTGTCCATCGAGACATAGATCGGCATATCCCCGATCACCGCAATACCCCTTGAATTGATATATTCCTTAACCTTTTTCCACTGTGAAAAGAAAATATACTGAACAAATTTCCAGAATGCGGAGCGTTCCTCAAAATCGTATCTGTGCTTTTCAATAAAGGTTTCGTACCGTGCCTGCTCTTCGCTCCACTCCCACCAGGGTTTCATTCCGTTGAACTCCTTGAGCGACATATATAATGAAAAATCGGTAAGCCAGTCGTTTTCTTTTTCAAAATTCTTGACGCTTTGTGCAAGCTCGGGAGTTATCCTCGAAAAGGCGTTTTTCAAGAACTTAAGTCTCTTCTCCCCCGCAAATTCATAGTCTGCGGTATAGGGACTTCCGCCGTAAATATTTTCCTTGTATTCCTCCTCGGTGCAAAGACCGTCCCTTAAAAGCGTCTCGGGATCAATAAACATATAATTGCCCGCAAACGCCGACGATGAACAGTACGGCGAATTTGAACCGTCAACCGGATTGAACGGAAGAACCTGCCAGTATCTGAAATTCATCTGTGCAAGCCTGTCCGCAAAATGAATACATTCATTATTAAAAACGCCGATTCCGTATTTCGACGGAAGAGACGATATGTGCATCAGAACACCCGATGCCCTTTCCTTTAGCATTTACTCACCCTCTTGTAATTTACCGATAAATTATATCATACCGTAAAAAGTATATCAACAAATTCCGACATTTTTTCAACCTGTATATGGACAAAACCCGATTCTATGCTATAATGTAGGTATAAATTCATAAAAAAGGAGATTTGTTATGAAAACTTCTAAAAAGATCTTAGCCGTCCTCATTGCGGTTATAACAGTATTCGGCATTATGAGCTTTGCCGCCGCTGCCGACGACAAGACCGTATATGTCATCTCTGGCAGCGTCAATGTTACGATCACAACACCTGTTGCAGGCGAAAAGCCGAGCATTGACTGCAAGACGAGCAGCGACAACTTCACGGTTACCGCTTTCACGTGGTATGACAAGGCAACAGGCGAGATTATCGACCCCGCAGGCACGGATTTCACCTATGTAAACGGCGGAGAATATACAGCAAAGATCACTCTCAAGCCGAACGAGGATTACAAGTTTGCCGATGATGTTACCGTTACGGTTAACGATTCCGCACCGACAACGATCCGCTTTAAGGACGACACAATCACGGTTGAAGCCAACTTCACCTGTGACAAGGGCGCAAGCGGAAACTCGTTCTTCAAGGTAATCAAGACGGTTCTTCTTCAGCTTCTCAGAATTATCCGTGACATCATAAGCCACATCGTCGGAATGTAATTAAATCAATAATAAGACGGTATCGAAACCTCAGAGTTTTGATACCGTCCTTTTTTATATACTCCTGTTGATTTTTATCGGCTTTGCAGGAACGCCAACAGCCGTGCAGTCCGGCGGAAGATTTCTTACAACGACAGCTCCTGCGCCGACTATTGTGTTCATTCCGACGGAAAGTCCTTGAATGATTTTCGATCCCGTGCCCATTTCACAGCCCGAGCCGAGATACGTGCTGCCCGAAACATTTACACCCGGATAAACCGTTACAAAATCATCAATTCTCGCATCGTGGCCGACGGTTGAATTTGCGCCGATATAGACGTGACTTCCGATTTTTATGTCAAGAGTAATATAGGTGTTTGCGCATATAATACATCCCTCGCCTGTCTGTACCCTATCCTTTCCGAACACGGCGGCAGGGTCAATAAGCGTTGCGAATTTCACGTCTGCAATACCCTTGATTTTTTCAACGATTCTTCGCCTTATCTTTGCACTTCCGACTGCGCAGACATAGTAAGCCTCCGGATATTTGCTTACTGCGGCGGTAGTTCCGATAACCTTATAACCGTCGATAAGCTGACCCTGTACCTGTATATTATCGTCAATAAATCCGAGAATATTCCATTCGGGTGTAACAGCGTTGATTCTCTCCGCGGTCCACACGGTTTCACGTCCGAGACCGCCCGAGCCGATTATTATAAGATCTTTCATACAGAACATTCCTTTCGTGTGAAATGATTTTGGTGTGGTTGTTGACTTTTTCTTGCCGATTCATTTTGGAGCCGAGAAGTTTGTGCGGATTTTTTCTTGCATCCCTTGCAGGGGAAATGTTGAGCGGAGCGAAACGGAGGGGTTAAATTTTGATAAGACCTTACTCCCTCAGTCGCTTTGCGACAGCTCCCCCGGAGGAGGAGCCCACGCTTAATTCAAGATTCATAAGACTTTTACAAAACCCCTCAGTCAGCTGCGCCGACAGCTCCCCTAAAGGGGCGCCTATTATAGTTTTTGCTGACTTTCCTTGCCTCCCTTGCAGGGGAGGTGTTGAGCGAAGCGAAACGGAGGGGTTAAATTTTGATGAGACCTTACTCCCTCAGTCAGCTGCGCCGACTGCTCCCCCGGAGGAGGAGCCCACGCTTAAAGTAAATTACGATGCAAATATTTGTAGCCTCCCTCTTGAGGGAGGTGGCACGACGTAGGAGTGACGGAAGGAGTTTAAGTCTGATAAAGCCTTACTCCCTCAGACGGCTACGCCGCCAGCTCCCCCAATGGAGGAGCCCATTATCGCCACCGTGTCAACACTGCGCAACCCCAAAGGGCGCACACAAAAAACTCCGCTTACATTTTTCATCTTCGCCCTCAAATCAAGCGGAGGCTAAAAAAAGCAAATCTACACTGTTTCAATGCGGTTACTTTCTTTTATACGCTTCAAGCCTGTATATCGGCTGACCGAGATCGGAGAATCGCTTTTCGTATTCCGTCACGATGTTGCCCTCAAAGTCGCTGTTGTGAAGATCAAGCGAAACGTTTTTAATTGCCATTCCGTACTCGGAAAATTCCTGAATTGAATACTCAAAGAAGTGCATATTATCGGTCTTTTGATGGATTTCGCCGTCCGCCGTCATCAGTCGGTCAAAAATTGCAAGAAATTTTCGGTTCGTCAGGCGATGATTTGCATATTTTTTCTTCGGAAACGGACAGGAAAAATTGAGATAAACCCTGTCGAAAATTCCGTCGGGCAAATACTTAGGGAGATACTCCGCCGAGCCCTTGATAAACCGCAGGTTCGGAATATTTTCTTCAATTGCTCTCTCGGCGGCAATTACGACAACGTTGGCGCATTTTTCAACCGCAATATAGTTTATATCGGGATTGCGTTTTGCGATCTCCGCCGCAAACTGTCCTTTACCGCAGCCAACCTCCAGACGGACGGGATTTGAATTGCCGAACCATTTTTCAAGGTCAATGTATTCCTTTTCCTCGATTGCCGTATTAAAATTTTTATCCTCACTCTCGATCGAAAAGATTATATCGCCGCACTCGGCAAGTCTTTTATCAAGATTCTTTTTTCTTCGCATTCTCATATTTTTCGCTCCGTTAAATGTTCAAATTTACAGTCGTTAAGTATTCTACACTTTTTTCTTTTTCCCGTCAACCGCTTGACAAAATTCTCTAAACAATATATAATGCACTCAACAGCTTTGACGGGAAAAAGTAAGCGAAAAAGGATGCAAAGAGAGCTTTCGGTCGGTGTAAGAAAGCGTGAGAGTTTCGCCCAAATACATCTCTGAGCTGCGTGGCTGAAAAATGCAGTAGGCTGCGCCGTGTGCGTGCGTTAAACGTGAGAGTATGTTTGTACTCGCCGAGGCCGTGCCCGTGAGGGTTCGGTGAACAGAGGTGGTAACACGATAATTCGTCCTCTGCCCTAAGGGCAGGGGGCTTTTTCTGTCTTAAAAAATATTTCACGAGAAAGGAAACATCAAAATGACAATCTATGACGAACTTGTTGCCCGTGGGCTCATTGCTCAGGTCACGGACGAGGATGAAATCAAGGAGCTTATCAACAACGGAAAGGCAGTTTTCTACATCGGATTCGATCCGACAGCCGACAGCCTCCATGTAGGTCACTTTATGGCTCTCTGCCTTATGAAGAGACTTCAGATGGCAGGAAACAGACCGATCGCCCTGCTCGGCGGCGGCACGGGAATGATCGGCGATCCCTCGGGCAGAACCGATATGAGAAAAATGCTCACCAAGGAGGACATCGACCACAACATCGCCTGCTTCAAAAAGCAGATGAGCCGTTTCATCGAATTCGGCGAGGGCAAGGCAATGATGGTCAACAATGCCGACTGGCTTCTTGACCTCAACTATGTCGACGTTCTTCGTGATGTCGGAGCCTGCTTCTCCGTCAACAATATGCTTCGTGCGGAGTGCTACAAGCAGAGAATGG
>DKDP01000056.1 GCA_002449395.1 Ruminococcaceae bacterium UBA6845 | reverse complement strand
TCACCCTTCATCAGCGTAAGCCTACTTAAGATTATGGAGGAAATTATGCTGAATAACATAAACAAAACAGATTTATTCTACGATTATTACGCTCAATGGATTACAGTGTATAAGGAAGGGGCGATAAGAAAAGTTACGATGGATAAGTATTTACTTACACAGTCTTGGATAAAGCAATTAGCACCGGAGCTAAGAGTATGTGAACTATCGAGAATAACATATCAAAAGCTATTAAATGATTATGCCAAGTCACACGAAAGACAAACAACAATGGATTTTCATCACCAACTTAAAGGTGCTATTTTGGACGCCGTCGATGAAGGTCTTATTGAAAGAGACCCTACCCGAAAGGCAATTATCAAGGGTAAAAAGCCCAGGCACAAGAAAATTAAATATCTTAATCAGTTTGAGCTGCACAAATTACTTGCAAATTTAGAGTTAGGACAAGAGATAAATTGGGATTGGTTTATTTTATTGGTCGCAAAAACCGGAATGAGATTTTCTGAGGCTTTAGCAATAACTCCAAAGGATTTCGATTTTTCAAAGCAATCATTGTCGATTAATAAAACTTGGGACTATAAGGGCGATGGAGGCTTTATGCCGACTAAAAATCAGTCATCAGTCAGAAAAATACAAATTGATTGGCAGCTGATAATTCAGTTCTCTACACTTGTTAAAGATTTACCTGAAGATAAACCAATATTTGTTTCGGGTAAGGTATATAATTCGACGGTGAACGATATACTTGCAAGGCATTGTAAGAAAGTCGAAATACCGACTATCTCTGTTCATGGATTGAGACATACACATGCTTCGCTACTTCTGTTTGCGGGAGTTTCAATAGCCAGTGTTGCACAAAGATTAGGTCATTCAAGCATGACAACAACGCAGAAAACTTATCTGCATATTATTCAAGAACTTGAGAACAAAGATGTGGATTTAGTAATGCGTTCTTTATCAAGCTTAAATTGACAATAACAACATACGCTGATGAAGGGAAAACATAAGAGGCGATTGATTGACTTTTACAATCTTACCGCCTCTTATGTTATTAATATTGTCATTCATACGCTCGAAAGCTTAGAAAGGTGCTCAAACCAATTATGTGGTTTATTAGAAAGGAAGATAGTCATCATCGTATAAATCGTAGTCGACGTCCGGTATGACGGTATAACCGATGCTTGGTGCTACGTTATTATCATTAGCTTTATTAGTTGTGGCTGCAGTATTAACGGCTGCAGGTGCTACGACGCAGAAAGAACCGGTATCTTTTTGTTTTGAATCAGGTTTCTTGAATGATTCGTCGATATCGTCATCATAATCCGAGCTATCCGGAATCTTTCCGTCATAGATTTCAAAGGTATGCGAATCATTAATACTGTCGTAATCATCCTCGGCATAGGGGTTCTCAAAATACGGTGAATCCAGTGACTCATTGAGCAAATCTTCGTTTTCATCATCAAAGTACATTCGGATTCCGTCAACTTCAAGATATTTTTCCGGTTTGGTCTCAATTTTCGAGACCGTAATAGACGATACGCACGGTGTGGTGTTACATATTGCAACATCTCTATTCGTCGTCAAATCAGCCTCAGCTTCTTCTAATTCAGGAGCGGAACTTAAAGATACAATTCTTTCAAGGGTATCCTTCAAAATATCATATGGCAAAATCTTTTTGATGTAGCTCTTCTCGCTGAGCTTGTCCCATGTTTTGCGATTAAAAACGTGACTCGGACACTCGTTTATTGACTGGAGCCACTCGACTTTTTGTTTAACGCTAAGTCCCTGTGTATCAAGATAAGGTATATCCCACATACCTGCACGATGACCTGCAATGCAATCTTTAAAGCATTTCCAACGGTAATTTTCGTCCTCACGAGGACCTGATGCAACACCCGAAAGCGAACATTCAATGTCATTGAAAAATCTTAACCAATCTGCAACAGTACGCAAACAACGCTGCTTGTCCGCAACTGCTTTATAAAGAAGATACTCGGCATTATTTTCAAACGGTACTGTTTCAATATGGGCGATTTCGTAACTTTCACCGTCAATTTCAAGATACTCTGCGCGAAGGGATTCTTTAACAGGTTTGCGCTTCATATCAAAGTCCATTGACAAGTTTTTTAAATGTGAGGATTCCGTATACGGGCAGTTCGACTTTTGCATCTCGGACAGCAAAGTGTACTGCTTGTATTTAGCGGATATTTTCCCGGTTCTGCTTGCAACGCTCAAAATAAATGCCTTGCGGTTTTCGTAAGATTCTTTGGGTAATTCGGGATTTTCTGACCCAGCACCATTACGCGCAATTACTCCGCCGAGAACATTGTGCTCCGGGTCGGCAACGGTTAGACTTGCGTTACCGCGGGTAGTTATATTAAGCAGGTCTGTTTGCTCATGCTTAACTTCCCACACTTTTGGATTTGCATCATCGGTTATTATGGCTCGTGATTCAGTGAGGCACTCACGCAATCCAAAAAGTGGAAGAGCATTAAACTTGTCAAAAGGCATATCGTTGATTAAGCCGTCAGTTGTAGCACTGTATACATGATAACCGCTCTCATGTATACCGCAAAATGATGCAAACAATACACTGCGAGTAAACGATGTGATAAGCGACGCCGAGACATTATTGGTTATCAAACTCTCAGAGTTGTTTGCCCTTGTCTTATCAGGACTGTATATATCGTGCACATTTTGAGCAATTTTACCGTATAAAGAGTTTATGATAAATTTATATAGCTTTGCCTCAAGGCAATTTTTGCCGTGGGCATTTGCCGCATCAGAACGAGCTTTGACAAGTTCCGAAACAATATGACGATACGGATAAACCGTTTTGCCAGCATTGTCCTTTAACACATTAGCAACGACACCGTTAACAACGGTTATTTCTGCTCCCATTTTTAATGCAACATAAAGCTCAGGACCGGAACAGTATACAGGCGTATCCTCGGCAAGCGGATAACACGGAGCTTTATCATCATCTTCGCTATTGCGCTTTAGATTTGGAAATAAACAATTAGGCGGAAAGCGATATGTAACCCGTGCAAATAATGGCAGCATGGGATTTAAAATGCCATCAACAACAAAATCATCAAGTGTAAGCACATGATTTTTCGGTAGCTCACGTGCAATAGGATTACTATAATCTATCGCCGGAACCAGCATCATAGCAGTAGGGTAAGCACTACAAATGTCAACATCAAAAGTTTGGTGACCGTGATGCACATCGACAGAAAAGCAAGCATTACAACCGCCGGCATAAGACAACGAACCAAACCGTTGAACTGTTTCGGCAGCATCATTAATTGGAAATCGAACGCTGTTACGTGCAAATTGGTTTTGTAATGTTAATCGTAATTTATTGCTTACTTCCTTTACCCCGGAATATATTTTGTGGTAATCAATAATATTAGAGCAACTCAAATCCTTGCTTATAAAATCCTGTGCAACTTTGCAAGCGGCCGATGTTACGGTGCATGGCATACAGTGATTTATACCCCAAATCCGGCTTTGAAAGATGAGAATGTTGTTATTAACCGAACAAGCGTATTGTAAATATTTGAGAGGGCAAAAAGCAAGGTATTTGTCGAGTAGCTTCTTGAAATTACCCTCAAAACCTTTGACGTTAAAATCATACTGATAACAGTCGCAATATTTGCCGTAAATCTCGGGGACGCTGTTGTCATTACCGCAGCAATTGAGGCAAACAGCATCACGAATGTCGATGTTTAACAGATAGCAATGATTCCAACCACTGCATACAAAAGAGCTTACAAAATGGTTAAAGGATTGAGAAGAAAATATACCATGATGTAAATCGGTTATTATATTACTGTGTAACTTTAAGAAGTTAGAACTGTATTTGCTGACAGTATCGACCGACGAAAAGAACTTCAAGCCAAAATTCACCAGCAAAGTTATAGGAATACAGTCATGAGATTTATAATCACAAGTAGTTTTAACGAGTTTATAATTAGTAGGGTTTGCTTTAGGGAGCTTGTCCTTAGGAATAGACGTTGCAACGTTACGGGAGCAAGCAAAATAGTACGCAGCATGGGCTTGAGCATCTTTAAACGCCGTAGAGCTACACACCTTAGGCTTACCGGATGGCGTAAGATATGGGATATACTCAAAGCTTATAACTTTGCGACGGTCGTAACGGGCAGGTAACATAAAACAATCAAGAAAACGTCCAAGCAAATAATCAATACTGAGATTTGTAACAACATCATCAAAGAGAAAGAAGATAGCAGTCAGCACGTAGTCATCAATAACAACGCTTAGGTTATAGCTAATAACATTATCGGGTTGACCGACCCAGAAAGGCTCGACACGAATCATAAGACGATGCTCAGATGAGCGCATAAGAGACAAGCTATCAGGTAAGTTGATTTCAAAATCAGCAAGAGAGATGGAGTCTGAAGAGATGGGAGCAACAGAAGAAGAACACCCACCCCCATCCCTTGAATTTACCATAACGGTTTTTGGGGGTGTGCCTGAATCCCTTGATTTTACGGGCTTTTTTGATGTTTTGCTTGCGGGGGTTTTTAAAATCTCCGCAATTTTTTGAGTTTTGGCAACTACTAAACAACGTTTGTTATAGTCTATATTACGGGTTTCTCCCGAGTCAAGGACTTCCCAACCGTCCGATGTAACAGCCTTTATAAATTCGTCGTTGTAGAATTCTTTATTCACAAGAATCCCTCCTTTACATATTTTTTTTCGAAGAGGCCGACAATTTTCCCCCTCGTATGTAAATATGTTTGACGAGATTTATTTTTTAAAATACAATTTATTTTTCACTATTTGTATAATTAGTTAAAATAATATTCTGGACATTAACAAATTAATATCGTTACGCTGAAAAGCCATAGCGTTTTTGGACGATGTCATCGAAAGCAGAACGAAGGACAAGAATTTTGCTCTTTCCATCCCGGATAGTAGGGATATTGTTTTCCGAGATAAATCTACGAACGCCTTGGGCACTCATTTGTAGCATTGATTTCATATCTTGCAAGGTATATGTAACCGGCTCCATTTTTGGGATGTTGTATATGTACTTTTTATTTTTACTCCTATATAACTCATTTCTGGGCGTTACACCGGCCATATCGGCGCATTGTGCTCTCAAATCCATGTGCATGAATCCTCCTGATAATTATAATTTTTGCTCTCTCTGTAAAAAAGAGCTCTATTATAATATGTTTGTTGAAAAAATTTTTTTGGATTTTTGCCCTCAAGTGGAAAAACAGCATAAAATAGCAAAGTGGTAAATTTACCACTTTTGACCTTTAAAGAGTGTAAATTTACCACTTAACAGCTATTATCTTATAAAAAAGAACCGCTGATAAATCGGCTCAAAGCCTTATTTATCAACGGTTTCTTTGGTGACTCATCGGGGATTCGAACCCCGGACACCTTGATTAAAAGTCAAGTGCTCTGCCAACTGAGCTAATGAATCGTGCTGCGTGTTTAACGCTTGAATATAATACATCAAACAAGTTGAAAAGTCAAGCATTTTTTTAAAATATTCTCAATTTCAGGGATATTTTATGTCTGGCAATTATTATGTGCCTATATCTATTGATTTATTATCCGAAAAGATATAAAATACAGCTATAAAACAACGGAGGAAAAATATGACCGAGGACGAGCTTCTTTATGCTGTGCTGGATGATAAGATCAGAGAATGTGAAAACTGCAATTACATTTCAAACACCAATTTTCTCGATATTTATCAGCAGAGCAAGGCTATTCAGTATCTTTCAAAACATCATATTAAATTTGAGCTCTACGGCGGCTTTGAGGACTGCGAGCGCAGGACAGTCATCTTTCTCCCCGACTATGCCGATGCCGATTTCTTAAGGACTTTTGACGATATGCCCATTGTGCCCGTCAGGATCGACAAGGACAATTTTTCAACCCTCTCACACCGTGATTATCTCGGTGCGATAATGGGTCTCGGAATCAAGCGGGAAATGCTCGGCGATATTCTGATCGACGGCAAAGGCTGCACGACCGCTGCAATAAAAAGCGTTGCAAAGTATCTTTGTGAAAATCTTATCTCGGTCGGCAGGGGCACTGTTCATACTCACATTCTTGACAGCTTTGAAAGCGTAAAAAGTGAGGAAAAATTTGAGCTTAAACGCTGTTTTGTTTCCTCAATGCGAGCCGACGCCGTTGTCTCCTCCTGTTTTTCTTTTTCACGCAGTGAAGCCGTTCGCAGGATAACCGCAGGCGAGGTTTACATAAACGGAGTGCAGATTATAAAGGTTGACTTTAAGGTGCCGTTCAGCTCCAAGGTCGTTGTCAGAGGTAAAGGCAAGGTGCTTATTATCGAGGACGACGGGATCACAAAAAAAGGACGTCAGTCTTTCACAATAAAAAAATACTTATAAAGGAGACGGTTATATGTTAAATTTCGGCCACAGAGGCTTCAGCGGAAAATATCCCGAAAACACTATGCTTGCTTTCAGAAAAGCAGTTGAAGCAGGTGCAGACGGAATTGAGCTTGACGTGCATTTTTCAAAGGACGGCGAACTCGTTGTAATTCACGACGAGAGAATTGACAGAACGTGCGATTCAACGGGTTTTGTCAGAGACTACACTCTTTCGGAGCTTCGGGCTTTCGATGCTTCTGCGGGCTTCAAGGGCGTTTACGGAGTGAACAGGATCCCAACCCTGCGTGAATATTTTGAATATATCAAGCCTATTGACGGATTCATCACAAATATTGAGCTTAAAACAGGTGTTTACGAGTATCCCGGTATTGAAAAAGCCGTAAACGATATGATTGTTGAATTTGGTCTTGAGGACAGAATTATAATTTCGAGCTTCAACCATTACAGCGTGATGCGCTTTAAAGCAATCAATCCGAACGTAAAGTGCGGATTTCTTGAGGAAAGCTGGATTCTTGAATTTGGTAAATACACAAAGGCTCACGGAATTGAATGTATTCACCCGATGCATTGGACATTGACCGAGGAGACCGTCGGTGAGATGAAAGCCAACGGCATAGAGATCAACACGTGGACTGTCAACGATGAGGACAGCGTTGCAAGACTTTATAAGCTCGGTGTTGACTCGGTTATCGGAAATTACCCCGATATGGCAAAAAAAGTCATAGATTCGATGAAATAATACTTGATTTTATTATACATTCAGTGTATTATGAATAAGGCTTAAAAAAGCTAAAAATTTTCAGAGGTGTTAAAATGTTTACAGGTAAAGCGGAAGAATACAGAGGCGTTTATGCCCTTCTTCTTACCCCATTCAATGAAGACAGATCCATCAACTATGATACATATGCACAGTACGTTGAGTTTCAGGCAGCAAGGGGCGCACATCACCTTTTCTCGGTATGCGGCAGCTCGGAAATGACTTGCCTCACTCTTGACGAAAGAATCAAGTGCGCAGAGACAGCGGTTAAGCACGCAAACGGCGTTGAGATCGTTGCAACGGCAAACCTTGAGCCGACTTGGAAAGAGCAGGTTGAAGAGGTTAAGCGTATGGAACAGACAGGCGTTGACGGCCTTGTTTTTGTTGCAAGAGATTACGGAAACTGCGACAAGAGAATTGTTGAAAACCTCTCTGAGCTTGCAGGATACACAAATCTTCCGATTATTCTCTATGAGTTCCCCGGATTTGATCATTGCCATATGTCAGGCAAGGCTTACGGTGAGCTTGTTAAGACAGGCAGATTCCACGGAATCAAGGACACGACCTGTACAATGGACGGCATTAAGGATAAAATCGCCGTTCAGGGCGATTCGGCTGTTCTTCAGGCTAACATTCCTCTTCTTCTTGACGCATACGATGCAGGCGCAAGAGGAGTTTGTGCAACACCGACATCCTGCGGCGTAAACCTTTTCCGCAAGATGTATGACGAGTATTTTGTAGAGAAGGATATGAAGAAGGCAAGAGAAACCTTCAACGAGATCATTCTCCTCGACTGCGCTATCGACAGCGGCTTTAACGCAAGCGCAAAGTATCTTGTTCAGCTTCAGGGCATTCCGTTCACAACCGTAACAAGAGCCGGTTCAACGCTCAGTGCACCGAGAATCAGAAGTCTCCAGGCTTTCTACGAGTACGCAAAGGCACACGAACTTCTTTAATCCGAATAAAAATGCTCACAAGGCTTTCGGGCTTTGTGAGCTTATTTTTTTAGTAATGATAAAAATGTTAGATTAAATCAAAATAATTCATAATTTATTTCTTTTTGTATAGAATCTTCGTAGCCTCCCCTTTGATGGAGGTGACACGAAGAAATCGTGACGGAAGGAGTTTAGGTCTGATAAGGACTCACTCCCTCAGTCAGCTGCGCTGACAGCTCCCCCACAGGAGGAGCCCACGCACAGCAATAACTTCTTACGACTTTTGAACCTATTTTTTTAACAGCTTTTCTCTCTGCTTATAGTCGGGCAAATATCTTGCGATCAAATTATAGAAGTCACGGCTGTGATCGTGATGTACCGTGTGAGCCAATTCGTGAACAACAACATACTCAATCGCTTCAATCGGGTACTGCATCAGAATATAAGAATAGCAGATATTATTTTTTCCGCTGCACGAGCCGAAACGCTTTTGAGCGGATGTGATTTTCACCGAACCGTATTCAACGCCCATTAGTTCTGCATATTTTCTTGTCAGTTCGGGCAGCAGCTCCCTCGCCTGCTCTTTAAATTCCGCAATTTCTTCTTCGGCAAGCACCGGATGATTTTCTCTTCTTTCAAGACTTTCTTTCATCTTTTTATCAATCCACGATCGGTGTTCTTCTATCAGCTTTTTTATCTTTCGCTCCGGGAATCTCATCGGCGCCCTGACAATCAACTCTCCCTCGGGATTAATCTGTAAAGCTACCGTCTTTCGCTTTGATCGGATAACGGTATATTCCATAATATCACCACCGGAAATATTTTATCAGCAAGCATCTGTTATGTCAATCAACGAATTGCATTTTTAATTGCTCTGTGATACAATAGCGTAGATAAATAAGGAAGTGAGCAAATGATAACTGAGAAAATTTATGACAGGGACAGCCACATAAATACCTTTAAAGCAACTGTTCTCGATTGTCAAAAAATCGGCGAAAGCTACGGCATTGTGCTTGATAAAACAGCGTTTTTCCCCGAGGGCGGCGGACAGCCTGCCGACACGGGATTCATCGGAAATGCACATATATTCGACGTTCAGATAAACGACAAGGTAATAACACATTATTCCGAAACGCCCGTTGCCGTGAACACGGAGGTCGAATGTCGTATTGACTGGGATCAGCGTTTCCGCAGAATGCAGAATCACTCGGGTGAGCATATAGTTTCGGGAATAGTTCACAGTCTTTACGGGTACGAAAATGTCGGATTTCATATGGGAGACGATGTTACAATCGACTTTAACGGCGAACTGACAAGAGATCAGCTCCTTGACGTTGAAAAAAGAGCCAATGAAGCGATTTACAAAAACGTCAGATTTATCTGCGAATATCCCGACGATGCGACACTTAAAAATCTCAACTATCGCAGTAAGTTAGAGCTGACCGAGGATGTCAGAATAGTGACAATTGAGGGCTACGATGTCTGCGCCTGCTGCGCTCCGCACGTATATTCAAGCGGCGAAATCGGTATAATAAAAATACTTGACTTTGCAAGACACCGTGGAGGAATACGAGTGCATCTGCTTTGCGGATACAAGGCGCTTGAGGATTACGAAATAAAATATAGTAATCTTAGGATCGTTGCAAATTCACTCTGCGCAAAACAAAATGAAACCGCAGAGGCTTTTGAAAGATTTAATGAAGAGCAGAACACTCTCAAAATTGAACTGGCGGCTCTTAAAAGAGAAATTGCTCAGCTTAAGGCTTCGGCAATCGAAAAAACGGACGACTGCATACTGATTTTTGAAGCCGATACAGATATGAACGACCTGCGTAAATTGGTTCTGAACGGGGCGGAAAAGACATCAAAACTTTGCGCCGGCTTTACAGGCAATGATAAGGCGGGTTACAGATTTGCAATTGCATCCAAAAATATTGATCTGCGTGAAAAATCACGTGATATCACATCGGCACTCAGCGGAAAGGGCGGCGGATCGTCCGAACTTTTGCAGGGCAATGCAGCCGCATCTAAAGAGGAAATTGAAAAATATTTTAAGGAAAATTTTTAAGGTGTACTATCAGGAGGTTTATAATGAACATATGCGTTTACGGTGCTTCAAGCACAACAATTGATCAGTCGTTTATCAAAGACGGAGAGCTTCTCGGTGAGGAGATGGCAAAAAGAAGCATCGGTCTGGTATTCGGCGGCGGTAATAACGGCCTTATGGGTGCCGTTGCAAGAGGCGAACACAGACACGGCGGAAAAATAATCGGAATTGCGCCCGAGTTTTTTAATGTTGACGGCATTCTTTATGAGCACTGTACCGAATTTATTTACCCGAAAAATATGCGTGAAAGAAAGATGAAAATGGAAGAGCTTTCCGACGCATTTATAATCACGCCCGGCGGCATCGGAACCTTTGATGAATTTTTTGAAATTCTGACTCTTAAACAGCTCAACCGACATAATAAGCCGATCGCAATTCTTAACACAAACGGCTATTATGACAGCCTTCAAAAATTCATTCAGAACGGAATCGACAATCATTTTATGAATGAAGAATGTAAAAAGCTGTTTTTCATCTCCGACTCCCCTGCCGAAATTCTTGATTATATTGAAAATTACAATCCGACAAATACGCCGATTTCAAGGTTTAAAGATATTAATATGAAATAAATTTTGTAGGACACGATATTGTTTTCGTGTCCTATTTTTTTCTCATCTGCAGAGCACAGCAACAAGTCGGCAGGATTTTCTTAGGCG
>DKDP01000013.1 GCA_002449395.1 Ruminococcaceae bacterium UBA6845 | reverse complement strand
ACTATAACGGCACGGGAATGTCCGTTATGGAAATGTCCCACCGTTCAAAGGCGTTTGACGAAATTATCAAGACTGCGGAGCAGGATATCCGCGACCTTATCAATATTCCGTCGAATTACAAGGTTCTGTTCCTTCAGGGCGGCGCTTCTCAGCAGTTTGCGGCGGTTCCGATGAATATGATGAAGAACAAGAAGGCTGCTTATATTATCACCGGACAGTGGGCTAAAAAGGCTTTCTCCGAGGCTAAGATTTACGGTGAAGCTATTAAGATTGCTTCGTCCGAGGACAAAACCTTCTCGTACATACCCGACTGCTCCGACCTTGATATTCCCGAGGACGTTGATTATGTATACATCTGCGAGAATAACACTATTTACGGTACGAAGTTTAAGACTCTTCCGAATACAAAGGGTCACACGCTTGTTGCCGACGTTTCCTCCTGCTTCCTTTCCGAGCCGGTTGACGTAACGAAGTACGGCGTAATTTACGGCGGCGTTCAGAAGAACGTTGGACCTGCGGGACTTGTTATCGCGATTATCCGCGAGGACCTTATCACAGACGACGTTCTTCCCGGAACTCCCACAATGCTTAAGTGGAAGACTCAGGCTGACAACGATTCTCTTTACAACACGCCGAACTGCTATTCTATCTATATCTGCGGAAAGGTGTTCAAGTGGCTCAAGAAGATGGGCGGGCTTGAGGCAATGAAGGCGCTTAACGAGAAGAAGGCAAAGATTTTGTACGATTTCCTCGACAGCAGCAAGCTGTTTAAGGGTACTGTAAATCCTGCCGACCGTTCGCTTATGAACGTTCCTTTCGTTACCGGAAACGAGGAGCTTGACGCTAAGTTCATCAAGGAAGCCAAGGCAAACGGCTTCGAGAACCTCAAGGGTCACAGAACCGTTGGCGGTATGAGAGCTTCGATTTACAACGCAATGCCTATCGAGGGCGTTGAGAAGCTGGTTGAGTTTATGAAGAAGTTTGAGGCTGAAAACGGCTGATAAGCGCTTTAATTGAAAGGATAACGTTATTATGTATAATGTACAGATGCTGAATAAAATCGCTTCCTGCGGAACGGAGCTTCTCGACAAGAGCAAGTATACCGTAAGCGAGGAGGCGGCAAATCCCGACGCAATTCTCGTTCGTTCTGCGTCGATGCACGAGATGGAGCTTCCCTCCAATCTTCTCGCAATCGCAAGAGCGGGCGCCGGCGTAAACAATATCCCGATTGACAAGTGCAGCGAGCGTGGAATTGTCGTTTTCAACACTCCCGGCGCGAACGCAAACGCGGTTAAGGAGCTTGTTATCTGCGGACTTCTTCTCGCTTCGAGAAAGGTTACTGCCGCTTATGACTGGTGTAAGGGCCTCAAGGGCGAGGGCGACAACGTCGGCAAGCTCGTTGAAAAAGGTAAGTCACAGTTCGCAGGTCCCGAAATTATGGGCAAGACGCTCGGCGTTATCGGTCTCGGTGCAATCGGATTCAAGGTTGCTCAGGCTGCCGAGGCTCTCGGTATGAAGATCGTCGGCTATGATCCGTTCCTTTCCGAGGGTGTTAAGGCGGCTCTTTCGGCAGATACGGAGATTGTTGAGGACATCAACGAGATTTTTAAGAAGAGCGATTACATAACAATTCACGTTCCCCTCAACGACGGAACCAAGGATACGGTTAACAAGGATACTCTTGCACTTTGCAAGGACGGCGTAAGAATCCTCAACTTTGCCCGTGGCGGACTTGTAAACAGCGCAGATATGATTGCCGCACTCGAAAGCGGTAAGGCTGCGGCTTATGTCACGGACTTCCCGTCGGATGAGGTTATCGGTGTTGACGGCGTTATCGCCATTCCGCACCTCGGCGCATCAACTCCCGAGAGCGAGGACAACTGTGCGGTTATGGCTGCCGATGAGCTTATCGCTTACATCGAAAAGGGCGAGATCGTAAACTCGGTAAATATGCCGAGAATGCCGCTTGATAAGGTTGACGGCGCAAGAACCTGCGTTATTCATAAGGCGGATGCCGCAGACGCAGTTAAGGCCGTACTCGGTGCAGACGCAAAGAGCGCAGTAAGAGGAGCATACGGCTACTCGGTTGTTGATTCTGAGGCAGACGTTGCCGCTCTTGAAGCGATTGACGGCGTTATCAGAGTAAGAGTTATAAAATAAAATAACATCAAATGAAAAGCTGCCGCAGAGAAAAACTGCGGCAGTTTTTGTTGCTTTTACGGCTTTAATATGTTATCATAAACCCATATCAATTAAGGGGTGCATAAAATGGACGAATTTAACGATCTTTCGCTTGACACCTTGTGTGCGGCACTGTGCAAGGTTATGGGTGTAGAACCGCCGAAAGAGGCGGCTGAGGCGGCGCAGGTTATAGTTGACTATGCCGACAAAAAATTCAACGGAGAAAAAGCCGACAGGCTTTTTATGTATAATCCCGATGCGATAGCGCAGTGGGTTCAGGAAAAATATCCCGAATTTATTGACGATACGCTTGACAGAACGGAGCTCCACGTGCCGTTTGCGACCGTTATGCCGTCGGTTACTCCCGTCTGCTTTGCGACAATGTACACAGGCGCACAGCCTGAGGTTCACGGTATCACGGTGTATAAAAAGCCCGTTCTGACGGTAGACACGATTTTTGATGCGTTTATCCGTGCAGGCAAAAAGGCGGCGATCATTGCCGACACGACCTGCTCTATCGGCAAAATTTTCCTTGAGCGAGATATGGACTATTTCATCTATGAAACCGTGCCCGAGATCAACGCAAAGGCTTGCGAGCTTATCCTTGAGGATAAATATGATTTGATTGTGGTATATAACGAGAATTTTGATGCAGTTATGCACCATAAGGGTCCCGAGGATCCGAATACATTGGCACAGCTCACAGAAAATTCACAGGTGTTTTCAATCTTCTATGAGCTGATCAAAAACAATTGGAAAAATCATAACACGCTCCTCGGCTTTGCGATGGATCACGGCTGTCACGAAATTGATGCCGGATGCGGTTCGCACGGACTTTATATGCCCGAGGATATCAACATTCTTCACCATTACATCTGCCTGCCGAAAGAAACAAAATAAAAACAACTGCTGCATTTAGCTGTTACGCTGAGTGTAGCAGTTGTTTTTATATGGGAAGTCGGAGGGTTGATTTGATTTTGATGCAGAGAAAGTTCTTGCCGCCCTTTTAGGGGAGGTGGCTTCGGCGGTTTGCGCCGAAGTCGGAGGGGTTAAAATAAGTTTTATCAATTTTTTTACAAACCCCTCAGTCAGCTTCGCTGACGGCTCCCCTAAAGGGGCGCCCGTTAATTGCTGACTTTCCTTGCCATCCCCTGCAGGAGGAACCCTGGCGGCGTAGCCGACCGAGGGGGTCTTGAAAATTTGCTGAAATTTACCCTTTATTTATACATCCCACCGACAATTTTAACTGCGAGCTTATGGGGAAAGATTCTTGAAAGGAATACAAGCGTCTTGTACTGCAAGCCTGCGGTGTAAAGGGGAGCGACGTGCTTCTTTTCGGCAACCTTGACGACCAGCTTTGCGACCGATTCCGGAGTCATACCGTTTTTCTCGTCCTTTTCCATCGCCGAAACCGCCGATCCGATAACGCCCGAGTAAACGTCGTCGCCTGCATTTGTCTTGCTTCTTGCGGCGGTGAAGCCTGTTGAAATGTCACCGGGCATTACAGAGGCAACCTCGATGCCGAACGATTTGACCTCGTTTGTCAGTGCGTCGACAAAGGAGTTTATGGCCGCCTTAGATGCGGAGTAGTACGCCTGAAACGGAATCGAATACACTGCGGCAACGGAGCTTATACAGATGATTCTGCCGCTTTTTTGCTTTCTCATCTGAGGCAGAACCGCCTTAACGGTGTTTATCGTGCCGAAGAGATTTACCTCAAACTGACGTTTCATCTCTTTCTCTTCAATAAATTCGACTGCGCCCGAAACGCCCATACCTGCCGAGGTTACAAGTAGGTCGATTCTGCCGCTTTCGGCGATAACCTGAGCTATGGCGCTTTTTACTGTTTCGGAATCGGAAACATCGGCGAATATGAATTTATTTTCTTCATTCTCGGCAGGGTGACGGCTGAGATTGTATACCGTGTAACCTTTTTCCCTGAGCATATGGGCGGTTGCAAGTCCGATGCCCGAGCCGGCACCCGTGATAACCGCAATTTTATTTGAACTCATTTTGCATTACCTCTGATCTGTTATTTGAAAAAAATTTTATCACATTATAAAAGCTGTTGTCAACGGTATCAAAGAAATGTAATACAGACTTCATTGTAAAATAAAAAGAAATATGTTATAATCTTTTTGAAAAGCGAAAGGGGACGTTGCTATGAAATCAAACCAAAAGCTGATAAGAGAAATTATATCCGATGTAAAGCATGATATGACCGATGAGGAAATACTCAATATGCTTGCCGACAGCCGAATATCCGCTAATCCGCAAAAGGAAAAATACACGGCGGGACAGCGTGCCGCAGATAAAATTGCAAAGTTTGCCGGCAGCTGGGCGTTTATATTTTCTTTTACAGCAGTGCTCATACTTTGGATGGTGGGCAACGTTTTGCTGGCAAAGCGTGCATTTGATCCGTATCCGTTTATCCTTCTCAATCTTGTTCTGTCCTGCGTTGCCGCAATTCAGGCTCCGCTGATTATGATGAGCCAGAACCGTCAGGAGGAAAAGGATCGCCGACGTGCCGAGAATGACTATAAGGTTAATCTTAAAACGGAAATTATGATTGAGGATCTTCACGATAAAATGAATAGAATTATCGCAAAGCAGGTTATGCTTGAAAAACTGATCCGAGAGGAAAAGAAGAACGACAGGGACGATTGATTATGCAAACCGTAGATCAGGCACTTGAAAAACTGCAAAGATCCAAATTTCGCTCGGGTTTTCATCTTACAAAAAAGGATATTGACTATATCGACGAAAAGGGTCTTGATGTAATTCGCTCTCACGCCGCCGATTTTGTTGCGAAGCGGCTTGCTCCCGCAGAAATTCCGAATGACGGAAAGCAGACGCCGATGAGGGGACATCCCGTTTTTGTCGCTCAGCACGCCTGCGCCTGCTGCTGTCGGGGATGTCTTAACAAATGATACAGAGTGCCGCAGGGTAGAGCACTTACGGAAACGGAGCAGAAAAAGATTGTGAATCTTCTTATGGCGTGGATAGAAAAGGAATACAGGAGCAAAAGAAATGGTTAAAGAACTGATACACGACCCGATATTGCTTGCCGCAAAATCAACGGATGCAACGGCGGATGATCTGAGTACGGCGGAGGATCTGCTTGACACGCTGAGAGCACACAGTGAAACCTGCGTCGGAATGGCGGCGAATATGATAGGCGTCCGCAAGCGAATAATCTGTTTCACGGACGGCAAAGAGTATATTACGATGCTCAACCCCGAGATTATCAAGCAATCCGATCCTTTTGAGACTGAGGAGGGCTGTCTCTCACTGCTCGGAGGGCCGAGAAAATGCAAAAGGTACAGGAAGATAAAGGTGCGTTTTCAAAATGCACGGCTCGAAACGAGGCTGAAAACATACACAGGATTCACAGCTCAGATCATTCAGCACGAGGTTGACCACTGTAACGGAATCCTGATATAAAAAAAGACGGTTGCTTGCAAATGAACAAGTAACCGTCTTTTGATTTGCTTAAAGTCCGCTGTTGTCGTAGAGATATCCCATCGGCTCAAAGTAATCTATTGATTCATTGCCGTCCTTGATTGTGAAAACATAGGTGCAGTCGCCTGCGTAATACATATTTTCTTCCCCAAACAGCGATGTGAAATAGCGTGTGTTGTCGCACTCGGTTGTCATCGCAATGTATCGGCACTGCGGAATGAGGAGCTTCTCGGCTCTGACATTGTTATAGATATTTCTGTCGTCGTTGATAAGGTGATGAGCACACTGGAGGTATTTGCAGGAAAGATAGTTCTTTCCGTAGAGGTTGATAAGAGCCTCTCCATTCGTCTCTTCTGCATCGCCGAGGAAGATTACCGAGCAGTCGTCGAATACAATCTGGAAAATCGTCGAGGTTTCGTTGACACTGCGATATGTACTGCCGTCTCCCGCACATGTGGAGCGGGGGAGAATATCCTCGTGCGTTGAAAGTACCTCAATTCTTGCGTCGGGGAAACGGATTGTCTGACCGGTGTGGAGCTTGAGATACTTTGCATTCGGCGCATACTTTTTGATTCTGCTCCTGAGCTTGTCGGCGCAGGGGATGCCGTATTCAAGCAGGGTCTTTGACGGGAAGTTGAACATCACGCGCTCAACGTCGAGAACGTCCTTCTCACGCTTGAGGAGCTTGATGAAAAAGTCCATATGATCGTCGTGATTATGGGTGCAGATATATGCCGAGACACGGATTTTTTCGCCCTTTTCCTTGCCTGTGAGATCCTCAAGACGGCGCATAAATTCATCGCAGGCATCCTCGGTCGACTGCTCGATTTCGCCGCCGTCAATGATGATTACGGAATTGTCACGCATTCTCAGCGCATAAAGCATACCGCAGTCACAGCTATGAAAACGTATCATCTTGCCGTAATGAAGCGAGAACTGCATCAGCGCCGTATCGCCCCGCACGTCATCGGCTGTATCGTTCATCTGAGAGAGCGGCGAGCTTGCGTTGTCAATTATGATTCTTGCAAGCATTGTTTCGGCGGTATAGTATGTATAAATTATTTTATCTCCGTCGGCAAATTCCGAGAAAATATTGCCGTTCGTTTCACGGTGAAATGATTCCTTGTGCCCTGCCGCAGTGAGAGAGGCAAGAAAATCACGGAACATTTTAGCGGTTACGTCGCCGAGAACGAGGATGTATGAATCGTCCTCGCCGCCGTTGATCTCATTGTCCTGAGAAAGACCCGAGCCGCAGTTTATCGGTTCGCCCATCACTGTTCCGACAGTCGGAACGCCGAGAGCGGAAATAAATTCATCAAGTGTCATATCAATTCTCCTTAAAGTTTTTCTGACAGGATTATTATATATCCTCGGCGGAGTTTGTGTCAATGATTTTATTGACAAAGCAGGGGAGCGGGAATATAACTATGCTTTTATGGAAACAACACGTCAGCAAAATTGCTTTTTGATATTTTAACAATAAAATTTGTAAAATGTATTTACAAACCCATAAAAATAAATTATAATTGGATTATAATCCTAAATCATAAGGAGGAGAATGGATGAAGAGGAGAATTTTGAGTGTTATTCTTGCGCTTTGCCTGTTTTTAAGCATTGCGCCGATCACGATGGCTGCTGACACATCTTACGGCGATTTGAAAAAAGGGGATATTATCGAATTCGGTTCATATCCTCAGACAAAGGAGGTCAACCCCAAGATAATTTCGGCGCTTAACGACATACTGACCGACGATATGTGGGTGTCCTACGGCTACTACATCGGCACGGGCACGGAGTATGACGGAAATATGACGGCGTCGGATTATATGAAGTATGCCGATCTTGAGCTGAACGGCGAAAAATACCGTGCGGTCAGATTCTCGCAGTACCGTCCTACGGTAACGAGCGATGTCTCTTCCGAGGCTACTTCGGCTCAGGACAATAATGGTTACGAGCTGAACACTACTTACTTCTTTAAGTATGAGCCGCTGACATGGACGGTTCTTGATCCTGATGAGGGCTTTGTTATGTCCAATATTTCCATTGACTCTCAGGCTTTTGAAAATTTTTCTTATTATGATCCCGATTCTTATGATTCTGCAGCGGGACAGGCGGTTTATAACAGCAAGGACTGCAAGTATTTAGCCAACGATTGGTCAAAATGCTCTCTGAGAGAGTGGATGAATAAGGATTTCTATAACACCGCTTTCACGGCGGAGGAACAGGCTCAGATTGGTAAAACCTATCTTGACAATACCAATCCGTTTAGTTCGAAATATGACAGTGCAGGCACTTTTGATAAGATTTTTACAATCAGTTTTTATGATGCAATAAACAGCGATTACGGTTTTGATGAGGATGGATCACGTACCGATTTTGCGAGAATGAGACCGGCTACTGATTACGCAAAGTGCCAGGGCGCAGACGCAGCAGATGCGACGGGAACGCTCCCGTATTGGTGGCTGCGTACAACAAACCTCCACGGTGCATTCGCTTTCGGCGTATCTCCGAACGGCTGGATCGTTTCCAGCGGCGGTGGATATTACAACGTCAACAGAACCGATAATGCTGTTGTTCCCGCGTTCAAGTTCAATCCGAAGACACCGACTCTCGCTAAGGGCAGCAAAATCGAGTTCGGCTCATATCCTCAGTCGGAGGTTACGGACGCCGACGAGATCGCAAGGCTCGAAGCGGACTCGGAGAATTATCTTTGGGTATCCTATAAATATTACAGCGGAACAGGCGATAGTACTGACGGCAAAATGGAGTCGGGCGATTTTATGCTGTATAAGGATTTTTACAGCGACGGCGAAATGTTCCGTGCGGTTACTTTCACGGAGTACAGACCGGGCTTTAGCGGAGGAGTAAAAGAAAAAGTCTATTCTCACCAGGGTAAAAACGGCTATGACCCGAACAATGTATATTATTTTAAATACGAACCGCTGACATGGCGTGTGCTTGATCCCGATGAGGGATATGTGATGTGCGATAACATAATTGACTCGCAGGCCTATCAGAATTTCGTTATTAAAAAAGACGATAAGCTTTACAACAGTAAGGATTGCACAAATTATGTTTCCGATTGGTCAACAAGCTCACTGAGACAGTGGCTTAACAAGACATTTTATAACACGGCGTTCTCTCGTGAAGAGAAGAAGCTGATAGGCACAACATTCCTTGAGAATAACAGCGCAGACGGCACTTGGTTCGGCACCGATACGGGTGATAAGATATTCGCTCTCTCGTATAATGACGCAGTGAACAGTGCATACGGATTCAACTCATCAAATGATGAGCTTGACGAAGCAAGAAAGCTCAAAGGAACGGCTTATTCAAATTGTCAGGGCTTGTATATCGACGATGATGGAATTGCCTGGTGGTGGCTTCGTACCCCGGACGACTCAGACAAGGTTGACCTTGTCAGCTGCTACGGTTGGACTGCTCCCGGTCAAGGAGTTTACGGTACGGGCGTGGGAATTGTTCCCGCATTCAAATTCAACCCGAAAGCCGTTGACGTCAATGTTGTTTACGACCTTGACGGCGGCACATGGGCGGAGGGCTACGCTGCACCGATAAGCTATAAATCAAACGAAACGCTCGTACTTCCGACGGCGGAAAACCTTGTAAGAGCAGGCTACACGTTCGCAGGCTGGGAGCAGACGAGTGCTATGAACAAGACGGTTTGCTATACGGCAAAGTGGACGGCGAAAACCTATACGATTAAGTTTGATACAAGAGGCGGCACAGCTGTTGCAGACAAAACGCTCCACTGGGACGACAAGGTGCTCGACGGCGTTGTTCCTCCGACAAGAGACGGCGGTTTTGAATTTATCGGCTGGAATATTGTTTCTCCGAAATTGAGCGCAACAACTTTGAACTGCACATATGGCGAGCTTGTTCAGGATGACAGCATTGACACCGTTACGCTCGGTGCGGTATGGAGAGATACCGAGGCTCCGGTAATCATCGGTCTCGAAAACGGCAAGACCTATTGCGGCGCTCAGAAGTTTAAAGTAACCGACAATGACACATCGAGGTCGGCAATCGTAATGATTAACGGCAAAACGGTTGAGCCGGATGCAGACGGATATTATACGGCTGAACCCGCAAACGGTGAGTTCAAGGTTATTACTGTTGATTCTTTTGCCAATATGTTTATGGTTACAATCACCGTAAACGCCGATCACAGCTACGGCGGCTGGAAGTTCGACGAGAACGAGCATTGGAAAGAATGCAAGTACGGCGATTCCGTAATTGAAAAGGGCGAACACACCTTCCGGTGGGTAACGGATAAGGAAGCGACCGAGACGGAAACGGGCATCGCACACGAGGAGTGTTCGGTTTGCCACGCAAAGCGCAACGAAAACACCGAGGTTCAGAAGCTCCCGACAAAGCTCGATAAGCTCCGTGACTGGTTCGTCGGAATATTTGCAAAAATCATTAAATGGTTCGTTGACCTTATCGGTGATGTTTGCTGATTGTTTGAAAAGGCTGCAACCGAATAGATGAATTACGGCTCCTCTTGACCGGTTCAAGGGGAGCTGTTAAAATCTGTGATGTGAAATTTACTGCCGATTATTGTTGCTTTTTGCCCGATATTCTGATAGAATAATCGCAGTGACAATTTCGACTTCCGTCAAAGCAATTCATATATTCGGCTTTCTTTTGCGATAAAACAGCAAAGACCAAAAAAATTCGGGAAAAAGCCGCTGATTTTGTATTTTTATTATTGACAAATCGGGTTTTACACTATATAATGTTTGGTGCATGACATTTGAGGTGAAGAGTATTTATGTATTTTGTTGAGCTTGAGCCTATCTTTAATAATGAGGGTTTGGCACTGCCTCTTGATTTCACGGTCGATATGAGCGACTGCGATATCTACGGAGGTCATCCTTTCACTTCACCCGTTCACGTAACGGGGGAGATAAGGAACTCAACGGGTATAGTCAGCATCATTGCAAAGGCTGATTTTACTCTCAATCTCACCTGCGACAGATGTGCGGCTGAATTTGACCGTGCATTTTCAACGCCGATCGAGCATGTGCTTGTCACGGAGCTGAACAACGACGAGGGTAACGATGAATACATCGTTGTTGATTCGCTTCGATACGATGCCGAACCGCTTGTTCGGGAGGATATTCTCCTGAACCTGCCTACCAAGGTGTTGTGCAGGGATGACTGCCTCGGGATCTGTCCCCGTTGCGGCAAAGACTTAAATGACGGTCCGTGTGACTGTAAGAAAGAATCCGATCCGAGATGGGACGCTCTTTTACAGCTCACTCAGGAAGATCAGTAAGAACTATTTATCAGCATTAAGGAGGCGCTCAGAATGGCAGTACCGAAGAGAAGAGTTTCTAAGGCGAGAAGAGACAAGAGACGTTCAAACGTTTGGAAGATGGAAGCACCGGCACTTGTAAAGTGCCCGCAGTGCGGTGAGTACAAGAGAGCTCACAGAGTATGCTCAGCCTGCGGTTATTACAACGGCAAGCTCGTAGTCAAGAAGGACGCATAAGTCTTTTCAATGTGAAACGGAGAAGGTAGAGATTGGACCTGTTTGATAGTCCCTTCTCTGCCTTTTTGACTTTTTTGACGGATCTTTTTCCGAGAATAGATATTAGATGTTAGACATTAGATTTTAGATAACAACACAAAAACCAAGCAAAGGAGGGTCTTTATGGCTGTTAAAATTTCATCTGTCCGGCATCATTCGCCTGCATCACGTCATTTTGTGAAAGCGGGGGACAAGCTGATAAGCGTAAACGGTCATGAGATCCGTGACGTGCTCGATTATCAGTTCTATCTTGACGACGCTCCGATCCTTGTTATCGAAAAGCCGAACGGCAAACGCCGAACAATTCATCTGAAGCTCGGTGAGGGCGAAACGGGACTTGAATTTGAGACCTACCTTATGGACAAGCAGCGCTCCTGCGCCAACAACTGCATTTTCTGCTTTATTGATCAGCTCCCGAAAGGCTTGCGTGAAAGCCTTTACTTCAAGGACGATGATTCACGCCTCTCTTTCCTTTTCGGCAACTATGTTACACTGACGAACATCGGCGAGAGGGATATTGACAGAATAATCGAAATGCACATCAGCCCCGTTAATATCTCGGTTCACACTATGAACCCCGAGCTTCGTGTTAAAATGATGGGCAACAAACGTGCCGGTAAGGTGCTTGATTATGTTAAGAAACTTGCCGATGCGGGAATCAAGCTGAATACCCAGCTTGTGCTGTGCCCGGGCTACAATGACGGCGACGAGCTGACCTATTCTTTGGAGGAATTGGGTAAAATGTACCCGTCGGTTCAGAGCATTGCCGCCGTTCCTGTCGGTCTTTCATGCCACCGTGACGGGCTGACGGGCTTAAATCCTTTCACAAAAGAGCAATCTTTGGACGTAATTTCGAGAATTGATAGTTACAATTCTCAATTTATGTGTTATAATAATATGAATATCGCTTTTGCTTCGGATGAGTTCTATCTCAATGCCGATTTGCCGATGCCCGATTGCAGCCGCTACGGCGATTTTATACAGCTTGAAAACGGCGTCGGAATGTGGGCTTTGCTGAAGCACGAGTTTGAAGAAGCGATAAAGGATATTCCCGAGGGCTATGCCTTGCCGAATGAGCGCCGAATTACAATGGTAACGGGTGCGGCAGCATTCAGGCTGATCGAATATATCGCAAAGACCGTTGAGAAAAAGGTCACGAATATTCATATCGAGGTTGTGAAAATTCCGAACAGACTTTTCGGCGAGAGGATAACCGTTGCAGGGCTTCTCTGCGGCAGGGATATAATCGCAGGGCTTGAAAATACGAAGCTCTATGATGAACTGCTTTTCCCTGCGGTTGCGCTGAGAAGCGAGAGGGATATTTTTCTTGACGATATGTCCGTTAAGGAGCTTTCACAAAAATTAGGAATAAAGGTCACGCCTGTTGAGAATGACGGGTATGAAATGCTTGATAAAATTTTAGGAGAACAGGAGGGATAATATGGCAAGACCGATAGTTGCCGTCGTTGGCAGACCGAATGTCGGAAAATCCACGCTTTTCAATAAATTAGTTGGTCAGCGCCTTTCGATTGTTGACGATACGCCGGGCGTTACCCGTGACAGAATTTACGGCGATTGCGAATGGCTCAACCATAATTTCCTTTTAGTTGATACAGGCGGAATTGAGCCCGATTCGGACGATGTTATTCTTTCGCAGATGCGCCGTCAGGCTCAGATTGCCATTGACAGTGCAGACGTTATAATTTTCGTCACGGATATGAGAACAGGCGTTGTTGCGACCGACCAGGAGGTTGCCTCAATGCTTATTAAGAGCGGCAAGCCGATCGTACTTTGCGTAAACAAGTGCGACACAATCGGTGAACCCCCGATGGAATTTTACGAGTTCTACAACCTCTGCCTCGGCGAGCCGATAAGAGTTTCGGCTGTTCACGGCCACGGCACGGGCGATCTGCTCGATGAGGTTATCAAATACTTCCCCGAGGAGGAAGATGAGGACGAGGATGACGACAGAATCCGTGTCGCCGTTATCGGCAAGCCGAATGTCGGCAAATCCTCACTTATCAATGCCATTGCAGGCGAGGAGCGAGTTATCGTTTCAAACATTGCAGGCACAACGAGAGACGCAACCGACACGCTGATTGAAAATCAGTTTGGAAAATTTATTTTCATCGACACGGCAGGTATCCGCCGCAAGAGCAAGGTTGAAGAGGCGATTGAAAAATACAGCGTTCTCCGTGCGAGAATGGCTGTTGAAAGAGCAACCGTTTGCGTTATTATGATTGACGCACAGGAGGGCTTCACGGAGCAGGATTCAAAGGTTGCGGGAATCGCACACGACCTCGGCAAGGCGTGCATTATCGCCGTAAATAAATGGGATGCGGTCGAAAAGGACGGCAAGACCATGGACAGCTACCGTAAAAAGCTGATGAACGATTTTTCGTTTATGTCGTATGCGCCGATTATTTTCATCTCGGCAAAGACGGGTCAGCGACTTGACAGACTTTTTGAGCTTATAAAGTTTGTTGATACTCAGAATGCAATGAGAATTTCGACGGGCAAGCTCAACGATATCCTTGCCGAAGCGACAGCGAGAGTTCAGCCGCCGACGGATAAAGGCAGACGGCTTAAAATATATTATATTACGCAGGCTTCAACAAGACCGCCGACATTTGTCTGCTTCGTTAACCGCAAGGATCTTTTTCATTACAGCTATCAGCGGTATATTGATAATCAGATCCGTGAGGTTTTCGGACTTGAGGGTACGCCGACAAAAATGGTAATCCGTGAAAGAGACGAAAAGAAATAATGATAATTTTAGGAATTGACCCCGGCTATGCGATAATCGGCTACGGCGTGCTGGAATACAGCAACAATCATTTCAAAGTGCTCGGCTACGGCGCAATAACGACCAAGGCAGGAACGCCTTTCAACAAGCGGTTGGAGATTATCTACCGTGAGCTTGATTTGATAATGACGCACTACAAGCCCGACGTTATGGCGATTGAAAAGCTCTTTTATAATACGAACGCAAAAACGGTAATCGACGTTGCACAGGCGAGGGGAGTTATCGTGCTGACGGCACAGCTCCACGGGCTTGAAATTGCCGAATACACGCCGCTTCAGGTTAAGCAGAGCGTTGTCGGCTACGGCAGAGCCGAGAAAAAGCAGGTGCAGGAAATGATGCGCATTATGCTGAAATTTGATGAAATACCTAAGCCCGACGACACGGCGGACGCCCTCGCAATGGCAATCTGCCATGCACACACCAGCGGTTCGCTCGTCGGAAAGCTGAAGAAGTATTATTGAGGAAATATAAGAAGTAATTGCTTTTGAGCGTGGGCTCCTCCTTGGGGGAGCTGTCAGCGAAGCTGACTGAGGGAGTAAAAAATCATATGTCTATTTGATAAGTCAAATCCCCACCACCGCAAGCGGTCCCCCTCCCCTTGCTTCAAGGGGAGGCTGAAAGTAACGTAAATATCAGCAGAAACTATAATAGGCGCCCCTTTAGGGGAGCTGTCACGGCTTGTCCGTGACTGAGGGGTTTATAGAGAAATTGATAGAAATTAATTTAACCCCTCCGACTTCGGCGCAAATCCACCGAAGCCACCTCACATTCATGTGAGGCAAGAAAAATTTCTGCAAAAAAATAATTTACCGAAAGGCGGAAAACGATGATATATTCTCTTACGGGCAAGGTTATTGCCCTCGATCAGAACGGACTGGCAGTTCAGTGCGGCGGAATTGCGTTCTTCTGCTTTTCCACGATGAACACATTGAAAAACGTTGCGCTCAACACGGAAACGACGGTTTACACCTACCTCAATGTCCGTGAGGACGCAATGGAGCTTTACGGTTTCTCAACACCGAATGAGCTTGACGCATTCAAGCAGCTCATCACAGTTTCGGGCGTAGGTCCCAAGGCGGCGCTTGCAATACTTTCCGTGCTGACTCCCGATAAGCTCGCTTTAAGCATTGCTTCGGGCGACGCAAAGTCGATCACTAAGGCACAGGGCGTCGGTGCAAAGATAGCAAACAGAATTATTCTTGAACTCAAAAACAAGTTCAGTGCAGAACTTACCGAGGAGCAGTCCGAGCTTGTCGGAGCTGTTCAGATGTCGGCAGGTGCGGAGAATGTAAGCGAGGCTGTGGAGGCTCTTGTTCAGCTCGGTTACAGCCGATCCGAGGCAGCTGTCGCACTCGGCAAGTTAGACAGCAATCTGCCTGTTGAGGAGCTTATCCGTCAGGCGCTGAAATCATTGATATAAGGAGGGGACGATATGGAAGATATGGATTTTGAAAACAGAATAGTCGCCCCCGAGTATATGGACAATGACTCGGATGTTGAGTTTCAGCTCCGTCCGAGGACGATGAGCGACTATATCGGACAGACTAAGGTTAAGGAAAATCTTTCGATTTATATAGAGGCGGCGAAGAAGAGAAATGAGCCGCTTGACCACGTGCTTCTCTACGGCCCTCCGGGTCTCGGAAAGACTACGCTTGCAGGCATCATTGCCAACGAGATGGGCGTTAACTTCCGTGTGACCTCGGGTCCTGCTATTGAAAAGCCAAAGGATCTTGCCGCATTGCTTACCAATCTCAGCGAGGGCGACGTACTTTTTATCGACGAGATTCACAGAATGAACAGGAGCGTCGAGGAGGTTCTCTATCCGGCGATGGAGGACAATGCGCTTGATATAATCATCGGTCAGGGCCCGTCGGCAAGGAGCATAAGAATTGATTTGCCGAGGTTCACCCTTGTCGGCGCAACGACGAGGGCAGGACAGCTCAGTGCGCCGCTTCGTGACCGTTTCGGCGTTATTGCAAGGCTCGAGCTTTATTCGCCCGAGGATTTGAGCAATATCGTTAAGAGAAGTGCAGGAATACTTAATATAGAAATAACCGACGAGGGAGCTTATCAGATAGCCTCCCGTTCAAGAGGAACGCCGAGAATCGCAAACAGATTTTTGAAGCGTGTCCGTGACTTTGCACAGGTGCTCGGCAACGGCGTTATCACCGACGAAAACGCCGACCTTGCGCTCAATCGTCTTGAGGTTGACCCTCTCGGTCTTGACTCGATCGACCGACTTCTCCTTACGGCGATGATAAAGAACTACAACGGAGGTCCCGTCGGACTTGAAACGATCGCCGCCGCAATAGGCGAGGAAGCGATCACCATTGAAGATGTCTATGAACCGTACCTGATGCAGATCGGATTTCTTTCGAGAACTCCGAGAGGACGTATGGTTACGCCTGCCGGCTATGCTCATTTGGGCATGCCGATGCCTGCACAGAACGGAGCAAATAACAACCCGGTTCCGTTGATGGAACAGCAAAAATTTGAACTTTAATTCGGAGGTCATTTTATGGGCAGATTATTCGGAACAGACGGTGCAAGAGGAGTTGCAAACTCGGAGCTTACCTGCGAGCTTGCTATGCAGATCGGCCGTGCGGCTGCGATGGTTCTCATTGACGAGAACAAAAAGCGTCCGAGAGTTATGATCGGAATGGACACAAGAATTTCATCAAATATGCTTTGCTCTGCGATTACGGCAGGTCTTTGCTCGGTCGGCGCCGACGTTATGCAGCTCGGCGTGCTTCCCACTCCTGCGGTTGCATTTCTTGTAAAAAAATACGAGTACGATGCGGCGGTTATGATCACCGCTTCACACAACCCGTGCGAATACAACGGCATCAAAATCTTCCAGGCGGACGGCTATAAGCTCCCCGATGAGCTGGAGGAGAAGATTGAGGCGATTATCCTTGACGGCGTGACACAGCCGCCGGTTAAAATCGGTGCGGATATCGGACGAATCAGAAGCTCCGAAATGCCGACATTCGATTACACACGACACCTCATTTCCACTGTTGAGGATATGGATTTCTCGGGCTACAAGGTTGCTCTTGACTGCGCCAACGGTGCGGCAAGCGTAACGGCTCCCGATCTTTTCACCGAGCTCGGAGTTGACTGCCACATCAAATCGTCAATGCCGAACGGTATTAATATCAACCGTGAGTGCGGCTCAACGCATATGGCAGGACTTCAGAGATATGTCAAGGAGTACGGCTGTGACGTTGGATTTGCTTTCGACGGCGACGCCGACAGAATGTTGGCTGTTGACGAGAACGGCGAGCTTGTTGACGGTGATAAGATTATCGCAATTTGCGCCAAGGATATGAAAAACCGTGGTGTCCTTACCGATGACACAGCAGTTGTCACGGTAATGAGCAATATGGGCTTTTTCGAGTTCTGCAAGAAGAACGGAATCAGAACCGAGATCACAAAGGTCGGCGACAGATACGTTCTTGAAAATATGAAAGAGAACAACTTCAAGATCGGCGGTGAGCAGTCGGGTCACGTTATTTTCTTCGACTATGCTTCAACGGGCGACGGTCAGCTTACGGCTCTTCAGCTGCTTGCAGTTATGAAGAGAACAGGCAAAAAGCTCTCCGAGCTTGCGGCTGAGATGGAAGTTTTTCCGCAGGTTCTTATCAATGTCAGGGTTTCCCAGATGGGTAAGGCTCGCTACGACAAGGACGAGGAGATCAAAAAGGCAATTGCAAGCGCAGAGAAGGAGCTCGGCGATTCGGGCAGAGTGCTTGTCCGTGTTTCGGGCACAGAGCCGCTTGTAAGAGTTATGCTCGAGGGCAGGGATAAGGACAAGATTCAGACCCTTGCCGAGGAAATTGCAGAGGTAGTTAAAGAAAGACTTATATAAACGGAGGATGCTGAAATGAGAGTTGCCGACGGTTGGAAGGATTATGAATTGCTGGATTGCTCCGACGGAGAAAGACTTGAGCGTTGGGGTGAGGTTATCCTTATCCGTCCCGACCCGCAGGTTATATGGAAAACTCCGAAAAAGCATCCGCTATGGAAAAAAGCTAACGCCAGATATCTCCGCTCTTCAACGGGCGGAGGTCATTGGGAGATTTTAAGAAAAACTCCCGACGCATGGCGTATCAATTATAAAGAGCTTAGCCTGAATGTTAAAACAATGGGCTTTAAGCACACGGGAATTTTCCCCGAGCAGGCGGTCAACTGGGACTACACAGCTGAGCTTATCAGAAATGCGGACAGATCCGTAAAGGTTCTCAACCTGTTTTCTTACACGGGCGGCGCAACGGTCGCTTGCCTTAAAGCGGGGGCGCAGGTTGTCCACGTTGACGCTTCAAAGGGAATGGTCAACTGGGCAAAGGAAAATGCGGCAGCATCAAAGGTTGCTGACAGACCCGTTCGCTGGATCGTTGACGACTGCATAAAGTTTGTTCAACGTGAAATCCGCAGGGGCAATAAATACGATATTATCATTATGGATCCGCCGTCATACGGCAGAGGTCCCGGCGGAGAGGTCTGGAAGCTGGAGGACGAGGTTTACGGCTTCGTTGAGCTTTGCACCGAGGTGCTTTCGGACGACCCGATAATGATGCTTATAAATTCATACACAACGGGACTTTCACCGGCTGTTATGCAGTATATTTTGGGTGCGCTTGTCGTGCCGAAATTCGGCGGAAAGGTGACGGGCAGTGAGATTGGCTTGCCCGTTACACAGACGGGAATGGTTCTGCCGTGCGGCGCATCGGCAATTTGGAAAAAATAATTCGGAGAAACACGGAATATGAGCGATACCTTTATAAAATTCGATAATGTTTCATTCGCCTACGAGCTTGAGGATGAGGGCGTTGTCAGAGCAGTCAACGATTTCAGCCTCAATGTGCCCGAAGGTCAGTTTCTTGCTGTCCTCGGTCACAACGGCTGCGGCAAATCGACCGTTGCAAAGCTGATTAACGGTATACTTGTGCCGAATAAGGGCAAGGTTACGGTCGAGGGAATGGACACCTCCGACGAGAGCAAGACGGTTGACATACGCAGAACGGTCGGTATGGTTTTTCAGAACCCCGATAATCAGATCGTTGCGACGATTGTCGAGGACGATGTTGCATTCGGCCCCGAAAACCTTGGAGTTGAACCCGCCGAAATCAGAAAAGCCGTTGACAATGCGCTTAAAGCGGTCGGAATGTATGAGTTCCGCAAGCGTGAACCGCACCGTCTTTCTGGCGGACAGAAGCAGAGAGTTGCAATCGCAGGCGTTATCGCTATGAATACAAAATGTATTGTTATGGACGAGCCTACCGCAATGCTTGACCCTCAGGGCAGAAAAGAGGTTATGGACACCGTAATGAAGCTCAACAAGGAGTTCGGAATTACGGTTATTCTGATCACTCACTATATGGACGAGGCGGTCAAGGCGGACAGGGTTGTTGTTATGGACGGCGGAAGAATCGCACTTGACGGAACGCCGAAAGAGGTTTTCAGAAACGTAGAAAAAATGAAGCAATTGGGTCTTGATGTCCCGCAGGCGACGGAGCTTGCATACAGGCTCAGAAAAATGGGATATAAGCTCCCCGACGACATACTTGACGAAAACGAATGTGCCGAGGCTATTCTCAAAATTTTGGAGGTGAAGAAGTGATGCCGATACTTTCAATGCAGGGCGTTACTCACCTTTACAATGAGGGAATGCCGAGCGAATCAAAGGCAATTGATAATATAAATCTTGATATAGAAGAGGGCGAATTGGTCGGAGTTATCGGTCACACGGGCTCGGGCAAAAGCACCCTCGTTCAGCATTTTAACGGAATACTCAAGCCGAACAGCGGTAAGGTTATCGTTGACGGCGTTGATATCTGGTCGGACAAAAAGGCGACAAGAGAGGCTCGATTCAAGGTCGGTCTTTGCTTCCAGTACCCGGAATATCAGCTTTTTGAGGAGACCGTGTATAAGGATATTTCATTCGGCCCGAAGAATATGAAGCTCTCTGACGATGAGATAGCAAAAAGAGTTGTTTCAGCGGCGGCATATGTCGGATTGAAAAAGGAATTACTGGAAAAATCACCGTTTGACCTTTCGGGCGGCGAGAAAAGACGTGCGGCGATTGCAGGCGTTATCGCAATGCAGCCGAAGGTACTCATTCTTGATGAGCCGACGGCAGGTCTTGACCCGATCGGAAGAGACACGATACTTGAAATGATTAAAAACTACCGTGAGAAAACGGGAAGCACGGTTCTGCTCGTTTCTCACAGTATGGAGGACGTTGCGAAAATAGCGACAAAGGTTGCTGTTATGAACAACGCAAGACTTGAAATGTACGGAACCGTCGATGAGGTTTATTCTCAGGCTGAAAGGCTCAGAGAAATAGGATTGAACATTCCGCAGATTTCAAAGGTGTTTGAGATACTCAAAAAGAACGGACACGATTTCGGCTCGGTCTATACCGTTGACCGTGCCGTTGAGGTTCTGACGAGGTAAACTGTTAGGATTGGCAGAAACTAATTCTCGGCGCCCCTTTAGGGGAGCTGTCACGGCTTGTCCGTGACTGAGGGGTTTTATAAAGAAATTGCTGAAATTTGTTTTAACCCCTCCGTCACTCCTCCGTCGTGCCACCTCCCCTGCAAGGGAGGCAAGAAAAATTTGCTGAAACCAGTCAAGGCTTCTCCTCAAGAGAAAGGCTCAGAATACAACCTCATTTAACAGCATCCAACAATTATTTCCTGCACAGGAGGTGCAAATGATGTTAAAGGATATCACGATAGGTCAGTATTATAACGTAGATTCACCGATGCACCGTATGGATGCAAGAATGAAGATAATTCTGACTGTTGTGTTCATCGTTTCGATTTTTATGTGCAAGAGCTTTGAGGCACTCGGCCTTATGGTTCTGTTCACATTGATAATCAATATAATTTCAAAGGTTCCCGTGAAGATGGTCGCAAAGAGTTTGAAGCCGATCGTCATTATTGTTCTGTTTACGTCGATACTGAACATCTTCTATATCCGAGGCGGCACGGAGCTTGTCAACTGGCATTTTATCCACATCACGACTAACGGACTTTTTACCGCACTGTTTATGGCGATCAGAATCGTATGTCTTGTTGTTATCAGCTCTCTTCTGACCTACACGACAACGCCGACCGTTCTGACGGATTCCCTTGAAAAGCTGTTTGCGCCGCTTAAGGTGTTCAAGGTTCCCGTTTCGACGCTGGCAATGATGATGACGCTTGCTCTGCGCTTTATTCCGACTCTTATCGACGAGATCGACAGAATAACGAATGCGCAAAAGGCGAGGGGCGCCGACCTTGACAACGGCAGCTTTATGCAAAGGGTCAAGGCGCTTGTGCCGATTATTGTTCCTCTCTTCGTTTCGTCGATCAGACGTGCGTATGAGCTTGCCGACGCAATGGATTGCCGATGCTATACGGGCGGTCCGGGCAGAACGAGAATGAAACAGATGAAGCTCAGGGCAACGGACTTTGCTTGGCTCGGTGTGACGCTTGTATATTTCGCAGGTATTATCGTTCTCAATTATTATTTCAAGGCGGTGCTTGTTAAATGAGAAACCTTGCGCTTCGCCTGATGTATGACGGCACGGATTTCCACGGCTGGCAGGTTCAGCCGAACGGGATCACGGTTCAGGAGTGCCTGCAGGACGCAGTTCAAAAAATTCTCGGAGTCCGTGAAAATATAACGGGATGCAGCCGTACAGACGCAGGAGTTCACGCAAACGATTTTTGCTGTACTCTCAGAACGCAGAGCGACATTGACTGTTACCGTTTGGTCGGTGCGCTTAACGCCGTTTTGCCCGATTCGGTTGCGGTGAAGAGCTGTAAGGAAATGCCGTATGATTTCCACCCGAGATACGATTGCAAAAGTAAGAGATATCTTTACAGAATATGGAACTCACCGTTCAAAAATCCGTTTCTTAAAAATTATGCCTGGCACTATAAAAGCCGTCTTGATGCGGATTTTCTCAATGAGCAGGCTCAGCAGTTTGTCGGCACACACGATTTTGCGGGATTCTGTTCGTCGGGAAGCAGTGTTGAGGATACGGTGAGAACAATATTTTCCTGCAATGTCATAAGAAACGGCGATGAGGTTGATTTTTACGTTGAGGGCGACGGTTTTCTTTACAATATGGTAAGGATAATGGTCGGTTCGTTAATAGAAATTTCAGAAAAAAGAATTGAAAAAGACACACTGATAGCTATAATAGAAAGTAAGAATCGTGAAAAAGCGGGCAGAACAGCTCCGCCGCACGGACTTTACCTGGATGCTGTCAGCTACGGGGAGGAAGAGGCTTGAAAAACAGCGGAGACGAAAAAAAGAAAAAATTAACCGTAAGTGTGCGAACCAAAAAGATTCTTACTGCGGTGCTTGCCGCTGCGGTGGTTATTCTGATTGTTATGACGGCGGCGCAGAAGCTCGGAAATATGACGGTTACGACCTTTACGGCAGACGTTAAGGCGTACTTTATGAGCCTCGGCTCCGGCGACGGATATCCGTATTCGATCAGCGCCGACACGGTCAGAAATATCAGGGTTAACAAGTCGAACCTGACGCTGCTGCTTGACGATAAAACGACGGTTCTGACATCCTCGGCAAAGGAAATTATGCCGAAATCTCATACTTATTCCAATCCGATTATGAAAGCCAAGGGCTCTAAGATGATCGTATGCGACCTTGACTCGGGAAAATTCAGGGTGCAGAGCGGTGCGGAAATTCTGCGTGAAGAGAATCACAAGAATAACATTATGGCGGCGGCGATCGGCTCAAAGGGCAACTATGCCGTTGCCGAGTACGGCGACAACGCACAGTCGGTTCTTCTTGTTTATTCAAAGAAGGGAAAAGAAAAATTCAAGTGGGATTTTAAGGACGAGCGAGTGATTGATATCGATCTTTCGTCGAACGGAAAGTACGCCGCTGTTGCCGCAGTTAAGGCGCAGGACGGCGAAATGTCATCAAAGCTCTATGTCTTTAACATAAACAAGGCTGACGAGTACATCGCCTGCTTCGATTACCCGGGCACAACGCTCCTGAGAGTGAATTATGTCAAGGGTAACAACATCACTGCACTGGGCGATAATCTTAAATCATATATCAAAAATAATTCAAAAAGACAGGACGATATAAAATTCGGCTCGGACAAGCTGTATAAATACTGCGTTGCGTCCAACGGATCGAGCGCCCTTGTCCTTTCAAAATACGGCAGTACCTCGCTCTCGTCGCTGACCTTTTTCAACAGCTCCGATAAGGAGAAGTTCACGGTCGATTTTGACAAGGAGGCTAAATGGGTCGATACCGACGGAAAATATATCGCCGTCCTTTTTGACAGTGAGGTAAGAACCTATAACAAGAGGGGAAAGCAGGTCGGAACAATTTATTTCACGGGAGAGCCTCAGCGTGTAACCGTTGACTCGGGCAGGACATATGTCCTCACCTCCGTGAATATAAAAAGTTATAAGACCAGAGGAACCACGGACGAAAGGCAGGTTTCGGAATAATGCAGGAACATATTGTTGATATAATTCTGATAGCGATCGTTGTGCTGATGACGTTCAAATATTACCGCCAGGGCTTGGTCGGTACAATCTTCAAATTCGGTTCGTTCATTGTTGCTCTTGTTGCGGCAAGAGTATTCTGCGGAAGCGTCACGGACTGGGTATACAGCAACACGAAGCTGTTCGGCGACACGGAAAGATACATCGCAAAGCTGATAATTTTTATCCTGATTTACATAGTGATAAGGCTTGCCTTCTCGTGGATCATTTCAATCCTTGAGTCGTTTAAAAAGCTGCCTGTGCTCAAAAAGGCAAATAAGCTCCTCGGAGCGCTTTTGGGACTCGGCTGCGGTCTTATTGCGGTTATCGTTTTAAGCGTCGGATTGCAGATTTCATCGCACGTTGTGTATAACGCAAAGTATGTCAATGCGATTGACTCGTCGGTGATTGTTCAGGCGGTTCTTTCAAACGATAAGGTTTCCGAAAATATAGAGAAGTTCAACCTGTAAGGAGGAGTTAAAATGTTTAAAGATCTTTTTAAAAACTGGAATACAATTCCTAATTGGCTTTCATTTGCAAGAATAATTATGGTGCCGATTTTTGCTTATCTTTTCCTCAACGATTCAATAAGCAACAATATTATCTGGGCGGTTTTCGTGCTTGCACTTTCGGGACTTTCCGACTGTCTCGACGGCAAAATCGCACGCCGTTTTAATCAGGTCAGTGACCTCGGCAAGGTGCTTGATCCCGTTGCGGATAAGCTCACTCAGATAACGATTGCCGTCCTGCTCTATATCAAGTTCAGCTCAAGCTCGGAATCGCTTATCAAAACATTCAGTTGGATATTCCTTGTATTCATCATCAAAGAGTTTATAATGGTTCTCTTCGGAGGAATTATGATAGCCATAGGTCTCAGACCCAGTGCGGCGGAGATCTACGGCAAGGTTGCGACCTGCGTATTCTATTTTGTAATGATTGCGCTGTTCGCATTCGCTCCCGATGTCGGAGCATTCAACAACATCTGGACTATTCCCGACACATTGCTGATCGTCCTTGTTGCGATCTCGGCATTGCTGACGGTGGTTGCTTTCGTAAGTTATCTTCCGGGTGTTTACAGGCAGTTCAAAGAAAAATTTAGCAAAAGCAAATAATAGGAGACTGATATGAAACAAATAATGTGCAGCAAATGCGGTATCCGACCTGCTGTGATTTTTATGACGAGAATGGACGGCGATAAGAGCTCTCACCAGGAGGGACTCTGCCTGAAATGCGCCATGGAATCAACGGGTCCGATAAAGCAGATGATGGAAAATATGGGTATCACCGAGGACGACTACGAAGCCATGAGCGAGCAGTTCGGCGCAATGATGGGTATGGGTGACGACGGCGAGGGCTTTGAGCCCGGCGGAACACCGACATTCCCGTTTATGCAGGGTATGGTGAACGACTCGGGCGAGGATTTCACCGATGTACCCGATACCGAGGTTAAGGACAGCAAAAACGCCAAGAAAAAGGGCGAGAAAAAGTCGAAGAAGCGCAAATATCTTCCGCTTTACTGTACCAACCTGACCCGAAAGGCGAGGGAGGGCAAGATCGACAGAATAATCGGCAGAGATAACGAGATTTACAGAACGATTCAGATCCTTTGCCGCCGTTCAAAGAACAATCCCTGTCTTATCGGTGAGCCGGGCGTCGGTAAAACCGCAATCGCAGAGGGTCTTGCGCTGAGAATCGCAAACGGTGAGGTTCCGGCTAAGCTCGCCAATAAGGAGATTCAGCTTCTTGATCTCACTTCTCTTGTCGCAGGAACTCAGTTCAGAGGACAGTTCGAGGGCAGAGTAAAGGGTCTTGTAGAGGAAGTCAAAGCTGAGGGCAATATAATCCTCTTCATTGACGAGGTTCATAATCTTGTCGGCACGGGCGGAGACTCCGAGGGCTCGATGAATGCGGCGAATATCCTCAAGCCTGCTCTTTCAAGGGGCGAGGTGCAGATCATCGGCGCAACAACATTCACCGAGTACAGAAAATATATCGAAAAGGATGCGGCGCTCGAAAGACGTTTGCAGCCAGTAAAGGTCGAGGAGCCGTCGATCGAGGACACATATAAAATGCTCCTCGGAATCAAGGATTACTATGAAAACTATCATAAGGTTCAGATCAGCGACACACTCGTTCACAGTGCAGTCACTCTTTCGGAGAGATTTATAAATGACAGATTCCTCCCCGATAAGGCGATCGACCTGCTCGATGAGGCGTGTACGTGTGCAAACCTCAGAAATAAAAATATAAGCGAATATGAGAATAAGCTCAATGAAAAGGCGGATCTGATTATCCGTGAGCAGGATCTTATGGAGGCTGAGGAGCCCGATTACGAGGCTATCGCCAAGGTCAAGCAGGATATTATGCAGTGCGAGACAAGGATCAACCAGCTTATTCCGCTCGTTGAAAATTCTCCCGTTACAGAGGAGGATCTTGCAAGGGTAATTCAGCTCTGGACAGGCATCCCGGCACAGAAGATTGTCGAAAGTGATCTGCGCAGACTTGCCGATCTTGATAAAAAGCTCAAGGCGAAAATTATCGGTCAGGACGAGGCTGTCGACGTTGTTGCAAAGGCAGTAAGACGCGGCAGAATCAGCGTCAGCCCGAGGAGACGTCCGTCGTCGTTTATCTTTGTGGGACCGACAGGCGTCGGAAAAACCGAGCTTGTAAAACAGCTTGCAAACGAGCTGTTTGATACGCCGGAAACCCTTATCAGACTTGATATGTCCGAGTTTATGGAGAAGCACAGTGTTTCGAGAATCATCGGTTCGCCGCCGGGCTATGTCGGATATGACGAGGCGGGTCAGCTCACCGAAAAGGTTCGCCGCAAGCCGTATTCGGTTCTTTTGTTTGATGAGATTGAAAAGGCGCACCCGGATGTAATGAATATTCTCCTTCAGATTCTTGACGAGGGTAAAATCACCGATGCTCAGGGCAGAACCGTCAGCTTTGAAAACACTGTCATTGTTATGACGTCGAATGCCGGCAGCAGCCGTTCGGAGGGCGCTCTCGGCTTCGGTAAGGCTCAGAGTGATGTCAATAAGGAAAAGGCATTAAAGGCGCTCAGAGAGTTCCTCAGACCCGAATTTCTCGGCAGAGTTGATGAGATCGTCGTATTCAACGATCTTGACGAAGAGGCTTTCAGAAAGATTGCCGTTCTTATGCTCGATGAATTTAAGGAGCCGCTGAGAGATAAGGGCATCACATTTACCTATACCGATGAGGCGGTAAACGAGCTTGCAAAGGATTCCGTCGGCGGATCAAGGGGCGCACGAGACCTCAGGAACAATATTCGCCGCAAGGTTGAGGATAAGATTGCCGAGACGATCATTGATCACATTGATACACCCGTAACGTCAATCACGGTTGATGTTGAGGACGGCGAAATAGTCCTTCGCTGAAAATAAAAAATCAGAGAGCCGAAGTACATTGATATGCGCTTCGGCTCAAAATATAAAGGCTGAAAAAGGTGTCGAGCTTATTGCCAGGCACCTTTTTTTGACGGTTTATTAAAGATCAAGTTTAAGATCGTTTTCCTTAATCCAGCCGATCTTTCTGAGAATGAGGCAGAATGCCCACGAAAGAACAGCAGGAAGAATAAAGCTGATAAGCACAAGTCCGATCCAGTCGAATGCGGTAATGGCTGATTTTGAGCCGTCCGCAACAGCGTTGACCCAGCCGGTGTATACGCCGATCTGACCGACAAGACCGCAGGTTCCCATACCCGAAGAAACGGCGGCGCCGTTCATCTCCAGCTTGAAAATACAGGTTGCGATCGGACCCGTTATCATTGAGGCGAGTGTCGGCGGAATCCAGATTCGTGGATTCTTGACGATGTTGCCCATCTGAAGCATACTTGTGCCGAGACCCTGCGAAACAAGTCCGCCCCATTTATTCTCACGGAAGCTCATAACCGCAAAGCCTACCATCTGAGCACAGCAGCCTGCAAGAGCCGCACCGCCGGCGAGACCCGTAAGTCCGAGGGCTGCACAGATCGCCGCACTGCTGATCGGAAGCGTGAGAGCGATGCCGACGATTGCCGAAATGATTATTCCCATAAGGAACGGCTTCAGCTCGGTTGCCCACATAATAGCGTGTCCGACTGCGCTTGCCGCCTTGCCGATGTACGGCGCGCAGAGCATAGAGAGCGCACAGCCGAGACCGATGGTTACAACGGGCGTAACAAGAATGTCGAGCTTTGTTTCCTTGCTGACCGCCTTGCCAAATTCGGCGGCAACGATTGTTATCAGCAGGACAGCGAGCGGTCCTCCTGCACCGCCGAGCTTGTCGGCAGCATATCCGACCGTCGCCAGTGAGAAGAGGACGAGCGGCGGAGCCTTGAGGGCAAAGCCGATTGCAATCGCCATTGCACAGCCCTTGACCGCCGAGGCGAAGTCGCCGATTGTGACGAGGGCTTCAATTGAAAACTGAGTGCCGATTGTCGAAAGAATCGTTCCGACGAGCAGGGATGCAAAAAGTCCCTGCGCCATTGCGCCGAGGGCGTCGATTCCGTACCGCTTTGCGGAAAATTCAATGTCCTTGCGCTTGAGAAATGCCTTGAATTTGTTCATTGTGTACCCCTCCCGAGGGTTTATAAAGTTTTAATATCCGCTGTAAGGCAGTTATCCGATGTGTTGTTCCAAAAGCCGTTTGCCTTTACCGTAAGCGTGTAGCGGCTGTTTGGATTGAGACCCGAAAATTCCGCAGTTCTCGTCTTTGGCATATCATAAAAATAATATTCCGACCATATACTTGAATGTCTGACGACGAAACCGTCGGAGTTTTTGAGCACAAGATCATAGCTGTCTACATAGTCCTCATCAATGACCGCCTGATCAAATTCTACCTTAAACGAGCTGTCCGTGATGTCGGATACGGTGATCTTTGCGCCGTCCGCAAAGTGGGGGACAACCTTTGTACGGTATCTGTCGGCGGTGTAGATGAAAGAGTCAATGTCGCTCGGAGTGTCGATCTTTCGTGTGCAGGGGAAGAAATTGCCCGTCAGAACATCGAACGGATAAACCCTGACACGGTTGCCGCTGTCAGCCTCGACGATAAGCATCTGAGCCGCCTTTGTTTTATTCTCGGGAATTGTTCCCGTGATTTTGTCAAATTCGTCCATCTCAAAGTAGCTGAGCGTTCCGGTGCCGAGTGAAGTGAAATGCTGCTGGTGAATCGAGCGTGGATCGTTGATCGGTGCGTGGGAATGACCCGAGAAATGAATGATCTGCGGATAATTCATATAGATACTGATAAGCTCGTCCTCGCCCCAGAGTATACTGCCGTATACGGTGCCTGTGTTGTGCGGATGCTGGAAAACAAATATCGGCTTGCTGCGGTCACCCTCGGCGGCGCAGGCAAGCTCCTTAGCCATCCAAGCCTTTTTGTCGTCGTCATAATTACAGCTTCGTGACGGCGAGATCGAAACGAAGTGAAAACCGTTTATAACTCTGTGCTGATCGGGATCCTGCGAAAGAATACGTTTCATTCTCTCGGCTGCGACCTCGGTGCCCTCACCGTTAGTTTCGTGACTTGCGAAAGAGGTGATAACCTGCGTTTCGGCGTAATCGACGCCTGCGTCAAGAATCGACTTAGCTTTCTGCATCTGTATCTCGGTTCCCGAGTTCGCAAAATCACCGACGATAACAACTGCGTCGAGCTTTTTGTAATTCTCGGAGCTGCGGGTGATTGAATAGGCATACTTCAGCGCAGAGGCAAATCTCTGTTCCTCGATGCAATCCTCGTCCTTGAGGTGAATGTCGCTGACGACCATAAATCGCAGTGACGGGTTGAAATTTTTGTCAAGCATTGTTTCAGCCTCCGTTTACATATACTTATTCCAATATACTACTGATTAAATCCAAAGTCAATAGATTTTGAAAAGAACCGAAAAAAGAGGGAGATAAATGGATTTTTTGAAGAAAAAAAGCAGTTATACTGCCGTTATAGCGATGTTTCTCGTTATCGTGAGCGCACTGGTTGCGGTAAAATTCCTGTCGGGAGTTGTTGAGGAGCATTATGAAAGCGTTAAAACCGTTTGCCTTGACGCAGGACACGGGGCGGACGATGTCGGCGCAACATCGACGGGCGGCGCAAGACTCGAAAAGGACGACAACCTGCGGCTTACGCTCAAGGTCAGGGACAGGCTTGAGGAAAAGGGGGTAAAGGTTGTTCTGACACGTGGAGATGACTCGGATATCACGCTTAAAGAAAGGTGCAAACTTGCAAACAGGAAAAGATGCGATTTCTTTCTCTCACTTCACCGCAACAGCTCGGTTTCCGGTACGGGCTTTGAGGCGTGGATAGCAAAGGAGCCGAAAGGAAATGAGGAGGAGACGGCTGAAAAGCTCGTTGCGGCGCTCAGCGATATATCGGGACTGCCGAACAGGGGAGTAAAGCGTGGATACCGCAACTCAAGCGGAAATAATTACTACGTAAATTCTAATACCAATATGCCGTCGATTCTCCTTGAAGTCGGGTTCGTTACCAGCGAGGAGGATAACAGGAGCTTTGATAAAAGCCTCGACGAAAACGCCGAGGCAATAGCGGATATTATTTTTGAAAGTATCAAAACTAAGGGGCTGTGCTAATGCAACAGCCCCTTGACGATTTTATTTGTCCTTTTTAAAGAGATTCTTGAACCAAGCGAGAACTGCATTTTCCTCAACGGTTTCAGCCTCTTCCTTGACTTCCTCTGTCGGTGCGGAGATCGGAGCCGTCTCATAGACGAACATTACCGATGTGCTTGAAGCCTTACCCTTTGTTGTGAAGATGTCATAGCTCTGACCTGCGGAGATCCACTGCTTTGCCCTTGCGATAAGATCGTCAGCATTGTCTGCGAGCTTTGCATAAGCCTCAAGATCGTTCTCGGAGATGATCTTGTCAAGCGAACTCATAATACCTTTGAGCGATGCGATTGTGTCGTCGTCAAGCGTCTTGCCGAGGGTGTTGAAAAGATCCTGATTCTTATCCATTGTCGATTTGAGCTTTTTGAGTGTCTCAATCGTCTGGGGAAGATTGTTGAGAGCTTTCTGAACCTCGGGCTTCTGCATATCCGTTGAAAGACCCGTGATGAGCGGCATTACGGTTTCCATATCTTTGGAGAGGGTAGGAAGCTGCTTGAAGAATTTCTGAAGAATCGGATTGTTGAGGAGCTTTGCAACCTGCTCAAGGTCAACGTCGTCCGTGTCCTTGATGAGTTTCTGAATAGCGTCAAGGTTTTCCTTTGTCATATACTTTTCAAGAACGTCAAGGAGAGCTTTGTTGTCGTTGTAGAGCTTTGTAACATCGGATACGGAAGAAGCAAGCTCAGTGAGATTATCGGTGTTGGAGAAGAGCTTATTGATAAGCTCGGTTGCGTTCATACTGTTGAACTTGTCGATAACCGCCTGAACCTCGTTGAGAGTGTTCTTAACATCCGAAACGGTGTTCGGGAGAGTGTCCTCAACGCCGCTTTCGATTGCCGAGAGCGGAAGAACGGCAAAGATCATATTTGAAAGCTCGAACTTATCGGTATCGGCTGTGATTGTGTATGTGTTGGAGAAGTTGAAGTCGCCGAGCTGTTTGAGCATTTCGTCACTGAGATTAAGGCTTTCCTTAAGTCCCGGAGCGCCGACCATAAGTGCGATTTCCTTTGTGCCGTCGCCGATTGTTTTTCCGTTTTCAACGGTAACGTTGGAGAATTTGTCCTCCTGAAGAATCATTCCGCCGGCTACAATGAACGGTGTGTAGATTGTTGCGTCCTTACCGTCGATTTTTACTGTTTTCTTGGATTCGTTGTTGACGGTGATGACCATCTTGACCTGACCCTTTTTGCCTGCGATCTTGTCGGGCTCAACCTGCTTGCCGTCAAGGTAGTAGGTGATGCTGAAGTTGACGGGAAGCTCCTTATCGGTCTTGCCTCTGTAATAGAGATCGGTTGTTTCCATATTCCAGCGGTATGAGCCGTCCTTATTTTTAACGGGCTGAATGTTTGACTTAACATTCTTGATGTCGGAAAGATCGGTTGAATCGTCGATATAGGTCTGAGCCTTATCGGTATGGAGCCAGTCTGTGACAACCTTGCTTGTTACCTCGCCCTCGGATGAGAGGTTGACGTATACTGTTTCATTTTTCTTATATGATGTTGCGGCGGTGTCGTAGCTCACCTGGGTTGTTTTGGTGCTGTCGGGTGTTTCTGTCGGTTCGTTGCTGTCGTCGTTTTTCTTTGAGCAGGCAGAGAAGGATGCAAGCATTGAAACACTGAGAAGAACACACATAATCTTTTTAAGATTGTTTTTCATATTATTACCTCCGTATTGATCAGGCATTGTTATCTGCCGTTTTTGTTTCTTTTTTCTTCTTTATTTTCGCCTTGAGCTTTTTGCCGAGGAAATCATATGTCGTTTTCTCGATTACGCCCTCAAGCACAAGCAACAGCGGCGTGAGCATAAATACTATAACGCCTGCGCTGATAAGCGAGCCTCTTGCAAGCAGGAGGCAAACCTCTTTAACGATCTTGATATCGCAGGTGAGGAATACGCCGAATGTTGCGCCGAAGAATACGAGAGCACTCTGGAAAATTGAACGGTCGGATGCGTTTGCGGCAATCTTTATTGCGTCGAGCTTGCTGTGACCGTTTCTCATCTCCTCACGGAAACGTGTGGTAAGAAGTATAGCGTAGTCAACCGTTGCACCGAGCTGAACGCAGCCGATAATCGTCGGGGCTATGAACGACAGCGTCGTGCCGGTTGCAAACGATATCGCCTTGTTGACGAATATCGCAAGCTCGATCGACATAACAAGTATCGTCGGAATCGAAATCGACTTGAATATGATGGCGATAAGAATGAATATCGAAAGAATTGAAAGTACACTGGTCAGCTTGAAGTCGTGATCCGTGATATCAATCAGATCCTTATACATTGCGCCCTCACCTGTGACGTAGCCGTCCTTATCGTATTTTTTAACGATATTGTTTATCTTGGTGAGCTGTTCGTTACATTCGTCCGTGGCGGCAACATAAGAGGTATTGACAAGAATCATCTGTCTGCCGCCTGCCTTTGCGATGCTCTTGAGCTCGTCGGGAATCATAGAATCGGGGATACCCGAGCCTACGAAGCTGTTGTAAGCAACCATATTTGTAACTCCGGCAGTTTCCTTGATCTCATTTTCCATCTTTACAAGATCGGAGGCGTCAAGGCTGTCGTCAACGATGATGAAGTGTGAGGTTGCCATATTAAATTCCTCTTTCATCTTGTTGAGAGCTTCAATACAGCCGATATTGTCGGGAAGCATTCTGTCCATCGAGTAATAAACGTTGACGTTGGACTGCATAATGTATGACGGAATGAAGAGGATGAGGAAAACCGCAACCCAAATCTTCTTGTGATTAAGGACAAAATTGTTGAGCTTGTCGAACTTGGGAATGAAGCTCCTGTGCTGATATTTATGAATTGCCTTATCGCACTGGAGAACAAGAGCGGGGAGAACGACCGCAACGGTTACAACACCGAATACAACGCCCTTTGCCATAACAAGTCCGATATCCTTACCGAGTGAAAGATCCATAAAGCAAAGCGCAAGGAATCCGAAGATCGTTGTCAGAGAGCTGCCCGAAAGGGAGATGAATGCGCCCTGAATTGCGCTTGCCATAGCGTCTCTCTTGTCGGCAAATTTGGGCTTTTCCTCTTCAAATCTGTCGATGAGGAATACCGAGTAGTCCATCGTAACGCCGAGTTGTAGAATGGCGGCGATACATTGCGTGATGTAGGAAATCTGCCCGAATATGAAGTTGGTACCCATATTATAGACAACCGCCATACACAGTGCCGCAAGAAGAACCCACGGCTCAACCCACGACTCCATACAGAACGTCATAACAACAAGGGCGATTGCAATTGCTATTGCGATGAAGATCGGAGCCTGCGAATCCGCAAGATCACGTGTATCTTTCATTATAACGCCCATACCGCTGAGGAAGCACTGCTTGTTGAGGAGCGCTCTTACGTCCTCGATGGCTTTCATCGTCTGATCGGTAACTGCCTTGTACTTATACTGGATAAGCATCATTGTGCACTTGCCGTCTTTGCTGTAAAAAATATCTTTAACAACCTGCGGAATAGCCTCCTGCGGGATGCTGATATCTGCGATATCGTCCACCCAGATAACACTGCTGACGTTATCCACCTTGGCAATTTTTTCTTTCAGTGCGGCGATGTCCTTTGACGGCATATCTTCAATAACAAGGAATGACATTGAAGCACTGTTAAAGGTTTCGTCAAGCTCATTTTCACCCTTGACGGAATCAAGCTCACCCGGCAGGTACGAAAGAATGTCGTAGTTGACGAATGTGTTGATGTAGCCGATTGCAGCCGGAATGAGGAGCAAAACGGCGATAATCGTTATCGTCCTCGGGTGATAAGCAATGAATTTTGCTATTCTTTTCATTTGATTATCAGTCTCCTTACTTTAAATTTATATATCTTTAACTTTGCAAGCCGCAAAGATTGAAAGGGTATTACAAATTATGTTTATTCGGAAATTGCCGAAGTTTCTTTTTCGGAGATTATGTTTCTCACGCTTGCATAAAGCAGGGGTCTGATCTCGGAAATCTTGAACGGTGATTCAAATACCAGAGAATCGTAGCAGACCGAACCGACAAGCGTAACTATCAGGTAAATTCTTTTAAGAGTTTCCTGCTCGGAAAATCCGTTTTCGCTGTTTTCCTTTACAAGCTCGGAGAGCATTGTCTTGAGTTCATCATCCTCAATCGTGCTGAAATAGCTCAGGCAGGATGAAAAATTTTTACCCATAAGAGTGATGATTTCCTTATGCTGTTCCAGATAATCGACAATTTTATCGGTAATAAATATCATCTGATCCGAAAACGACATCTGACATTCCTGACGTTTTTTCATCAATTCCTCAAGGACGTAACGAAGTATCAGCGCACCCTTTCGGATGATGATACGCTCCATAAGGTCGTGCTTATCCTTGAAGTAAAGATAAAACGTACCCTTGGCAATTCCGGCGCTCTTGACAACATCGTCAATAGAGGTGTTGTTGAAGCTCTTTTCGATAAAAAGCTCATATGCGGCGTCGAGGATATTTGTCCTTTTATTCTGTTGCTTTTCAGAAATCTTACTCATTTTGCATATCTCCGTAAATAAAATGACTACCGGTCACTTTTGCTTTCGTTTAACATTATACGCAAAAATGACTGATAGTCAATATATTTTTTAAAAATTAATAATTTGTTAATATTTGAAGTTAAAGCCGCAAATTTTACGGCATCGGTTTAGTTCAAAAGGTAGACCGAGAGGTTGAGATAAGCCGCAAATGTAAGCCATAAAATATAGGGAATCTGCAACAATCCCGCTAACCGTGAGACCCGGTAAAACATAACGGTCATAGCGATAACGAGCGCCCAAAGAATTATCAGCCATATGAAAGAGAAAAGATAAGCGTTGAGCGAAAAGAAGAATACCGGCCACATAAAGTTCATTGCAAGCTGGATTGCGTAAAGCGCAAGCGGCTGTTTAGCCTCGCTTTTATCCTTTTCAAAGACAAGGTAGCTCGAGATGCCCATCAGGATATAGAGAATTGACCATACAATGGGGAAGATCCAATCGGGCGGCGAAAGCGGCGGCTTTGTGACGGACTCCGAATAGACCTTGAAGCCGCCGTTAACAATCAGCGATGAAATTCCGCCGACGGCGAGGGGAATGACAATTGCTATGATGAGCCGCTTGAAATTTATGTTTGTCTTAACAGTCAAAAAGATCACGCCTTTCGTGTAAGTGTTACTGAATATCGGCAGAAAAATCCGTTGAGCGTGGGCTCCTCCTCCGGGGGAGCTGGCGACGAAGTCGACTGAGGGAGTAAGTTCTCATCGGACCTAAACTCCTTCCGTCACTCCTGCGTCGTGCACACTTCTCACTGCGGCTCGGTCACGCCACGGCTCTGACAGTCCACCGGACTGTCATTCACTACCGTGTCGACACTGCGCTACCCTCAAGAGGGAGGCAAGGAAAGTCAACAGAAATTCCACTTTCGTGTAAGTGTTGGGAGGTGAATTTCAACAGATTTTCCAAAAAACCCCTCAGTCACGGACAAGCCGTGACAGCTCCCCTAAAAGGGGCGCCCAATATGGATTCTGCTGACTTTAAAACAATTCAGCTCAGAATATTTTTCCGTCACACTTATATTATATACGAAAAGGAATGATCTTTATTCGTTATTCAATTACTTTTTCGACTTCTCCGCCGTTTTTCATACTCTTATCGGCACGGAAAACGGTCAGATGACCTTTCATCGAGTCCTCAATTGAGGTGCAGGAAACGGACATCACGCCGTCACGCACATATCTGACAAAATCCCTTGCCAGCTCCATATCACCGCCGCCGTGGGAATCGTCCGTTACGTTGACGTCGACAATTCGGTCGAGATGCTCGCAGCCGGGTCTCGGGTCAATCAGTGAAACGGTGAATTTGCCCGACTCAAGCGTGCCGAAGATTTCACCTTTCGTTCCGATGATATGTATCTTGCGCTGAGGAATAGCCGCACCGCCGACCATATTGTGTGTGCCGGTCGCTCCGCTCTTGAACTGAACTGCGACACTCTGGTGATCGACAACATTGTTATCGCTCTTGTAAGCGCATACTCCGTATGGCGATGTTTTCAAAAGCTCGATCTTATCCTCGATCGTTGCGTTTTCCTTATCCTCGAGCTTGTCCCAGACATAGAACGACCATCGGTCGGGATGATCAATATAAAGCCTCTTTGCCGAATACAGACAGGTGTCAACAAGCGGACAGTCAACAAGACAGCGTGTTCCGCTGCCCTCTGGAGCGTTTTCGGGTCTGAACTGCATAAGCGAGCCGAAGCTGGCAACCTTTGCCGGAGCGTCACTGCCCATAAGCCACATCATAATGTCGATATCGTGACAGCATTTTGCAAGCAGCATTGTTGCGTGGCACTGATCCTCATTGCGCCATTTTCCTCTTATGTGACTGGTGGACATATGGTGGTAGCTGACGTGCTCCGCCATTTGAATGTTAACAATCCGACCGATTTCTCCGCTGAGAATCGTTTCCTTAATCGAGCGGTAGAACGGCGCATATCTAAGCACAAAGCATATCATTATTTTACGGCCGTTTTCTTCCGCACATTCAATCAGCTCACGCATTTCCTCCTCATTTACGGCAAACGGCTTTTCGAGAAGTATGTCATAGCCCGCCTTGAGCAGGGGAATGGAGGTTGAAACGTGAATATCATCCATCGTTCCATTGATTGCCGCATCCGCAAATTTCGGGACGGCGGCAAGGTCGTTCACATCGGCAAAGCGGTGCTCCTTTGGAATATTGAAATATTCACCGATCTGATTGCGCCTAAATTCGTTAGGATCGGCAACGCCGACAATTTCAAGCATATCGGGATCTGTTTTTGCAAGCTCGGCGTAGATCATTGATCTGTGACCTCCGCCGACAATTACGGCTTTTAACGGTTTACTCATTTTTTTATACCTCGGATCTTTTTGTAAAATACTATTTCATTTATGCCCGCTCCGATCAAAAGCGCAGCGGCGATAATCGGAATCAGCGGCAGAAGAATAATCAGCGTAATGATCATTGCAATAAGTATTGCCGGACCTTTCTTGCTCTCTCTGACCGTCTCGGCATATTTGTTATTGCAGATTGCGTTAACCGATTTCCTGTCTGCCGAATACGGAATATCGGCGTCACGGTCGTCAATTCCGCTGTTGTAAAGCAGAGGAAGAACGAGATCCCTGAGTCTAAACCTGATATGCAAAAGCGAAAGCAGGCTGTCAACGATGTTGACAAATCCCATCGTTACCTTGTACTCGGCGGTGTCGGGTGTGTACGGAGCATTTCCCGAGTAAAGGTGAAGAACAAGACTGCGGATAAAACCAAAGAGCTTTTTGTCCTTCACAGACGAAAGGTCGGCATTGTGTGTTTCTTCCTTTACCCATTTTGCAAATGTTCCGAGCCTCAGCTTTCTGACGAGCCGTGCAAAAGGCTTTACAAGCCAGCCGATGCGGTATGATACGTTCGGGTGAATGCTCATTGAATCGACGCAAGCGGCAAATGTGTCAATGTCGGTTGCCGCCGCCTCAAGCGTATTGTCGATCATACCCATAAATTTATTTTCAAGATAGTCGGGCAGATTGTCGATACCCTTGACAGGTTCGTCGGTGGTGACGCTCGAAATATGAACATTGTCGCCGCAGATACGGACGGTTCGGTAATATCCCGGATATCCCGCAAGGGCTGAGGTTGATATATCGTAGAGAATGTTGCCGCTTTTACTGAAGTCAAACGAAATATCGTGAACGTGGGAATGTCCCGTGAAAACAAGACTGATTCCGAGATCGGCAAGGAACCCGAAAATTTCTTCGTGCTCTCCCATCATATCGTTTTTACCAATCAGTGAATAAATGGGGGAGGGTGAGAGAATCGGATGATGCGTAAATGCGATCACACGCTTGTTGCAGAGCTTTGCGGCGTCTGCAATTTTTTTGATCCATTCCTTATGCTCGGCGGAGTAGCCGCTTTTGCCCTTGCCGTTCTTATCGGAATTGAGCGCAAGGAGAATGTAGTTTTCGTCAAGCTCGGCGGCATATGACATTTCAAACTGCGAAAAGGACTGATCCGGACCGAAGCTGTGATACATTTTCAGAAGCTCGTCACGCTTTGCGGACGGAATTTCCGTTTTCACATCTCCCGTGTAACAGCCCGTAAGGCCGTTATCCTGATAGTCGTGGGTAGATGTGATGGCAAAGACACGCTTTCCGCATTTCTGCAAGGCATATAAAAGCTCTATAAACTCAATGTGACTGTCATAGTCGCCGTCGCAGGTTGCGTCGCCGCAGAATATGACATTTTCGCAGTCGCTTTTTGCAATCTGAGAGAAAGCGGCGGAGATAATAGCAGGACTGTCCTTGACGGCTTTCTGATTGGTAGAATCGTACTTTTTGTATGACGGGGTGTCAATTCCGAGCTTTGAGGAATAATAGTGGGAGTCCGTAATAACTGTCAGGTCAAGGGGGTATGCAAATGCGGAATTATCAGTCATCGGTTTCAACAACTCCTCTGCGCTTGATAAGCTCAAGTGAAATCTGCTCCTTCTTCTTTGCATTCAGATCATAGAAGAACATCGGAATGATCTGGAGAATAACAAAAATTGCGGGAATAATCGTGTATATAATAAGGAATCTTGTAAGAGTTCCGTCACTCTGCACCGCATATGCTACCGATGCGTCCGTCGACGGCATATAGCCCGACCATTTGAAAACAAGATATGTACCGAGAGAGGTCGTGAAAGCCGAGGCGATTTTTGAGAAAAGTCCGTAGCCTGCATAGCAAAGGCCCTCCTGGCGCTTACCTGTTTTCAGCTCGATTTCATCAACGCAGTCGGCAATCATAACGTTCGGGGTGAGGTTGGTGTTGCCGTTCTGAAGTCCGACAAGGAAATTGATTATAAGGAAAGGAATAATCAGCTCCTTGCGGAATCCGATAATCATCGAAACTCCGAACAGAAGCAGGAACGATACCGCTCCGTAGGCACTGCAAGCAATAAATGTGTTCTTTGTGCCGATGGTTTTGATGAGCTTTTTGACAACGAGCATACTAACAGCCGTTCCGATTCCCATCGGCAGGAGAAGAGCGAGCTTGAGTCCCTTGTCGCCGAGGAGATAGATGGCAATATAGAGACTTGCCGCACCGTAAACGCCTCTGCCGAAGCCTGCCAGCTTTGCAAGCGAGACCATAAGCAGATTTTTGTTTGTAAATACGAATTTAAGGCTCTGACCGAGATTGACTTTTTCGGTGGTGTAGGGGACACGCTCCCTTGTGTTTTTCAGCATTATGAAAAGGAAAAGAAGAAATCCGATCACGCAGACTGCCGTTGAAATCTGGAGGTCAAGACCTTTACCCTCGGCGGCTTTGAATCCGTCCTCACCCATAACTGCTTTCATCACAAGTCCGACAACGATCAGAACTACCATACCTCCGGACTGACCGATTGAGCGCATAATGCCGGCAATTGAAATGGCGTCGCTTCGTTCGTCGGGGTTGGGGGTGCATACGGCGCCGAAGCAGTTGCCCGGGCTTTCAACGCAGACAAGCAGCATAACATAGGCGCAGTAGATTGCGAACATCCATATTGTCGCAGCGACGAAGTTAGAGGTTTTAGGCGCAACAAATACGAGCATTGAAATTATTCCGAGAGGAATACATCCGTACAGAAGCCACGGGTGGATTTTGCCGCGCTTGGATTTTGTTTTATCGACAAGGAATCCGATCACTATTTCAGCCGCCGCACCGACAAATCCGGCAACGAGAAATACGGTTGAAATGAGCGTTGCAAGCGCATCGGAGCCGAAATTTTGATTTTTGAAAGCGAAATCGGCGAAATATGTCTTGGCATATTCGGGAACCCAGCCCGAAAGCAGAGCAATTCCGAAAAGCCCGATTCCGTAGGAAAGAGCCTCGGTAGGCAGTTTGAATTTTTTTGAACCGAATTTCAGTTCCTTTGTCTTTAAATATTTTTGCATTTTGCAGCCTCCTCAAAAAGTCGGTTGTTGTATATAATACATATAATTTATCATATTGTGACGATTTTTTCAACAGATTTATCAAAATTGATTAGAATAACAAGATGTTTGACACATTGCAATTTTGTGATATAATAAATTAGTATAAATATGTCAGGGTGATAGTAATGTTTGATTTTATAAGAATAGCCTGTGCCGTGCCCGAGGTTGAGGTCGGTAACACGGAATTTAACACGCAGGAGATAATTAAATATATTGATATCAACAAGGATGCGGACATCGTGGTCTTTCCCGAGCTTTGCGTCACCGGTTACACCTGCGCCGATCTGTTCTTTCAGAGAACTCTTATTGACGGTGCAAAGGCAGGAATTTCCGAGATTGCGAAAGCAACCGAGGGAACAAATTCTGTTGTTGCGGTAGGCGCTCCTGTTATTATCGGAGGACAGCTTTATAACTGCGCCGTTCTTATGTCAAATGGCAGAGTGGACGGAATATCGGTAAAAACTTTCATTCCGACATACAATGAATATTATGAAAAACGCTGGTTCTCATCGGCGGCGGATCTCAAGTGTACCTCGATATGCTCGGACGAGCTCGGACTTGACGGCGAATATGAAATTCCCGTCGGCAACAATCTTGTTTTCGACTACTCGGGCGTCAAGATCGGTGCGGAGATCTGTGAGGATCTGTGGGCGCCGCTGCCCCCGTCAACGCTTCTGACCCTTGCGGGAGCGGAGATTATTCTCAATCTTTCCGCCTCAAATGAGACTATTATGAAAAGAAAGTACAGAACCGAGCTTGTTGCTCAGCAGTCGGCAAGGAGCCTTTGCGCCTATGCCTATGCGAGCGCAGGTATGAACGAATCGACAACCGATCTCATCTTCTCGGGTCATTCGCTTATCTGTGAAAACGGAGCGGTTCTTTTACAGAACGACAGCTTGATTGACGGCGGCTATTCAATAAAGCACGACATTGACCTCGGTAAAATCAGAGCCGACAGAGCGGAAAATAAGACCTTCTGCGACTCGGCGTCACTGTATCTTGACGGCAGGGACTTTGTGACTGTCAGGAAAAATAATGTGCTCGAAAGCGACGGAGAGCTTTATGCAATCAACAAACTTCCGTTTGTCCCGTCCGTCAAAAAGGACAGGATCGAGCGCTGTATGGACATATTCCGTATGCAGGTTGCAGGGCTTAAAAAGAGAGCGTCCAAGGTCGGAGGAAAGATGGTTCTCGGAGTTTCGGGCGGATTGGATTCAACTCTTGCTCTGCTTGTTTGCGCCGAAACGGCACGTCAGCTCGGACGTGATCCCTCGGATGTTATTGCGATAACTCTGCCGTGCTTCGGCACCACGAAAAGGACACATTCAAACGCTTGGGAGCTGATGCAGACCCTTGGCGTTCACGCTATGGAAATTGATATTAAGGAGGCTTGCACCCTCCATTGCCGTGACATCGGGCATCCGACCGATCAGTTTGATGTGACATATGAGAACATTCAGGCACGTGAGAGAACTCAGGTGCTGATGGACTACGCCTGCAAGATAGGCGGATTCGTCGTCGGAACGGGTGATCTCAGCGAGCTTGCGCTCGGATGGTGCACTTACAATGCAGATCATATGAGTATGTACGGCGTTAACTGCGGCGTGCCGAAAACACTTGTGCGCTGGATGATTGCCGCATTGATTGATTACAACATTTTCCCCGACAGCACTCACGTGCTTGAGGACATAATTGACACCCCGATCAGTCCCGAGCTTCTTCCTCCCGATGCCGACGGAAACATTCAGCAGGAGACAGAGGAGATCATCGGACCCTACGCTCTGCACGATTTCTTCCTTTATTATCTTCTTAGATTCGGATTCTCTCCGTCGAAGATTTTCTTCCTTGCTCAAAAGGCGTTTAAGGAGGATTTCGACAGGGAAACGATTCTCAAATGGCTTAAGGTTTTTTATAAGCGTTTCTTTACTCAGCAGTTCAAGAGAAGCTGCTTGCCGGACGGAGTGAAAATCGGCAGTGTCTGCCTTTCACCGAGAGGGGATTGGAGAATGCCGAGTGATGCATCCTACGGAATATGGCTCAAAGAGATTGAAAATATAAAATGAATTGAGAGAAAAAGATGAAAAACAAGAGAGAAAGAATTAAAAATGCTTTGCCGATCGCTGTAATTGCGGTTTTTGTTGCGCAGATAATTGACGTTTTCCTTATCCGATGCGACGAAACAATTTTCGGTGATGTTATCTTTGCGAGAATAGCCGGAATAATTATCACCTTTATTGCGGCAAAAAAGCTTGGAATAAGGCTTAAAAAGAGATGCCTCGGACGCTACGGCTGGTATTTTGAACTGCTCTACGGCATAGCTTTTTCGGTTGCGCCGATGCTCGTTGTCTATGCGGCGGAGCTTGTTTATTTCAAAATAAAGGGCTATTACTCCGAGCTTTATATATCCTTCTATCCGCCGAATACCGAGGACGGAAGCCTTGCTGCGGAGCTTGCACTTTATATATTCGCTCTGTTGATTAATGTCTTTTTTAAAGAAATTTTCCGTGGATTTCTTCTTAACGGACTGTATGAAAAATACGGATCGAAAAAATCGATTTATATTCAGGGCTTGATCAGCACACTTCTTTCATCTGTTCTTATGGTCGGTATGGCTGTGCACGGAGTTTTTTCGGAAAGAGCGGCGGTTGACGTTGCGATAATAGTCGCTGCCTCGCTCATATCGACGTTCATAAGCTCGGTGAAATGGGGATTTTATTATAAGGTCAACGGTTCAATATGGATGGCAATGGCGGATCATTTTGTCAACAGCTTTGTAATGACCTGCGTTTACCTTTCGCCGGACAGACTTCCCGATAAATGGCTTCTTGTAAAGTCGCTGGTTGTTCAGGTGATTTCCTGTATTATTTTTATTCCGTTCTATTACAGAAGAGACCGTGTGAATGCGGAATACGCCAAGGAAATGAAAACACGCCGTGAGGTTCTCTCGGCGATGAACGAATCAACGCCCGATCTCGATGAAAAGTCGGCGTCGGATAATTATATGATGATGATGAACGAAACGAATCAGAATCGGAAATTCGGCGAATCAAAAAATAACGAGATACTTGATTTTGACCGTAATCCGAAAGAGTATTCGAACAGCTTCTTTGAAAATGTCGTTGACACGACGGTAAAAGCCTCGTCGGATAAAAAAGAAGATTCCGCCGAAAGCTCGGACAGCATCTCCAAACTTGTCGGAGAATATTTCCAAAAACAGTTTGATAAAAACACATTTAATTAAAAGATCTTTGTTAAAAGAAACTTAATTTACTGTTGGTTTTATGGCACGATACTCACATCGTGCCTTTTTTACAAATGTGATGTGGGACAGCAAAGCCGACTAATGGGATTTGCTGAAAAAATAAAAACACGCCGAAGCGTGTTTTGGATCTTATTCAAATGTATATTTCATTATTTTTGGGTGGCAGACGGTGCCTCGTTTACTGCAGGCTGAGCAATAGACCGCAATGTTCGGGGATTCTTCCCATTCCATTCGTTTCCATCCGCAGTGTATGTAGTATTCCGGTTCCTTGGCACATGCCCAGATTTCCTTTATGCCGAGTTTTTTCGCCTCATCGAAAACAACGGACTGCATAATTCTTCCGTAGCCTTTGGCTTGAACATCATTGCGCACGGCAATATCGCCTAAGGAATATACGCCGTCACGAATCTCGAGTGTGACCGCAGCCAACAGCTTACCCGACAGAGCGTCGTCCATACGCCACATTTTAACTATCCTGTCCGGCATTCTTTCTTCTATTGTGACACCCATTCCGCTCTCGTGGAAAAGAGTCGAAAGTGATAAAAAGTCTGTTGTTTCTCTGATAATGTAATCTTTCATAAAAATCCTCATATCAAAAAATTATAATATAATTGTACCAAAATAAAAAATTAAGTCAATAGGGATATGAAAAAGTTTAAAAACATTATAGAGGATATGTATAAAGTATGCAAGGAGCTAAATTGGCAGATTTTAAAGTTTTTCTGTCATATTTTGCGTTTCGGTTGGCTACTGTATGAGGGACAAATTTGAAAGGGTCGGAAATGACCGAAAAAAACGAATTTTGCGGGGGAGTTGATCAAGGATGAAAAATAAAAGAAGTGTTGTCGTGACGGTTCTGTGGATAGCTGTTTTACTCATATCCGGGTTACTTAGGATTTATTCATATATGCTCCCGCACGAGCTGGGACTCAAACTTTCATTTATCGGACTTTGTGTGTTTATCTTTTTATCTCCGATAATGATAGCGCTTATTTTTAAATATAGAATTAAGAAATGATTTATAATTCTACATCTGCATATTGAAACGGAGGGCAATAAATGAGCTTATATAGATTGATAAGATATATATTTATTGTTAGTTCGATTATTGCGATTATTATAATTGCAAACAAAAGCAAAAAAGAACAGTTGCGTTAATTGCAGGCTTTGCAATTTTGATAGGTGTCATTGCCGTTGATCTTAAATTTCCTCTTGAAAACAGCCTTATAGGGTTTAAGACGATTAATCAAGCCTTTCAATATAGCAATGACGGAGTTATTGTCAATGCTGTTGAGGGATCGGAGTCGGGCTTAGTGATTTATAGAGATGACGATGCAATCGGACTTTGTTTTCTTCCAAAGACTGAGAATAACAGATGGAAAATACACTCGGCTTTTTTGTATAACACAGTTTATAATAAAAACATAAGCGTTAAAAATGTAGATTATAATATATCAATTTATCAGATCAAAAAAACAAATGATTATTATATTGCTCTCGATGCTTGGTTTGTAACTGAAAAACCAATTGTGACTGACAACAAAAAATCTGATTTTGTATGTATTGAAAGAACGTATGTAGGTACAAAAAATAAATCATACTCATTTTATAATTATGTTGAGAACATTAACAGTAAATACCAACTTCAAATTAATGGTGAAACGATTGAAATAGGAGCCGACGATTAAAAAAAGACAGCAACCGATTAATTGTTTTGAATTATTAATTTTCAGAGGTACTTTTCTTGGCGCCCCTTTAGGGGAGTAAGAAAAGTTAGCAGAAACTATAATGGGCGCCCTTTTAGGGGAGCTGTCGGCGCAGCCGACTGAGGGGTTTGTGAAAGTTTGATGAAGTCTTATTTAACCCCTCCGTTTCGCTTCACTCAACACCTCCCCCTACAAGCAATGTCATTAACTTAAGGT
>DKDP01000040.1:73809-105004 GCA_002449395.1 Ruminococcaceae bacterium UBA6845 | reverse complement strand
GACAAGCCGTGACAGCTCCCCTACGAGGGGCGCCTAAGAAAATCCTGTCTACACTGTGCTACTCCAAATGAGGAGCCCACGCCGATTATTTATCCATTCTGCCGTAAAGGTCATTTATAACGTCCTCAAGCGCCATACCGCGGCTCGCCTTGAAGAGAACCGCATCGCCCGGCTTGAGAATCTCAAACAGCTTATCCGCAAGCTCTTTCTTGTCCGTAAATCCGTAAACCTCGGGCACACCGCATTCCCTTGCCTTTTCGGCAGAAGCGAGCGATCTCTCGCCGTAGGTCATAAGGACATCAACCTTTGCCTTAGCCGCAAGAAGTCCTGCGTTTCTGTGCGATTCCTCGCTGATTGCGCCGAGCTCAAGCATATCTCCGAGAACGGCGATTTTCCTGTCGGCTTTCATTTCCGAAAGCATTCTGAGCGCCGCACGCTGAGAATCGGGGCTTGCATTATAGCAGTCCTCAACAAATTTTATGCCGCCGACTGTTTTCATTCTCTGTCTCATTCCCGACGGAGTATATTTTGCAAGTCCTCTGACTGCCTCCTCGGGAGTAACGCCGAGCTTCATACCCGTACCGAATGCGGCAAGGGCGTTATAAACATTGTGTCTGCCGATTGTCGGGATCACAGCGTGCTGAATTTTTCCGTCATAAGCAATGTCAAATTCCGTCTTATCATCAACCTGCTCGATATTAACCGCTCTGTAATCGCAGGTCTTATCGTCTATACCGTAGTAAAAAACGGGATGATTCTCGATCACCGCACCCGCAAGATACGGATCGTCTCCGTTGAGCATAATCGGGCAGTTCTCACGCAGTCCGTCGAGGATTTCGAGCTTAGCCTTGAGGATATTCTCCCTCGAGCCGAGGTTTTCCATATGAGAAACGCCGATGTTGCTGATAATCGCTATTGTCGGCTCGGCGATCAGCGAAAGCTCCGATATTTCTCCCCTGCTGCTCATACCCATCTCGATAACCGCCGCCTGAGTGTCCGCCTCAAGGCGAAGAAGAGTTCTTGGCAAGCCGATATTGTTGTTAAGGTTGCCCTCTGTTTTAAGGGTTTTGTATTTTTCATTGAGGACGAACCACGTCATTTCCTTTGTTGTGGTTTTACCTACGCTTCCCGTCAGTCCGACAACGGGAATATCAAATGTGGTTCTGTACCAATGAGCAAGCTGCATAAGCGCCTTGTGCGTGTCCTCAACCCTGAGAAGAGGACCGTCGGCGTCAACGTCGTGGTGAACGATCGCCGCAGAAGCGCCGTTCGCAAATGCAGAGGCGGTGAAGTCGTGTCCGTCAAAGTTTTCGCCCTTTATTGCGATATATATGCATCCGGGTTTGCAGAGCCTTGAGTCAATACATACCTCATTGAACTCGGCGTCCCTGTTAAACGTTCCTCCGACAACCTCGGCTATCTGTTTTAAAGTCATTTTAATCATCTTTAAAATTCGCTCCATTATCAAGTATTTGCTTTACGATCTCACGCTCGTCGTAGTGAATTTTTTCGGTTCCGAGGATCTGATATCTCTCGTGACCCTTTCCGGCGATGAGCACCGTGTCTCCCGGTTCAGCCTCGACTATCGCCGCTTTAATCGCCTGCGTTCTGTCGGCGATCCTGACATAATTATTCTTATCAATATCCCCGACAATATCATCAATTATCCGATCGGGATCCTCCGTCCTCGGATTGTCGGACGTGACATAGACAAGATCCGAATATTTACAGGCAATTCTGCCCATCAGTGGTCTCTTGGTTCTGTCACGGTCTCCGCCGCAGCCGAACACGGTTATTATTCTTTTGTCATATATATCCCTTACCGTTTTCAGCACATTTTCCAGCGAATCGGGAGTGTGCGCAAAATCAATAAGTATATGTATATTTCTGTTGTTCGGAATCTTTTCGATTCTGCCCCGAACCGTTTTCATTTCCGCCACCGCTCTGACGGCACGCTTCATATCGGCTTTCATCACAATACCGACAGCCAGCGCCGCAAGAGAATTATACACGGAAAATTTTCCGATTACATCATAAGCTATTTCATACCTGCCGTTTTCACAGACGAGGGTATATACAACTCCGCCGTGATTGAGCTTTACATTCTCGGCTTTTATGTCCGCATTGCCGTCAACCGCATAGGTAACGACCTTTTCCGCCGCATTCCTTTTCATCATTTCGGCATAGCTGTCATCCGCATTGATTATACAGACAGAGCTGTTCTGCATCAGGATTGCCTTTGCCTTTGCATATTCCTCCATACTTCCGTGATAGTCAAGATGCTCACGGGTGAGATTTGTAAAAACGCCGATGTCAAAATGTATTCCGTAGGTTCGCTCCTGCGAAAGCGCCTGCGACGAGGCCTCAATAATGCAAACATCACAGCCTGCCATTTTCATCATATAAAAATATCTGTGGAGCACGGACGGATTCGGAGTTGTGTAATCCGAGGGATATTTTTCATTGCCGATCATAACATTGACCGTACCGATGACCCCGACCTTGTAGCCGTTTTCCTCAAGTATTTTTTTGATGATAAATGTCGTTGTGGTTTTGCCGTTCGTTCCCGTGACGCCGATCATTTTTAGCTTTCTGTGGCAATTGCCGTAATAATTGGCGCACATCAGGGCGTATGCTTCCCTTGTATTTTCAACAACTATGCAGTTTCTTATTCCTATATTGTGATCGCATATTACAACCGCCGCGCCTCTTTCGAGAGCCTTGCGGGCATAATCGTGACCGTCGTTTTTCTTTCCCTTTACACAAACGAAAACGCTTGAATTCCTTACCTTTCTTGAATCATCGGTGACGCTCGAGATCTCCGGATTCAAAGGATATCCTCCGAGAACCTCAACACCGTCAAGCAATTCATAGAGCTTCATTAATTGACCCCCGCTAAAAATTATCAGTGATCCGAAACTCCCGACGTGGTTCTGAAATAAACGGTAACGGTAGAGCCGTACTCTATTTCAGAACCCTTTTCGGCACTCTGACGGTAAGCCGTCATACTCTCATCCGAAAGGGAATTTCCCGATACCTTTATATTTATGCCCGCATTTACTGCGGCATAGTTTGCCTCTGTTATTGTCATTCCGAGGAAGTCCGGAACAACCGTTTTCAGCTTTTTCTTCTGATCCTCAGTGTAGAGGACGATTACGCCGCCCTGCGGAATATACTGTCCCGACGCAGGCATCTGCGAAATAACCTTGTCGCCCTCACCGACGACTCTTACGCTGAATTTATCATTTTCAAGAGAGGACTGAGCCTCGCTTACGTCGTTTCCGATAACGCTCGGAACCTGCACGTCAAGAAGTGCCTTTTCCGAATCGTTGTACTGACGCTCAACGTTGAGATAGGTGAGCGTTTTCTCGATAACCTCGCCCGCTACGGGAGCCGCAACAGCGCCGCCGCCCGTCGCTCCCTCGGGCTCGTCAACAACGATCAATACGGTTACGCTCGGGTCATTTGACGGAGCAACACCGACGAACGAAGCGGCAACCTCGCCCACGTTGTTGAGCTTATCGGAAGTACCTGTTTTTCCGCCGACACGGTAGCCGGCAACATATGCGTTACGTGCCGTTCCGTTGAGAGCAACCTGCTCCATCGACGCCATAATCTTTTCGGAGGTTGACTCCGAAATAACCTGTCTTTTTTCAACGGGCTGAGTCTGCGAGACAACATTGCCCTCATTGTCAAGGGTCTTGCTGACAACATACGGCTGCATCAGCTTGCCGTCGTTTGCAATTGCGTTGATCGCAGTGATCATCTGAATCGGAGTTATCTGGAACGACTGACCGAACGACGAGCTGGCAAGGTTAACCTTTGTCATATCGTCCTGTTTGAAGTAGGTAACGCCCTCCTTGGGAGCCGCCTCACCCGGAAGATCAATGCCTGTTTTTTCGGTAAAGCCGAAGCCCTCGAAATATTTGTAGAATGTATCAACGCCGAGGCGCTGACCGATTGTTATAAAGAACGGGTTGCAGGAATTCATAAGACCCTCCGTCAGGGTTTGAGTTCCGTGACCTGCGGTGTTGTGGCAGGAATAGACTCTGTCGGCAACGGTGATTGAACCTGTGCAGGTGTATTTTTCATCGTACTTGACAGCGTTCTCCTCAAGACCTGCCGCCATTGTTATAACCTTGAACACCGAACCCGGCTCATATGTATCGGAAATTGCTCTGTTGCGCCACTGGGAGTACATTGCCTCCTCGGTTGCTTCGTCCTTTTCTTTGCCGTCCGTCATTTTGTCGATATTCGCCTTAGTCTTTTTATCATAGATCGTGTACGGATCGTTGGGGTCGTAATCCGCCTTCGTCGACATTGCGAGGATTGCGCCCGTCTTAACGTCCATTACTATTCCCGTGCAGCTCTTCGCCTTGCTTGTTTCATAGCAGGCGGAAAGCGAATTTTCAAGATATCTCTGAATCGTCTCGTCAATCGTGAGGACAAGGCTTGTGCCCTGCTTTGCCTCGTAAACCGACTTGTATTCGATATCCTGCGCAACGGAGGAATTGCTCCTTGCCGAGATAACTCTGCCGTCAACACCGGTAAGCGTGCTGTTGTAGTAGGACTCAAGACCCGAAAGTCCGTTATTGTCCACTCCGGTAAAGCCGATAATCTGCGAGGCAAGCGACGAATACGGGTAATAGCGCTTTACGTCCTCGTCTATCATTATAACCGAGCCGTAGCTCTGATCCTCGTCCTTTTTGTTCTTGAACGTGCCCTTGATAAACGCCTCGATTTTATCCTTGGCTTCTTTCTCGACCTTTGTCTTAATGCTGACACTGTTGTACTGCTTATACGAAGCCTTATCCTCAAGATATTTTCTCGTCACGCCGAGCGTGCTTGTGAGTATCGAATAAACCTTTTCCTGCGCCGCCGACGGAATATTGTTAAATTCCGTTGCGTTGAGCGATATTTTCCACGCCGATGCGCTCTGGGCAAGCACCGACATATTGGCGTCGTAGATAACTCCCCTCTGCGCCGTGATTGATGTATCGCTGAGTTGCTGGGTCTCCGCCCTCGTTTTGAAATAATCGCCCTTGACAAGCTGAGAATACGCAAGTCCGAATATTGACGAACCGAATCCGAGAATGATTATAACGGCAAGCAGCATCATCGTTCTTTTCTGAAGATTTTTCATTATTATTTTTTTGGGTTTAAGAACGTTTCTTCCATTCTTTGGCAAGCCGATCATCCTTTCCCGGGGCAAATTCATTCTGTCTATAAAATCACTCTAAGGGCGGATAAAAGAAATCCGCCCTTGCCGTTCATATCATAATTATGTCTGATATTCGTTTTGTATTCATCGGTCAGTGTCCTCTTGCTTCTGTGCGGTATCATCTTCGGACATATCGAAATATCTCACCTGGTAGCTCTCCCTTTTTACAAGTCCGAGCTTTGTCTGTGCGTACTCCTCAATATTGTCCATTGACATAAGCGAATTAAACTGCATCTGAAGTCTGACGTTCTCGCTCTGAGCGATTTTAAGCTCCGACTTCTGATCCGCAAGCTCCGCCTGACAGTTTGTCAGCATAACTCTGCTGTATATAAGCGAACCGAGGATGAGCAGTGCAACGATAGCGATGACTCCCGCTCTGAGAGCCGCTATTCTGCTGGCTTTGATCTCCGTCTGTGCCTGCTCAAAGCTGATCGGCTTGGAGCTGATAACTTCGGGCATCTGAATTTTTTTCTTTTTTCTCTCAACGGGCGTATATCCGTTTTTTGTATTGTCGAATAAATCGAGATCAAGTGCCAAACCGTCGTTACGATTAGCCATATCCGGTGCTCCTTTCAAAATTTAACGTCATTTTATTTACTCTTCGTTTTATATTTTTTCTATTGCTCTCAATCGTGCGCTGTGTGCTCGGAAATTCTCCCCTACCTCGTTCTCGGTCGGTGCTTTCGACTTGAACGGGAGCCTGCCTCTCGGCTTTCTGCCGCATACGCAAACGGGAAACTCGGGCGGGCAAATGCAGCCCTCGCAGAATTTGTTGAACTTTTTCTTTACTATCCTGTCCTCAAGCGAATGGAAGGTTATAACCGCTATTCTGCCGGAGGGATTCAGCACGTCGAACATATCGTCAAGCGCCCTGTCGAGCTTTTCGAGCTCGCCGTTGACCTCTATTCTGAGAGCCTGGAAAGTCTTTCTTGCGGGATGTCCGTCCCTTTTCGCTTTCATCGGCATTGAAGCCTTGATTATATCAACCAGCTCAAAGGTTGTTTCTATCGGCTTTTCCTGCCGTGCCTTTACAATATTTCTTGCAATCGACGGAGCGAATTTTTCTTCGCCGTAGGTGTAGATAATCTTCTGAAGCTCGCTTTGCGAGGCGGTGTTGACAAGGTCAGCCGCACTCATACCCTCCATACTCATCCGCATATCGAGCGGCGCATCCTTATGAAAAGAAAAGCCGCGCTCATCCGTATCGAGCTGATGAGAGCTTACACCGAGGTCAGCCATTATTCCGTCAACGCCGTCAATTCCGAGATTTCCGAGAATTGATTTTATATTGACAAAATTGTCATGCACAACCGTCACACGGTCGTTATTCCTAAAGCGATTTGTCAGATTTTCAATCGCCTCGGGATCCTGATCAATCGCTATAATTCTGCCTGTCGTCAGCTTTTCGGCAACGGCATTGCAATGTCCGCCGCCGCCCGCCGTGCAATCGACATAGATTCCGTCGGGTCTGACATTCAGCGCTTCTATCGTTTCGTTAAAAAGTACGGGAATGTGTTTAAACTCACTCATTTAGAACGGAAGAACAAAATCAACCGGCTCGGAATTTTCGTTCATCATCTCATCGAAGCGATCCTTAGCCCATATCTCGGCTCTCTGACCGACGCCGATTATAACGATATCACGGGTGATTCCCGCCTTTTCGATAAACCTTGTCGGCAGAAGAACACGGCTCTGCGAATCCATCTCACAGTTTTCGCTGTTGAGGAAGATCGTTCTTTGCAGCTTTGTTCTCTCAACCCCGTCATTGACGAACAAAAGCTCGTTTGTGATCTCCTCCCACTGCTCCTGCCTGTAAATTCGGAGGAAATTCTCCCCCGGCTTACAGAAAACAACAAATTCCTTACTGCCTATCATATCCCTGATTTTCGGAGGCATAACTATTCTTTTTTTTGCGTCAAGAGTACGGTCATAATAGCCGTTGAACTGCATAAAAGCTGCCTCCTTTCAGAATTTTCTTCCACATCGTGGGATTTCTATGTGTTTTTACTCCACTTTTGTAACTTTATTATACACTACATTTTCCGAAAGTCAAGAAAAAACCTCCTATTTATTTCAAAAAGGAGGTTACAAATTATTACAAAAGCACATTTATCGCTTTCTGCTTATCTATTACTCGATTTTCATAACTGTGCGGACTATGTGAACCGCAAATTTGTGTATAAGAAAAACGGCTGACGCTTGAAATGTCAGCCGTTTTTTCAGTTCATAATATATTCGGAATTAAACAGATCGTAAATCGCCTGTCCGAGCTTTCTGTTCTCGGGCTTTTGCAGGTTGAAATCATCGTCAAGTATTTCCCTTGCGAATCTGTGCGCCTCGGTAAGCAGTGCCGAATCCGTGAGCGACGCCATTTTCATATTCGGCAATCCGTGCTGACGTGCACCGAAGAAGTCGCCCGGTCCGCGCATTTTCAGATCCTCGTCGGCAATTTTAAAGCCGTCGGTCGTCTTTGTCATAATCTCCATACGCTTCTTTGCGCCCTCGGTTTTCGCATCGGAAATCAGAATACAGGTGGATTTGTACTGTCCCCTGCCGATTCGTCCCCTGAGCTGATGGAGCTGTGACAAGCCGAAACGCTCCGCATTTTCAATAACCATTATAACGGCATTCGGCACATCGACGCCGACCTCAACAACCGTGGTCGCAACAAGGAGCTTAACTTCGCCCGAGACAAATCGGGACATAACCTCCTCTTTCTGCTTGGGCTTCATCTTTCCGTGAAGAAGTCCGACCTCATAGCCGCTGAAAAAGCCCCTTGAAAGATTCTCGGCATAGCTTTCTGCGGCGGCAATATCCTCGTCGCCCTCCTCAACAAGAGGACACACGATATAGCCCTGTCTGCCCTCGTCAAGGTGCTTTTTCACATACCCGAAAGCACGTGCTCTCAGCTTGCCCGTGACATAATAGGTTTCAATCGGCTGTCTGCCCGGCGGGAGCTCGTCAAGCACGGAAACGTCAAGATCGCCGTAAAGCATCAGGGCGAGCGTCCTCGGGATCGGCGTTGCCGACATAACGAGCGTATGCGGCTTGTCTCCCTTTCTGCTCAGCGCAGATCTGTGCTTCACTCCGAAGCGGTGCTGTTCATCGGTTATAACAAGTCCGAGCGATTTAAACTCCACATCGTCCTGAATCAGTGCGTGAGTTCCGATAACGAGATCGGTTTCGCCGCTCTTCAGTCTTTCCTTTATCGCACGCTTATTTGCCGCCGTAACCGAGCCTGTAAGCAGCTCGGTTTTTATATCCGTTTTTTCAAAGAGAGCGGCGCAGGTTCTGAAATGCTGCTGTGCGAGAATTTCCGTCGGCGCCATAAACGCACACTGGTATCCGTTTTTCACAACCGTATATATCAGCGCCGCCGCAACCGCCGTTTTGCCCGAGCCGACATCGCCCTGCAAGAGTCTGTTCATTGTGATCTGCGATGTCATCTGCGAAACGCTTTCGCTGACAGCCCTCTTCTGCGCTCCCGTCATCTCAAACGGCAAAAGTCCTTTATATTCATCGGTAAAATCACGGCTGATACTGACTGGCGTTGTCTCACGCCGATTGCCTTTCAGCTTCATCAAGCCGAGCTGGAAGATAAAAAGCTCCTCAAAAATCATTCTGCGGCGAGCCTCGTTGAGCATATCCTCGCTCGTCGGAATGTGCATCTCACGAACCGCTCTGTTAAACTCCATAAGGCAGAGCTTTTCCCTCAGTGATAAAGGCAGGCAGTCCGTAAAATAATCATCGCCCGAGGAGAGCACCTGACGAATCAGCTTTTCAATATATTTTGAATTGATACCCGCCGTCAGATGATATATCGGGTGGATCCTCATCCCTGTCGTTACCTTTTCGACAAGCGGCGAGGTCATTTCACGCCGGTGAAAATTTCCGCCGACCTTTCCGTAGAAGAGGTATTCCTCGCCTGCCTCAAGGCTTTCGGCGGTGTACTTGCTGTTGAATATCGTAATATTCATAAGCGACTCGCCGTCGGTTGCAACGGTCTTGTAGATTGTCATAGCTTTGTTGACCTTTGCGCCCCTCGGCTTGTGATCCACCGTCGCTCTGATACAGCACGGCTCGTCAAACGGAGCGGCGGCAATGCTCGTCACCCTGCTCCAGTCCGTATACTCCCTCGGATAAAAACGGAGGAGGTCGCCGACGGTGAAAATTCCGAGCTTACCCAACAGCTTGGCTCGCTTTTCACCGACGCCCTTCAGATATTGTATGTTCGTGGATCTGTCCATCACTGAGCCGTCCATTCGTTGATATTGGCAAAGCAGTCGTTCGGCGCCGTGACAATATCGGTCTTTATTGTATCCGAGCTTACGGCGATTCCCTGTCTGAATGCGATGGGGATAAACGGAAGCTCGTCGGAGAACGAATCTATAAAGCTCTGCATATTCACCTTGCCGTCGGCGTAATCTGTATAGAGCCTTGCGGTTTTCGATTTCAGGTCAATGCCGTATCTGAGACCGCCGTTTGACGAGAAAAACCTTGAAAGCCCGAAATTATTCGGCAGTTTTGTTTCTCCGATGTAGATATCGAAGCTCTCGCTCTCAACGGCGGAGACATAGTCGGAGTATGAGCACTCCCTGATCGTCACCTTGATGTTGATCTTTTCAAGCGACTGCTGAACCGATCTTGCAAGCGAGCGCCGAAAATCGTTCTCGCTGTTTACAAGCAGGGTTATGTTAAGCGAGTTGTTCTCGGAATATCTCGCTCCGGAATCGCCGATCTCAGTATATCCGACGCTTTCGAGCAGTTCGACTGCGCTGTCGGTTTTGCATTTCAGGGTCGGCAGTGTACAGCCCTTTAATTTGTAATATGACGGCTCAAACGAGAGCTGAACAGCCTCGGCACAGCCCGCAAAAGCGACCGACGCAAGCTCGGTTCTGTCAAGAGCAAGCGCAATCGCACGGCGAACCTTGGCATCCGAAAGCACCTTATTATTTGAATTTATTCCGAGGAACACGAAATCCGTCAGCATCATTTTACTGCTTATCTGACCGAATTTCACATACTTGCCCTCGCTGAAATCGTCGCAGTAAAAATCAATCCTGTTAAGATTGAAAAGGCTCTGGAGCGTTTCGGTATCGGCAACGTCGGCAAGCCCGATCTTGTTGTACTCGGGGTGATATCCGCCGAGACGGGACTTGTTTACCTGCAAATATTTCGTCTGCGAATCCGTCACAAGCGTATATCTTCCGCTTCCGATCGGGAGCTTTGAAGAGCTCTCCGCAGTCGTGGTACCCTCTTCATCTCCGTCGCTCTCGTCCTGTGCCGCAGTGACATCACTGCCCGATTTTATAATCGGGAAAACAAGATTTGCCGCCTCGTCGCTGTCGGCAGCCGTGAGGGTGAAATTGACCTTATTGTCTCCGTCCGCCTCCGCCTGAGAAATATCTTCGAGGTATGAAATGAACGAGACGCTTTTTTTCGCAAGCTCAAACGAATAGACTACATCCTTGGCAGTGAGCGCCGTACCGTCGGTAAATTTCAATCCGCTTTTAATCGTAACCGAAAGCGTTTTCGAGTTAAGACTGTGATTTTCGGCAATAACATTGACAGGTTTAAACTCCGAATCAACGGCAAAGAGCGAATCGTACATAAGCGAGGAAATATATCGGTTCATAGTTCCCGTTGAGGTATACGGATTTAGCGAATCCGTCCTGAGGTAAGGCAGGGTGTAGCCGATCTCGTCAATCCCATCTTTTTCGGTCTGCGTCTTTCCGAGCGATCCGATAACCGCCGCCCCGTCCTTACAGCCGCAGAGCGACAAAAGCATAACGGCGCAGGTCAAAGCCGCAATTATTCTCTTTATATGCTTAGACATATTATTACTCCCTTAAAATAACAGAATAAATTTTTTCGGTTAAACCGCTTTTTTCGTTTATTTCAAAGATACAGCCGTTTATTGCAATATCCGTTTCCTTAGCTTTGAAAACGGTCGGCATACCTGTTTTAAGCGATCTGATTATTCTCTCCGGCTCAATTCCGAGCACCGAGGTCTCACTGCCGCACATTCCGAGGTCGGTTATGTATCCCGTTCCGTTCGGCAGGATCTGTGCGTCTGCGGTCTGAACGTGGGTGTGCGTTCCGAAAAATGCGGAAACACGGCCATCGGCATAAAATCCGAGAGCCCTCTTCTCCCCCGTCGCTTCGGCGTGGAAATCGACTATTTTAATTTTGCAGTCCGAGATTTCATCAACCGCCCTGTCGAGCGAGTCAAACGGATTGGCATAATTCGCATTAAAAAACGCACTGCCCATAAGATTGATAACTCCGACCCGGTATCTGCCCATATCGAGCACGCCGATTCCCTTGCCCGGGCAGGACGGGTGCATATTGTACGGTCTGATCACATAGTCGTGCTCGTCGATATAATCGTGGAACTCACGGCGGCGAAAGACGTGATTGCCCGTTGTTATAAGGTCAACTCCTGAGGAAATAAGCGTCTCTGCGGAGTCGGGCAATATGCCGTTGCCGCAGGCGGAATTTTCACCGTTTGCGATGCACACGTCGATTCCGTATTCTCTTTTTATCTTCGGGAGCCTTGCCGCAACAGCCCTGCATCCGCCGTCGCTTACAACATCCCCGAGGGCAAGAAGTTTCATATAACCACACTTTCACTACCGTAATATTACTTTATATTATAGCAAAGAGAATATAATTTGTACAGAAAAATTGAAATAAATATTGACATAATTACAGGAAAATATTAAAATTAAAAAAAAGGATTTTCGGCATTTGCCGTAATAATCATACTAATAATGAAGCAAGGAGAATGTATCAATATGAAAATGGTTAAAAAGATTCTCGCAGTTTTGCTCGTTGCCGTTATGACGCTCGGCATTGTTTCCGTCTGCGCATCGGCGGCTCCTGCGGCTCCGAAATTCAGCTATGCCGTTAAGTCGCAGACGAACAGCACGGTTACGATCGAATTTAAACTTGCAAGCGGCGCTTTCAATTCATTTGACATCAAGTTTGACGTCAGCGGAAACATCGGCGCCTGCCAGAGCATTAAAACGACAAGCGAGTTCAACAACACGCGTTTCAGCTATGAGGATAACGGTGCGGTCGTCACAACAGCGTCGAATCCGAAAACCGCAATGATTTCCATTGCGTCAACAAAGGCTTTTGATAAGGCGACCTCAATCTGTGAAGCCGTTTTCAATAAGAAAAGCTCCGCGGCGGTTAAGTCCTCCGACTGCAAGATTGTTTTCTCAAGCTGTGTTGTTTCCTCGGGCGACAAGAACGTTGATGTTACGGCTCAGACAACCGCTTTCAGATCGGACGCAGGCTACATAACCTTTGACTCAACGTCGATCAAGGCGAATTACAAGAGCACGGCAAAGATCGGCTACAAGTCAAGCTATTCGGCAAAGCAGATCAAATGGGAATCCTCGAACACAAAGGTTGCAACGGTTGACGATCAGGGCAATGTCAAGATGACAGGCAAGGGCACCGCAACCATTACCGCAAAGAGCACCGACGGATTTGCAAGCGCAAAGTGCACCGTTGAGGTCGGCTACTCCACCGTCCAGTGGATCATTATAATCGTCCTCTTCGGCTGGATCTGGTACATTTGATGTTAGATATTAGATATTAGATTTTAGATATTAGATTTTAGATGAAGGTAATCATTAACAAGGGTTTCTCCTTACAGCAAGGAGAAGCCCTTGTCGGTTTCTGCTGACTTGCCAAGGCTTCTACGGACTTTTCATAGGCTCCTCCTCCGGGGTAGCGAAGTGTCGACACGGTAGTGAATGACAGTCCGGTGGACTGTCAGAGCCGTGGCGTGACCGAGCCGCAGCGAGACGCCGGCGCGCAAGCGACTGAGGGAGTAAGGTTTTATCAGACTTTAACCCCTCCGTCTTTGACGCACAGCGTCAAATCCACCTCCCCTACAAGGGAGGCGAGAAATGCAAGTAGAAATTTTACATAGGCGCCCCTTTAGGGGAGCTGTCACGGTTTGTCCGTGACTGAGGGGTTTTATAAAAAGTTTGATGAAATTTATTTTAACCCCTCCGTTTCGCTCCGCTCAACACCTCCCCTGCAAGGGAGGCAAGAGGAAATCCGCAGAAACCGCACCTTGGCTCCCCTTTAGGGGAGCTGGCGGCGTAGCCGACTGAGGGGTTTTGTAAAAGTCTAATAAATCTTGATTTGAGCGTGGGCTCCTCCTTGGGGGAGCTGTCAGCGCAGCTGACTGAGGGAGTAAAGTTTTATCAGGCTTAAACTCCTTCTGTCACTCCTTCGTCGTGCCACCTCTCTCAAGAGGGAGGCTATAAAGTGCCGCAAAGTCAGCAGAAAAACACCCCGAAAGGCATTTTAGCTTTTCGGGGTGTAATGGTTGTGTTTAATTATTCCTCAACAGGTGCTTCTTCTGCTGCTTCCTCTGCGTGAGCTTCCTCGGTTGCCTCATCGGCAGCCTCGTCAGCCTTAGGAAGAAGTGCACGGATTGAAAGGCTTACACGGCTCTTATCGAAGTCGATAGCAGTGATCTTGCACTTAACCTTCTCACCGATCTTGAGAACATCGGACGGCTTGCCGATTCTCTGATCTGCGATCTGAGAAATGTGGATAAGACCGTCAATGCCCGGGATAACGGTTGCGAATGCGCCGAATGTTGTGAGACCGACGATCTCGGAATCAATAACAGTGTCAACCGGATAGTCACGGCGAAGGATCTCCCAAGGATTGTCCTCAGCCTTCTTGTAGCCGAGAGAAATCTTCTTGTTCTCCTTGTCAAGGCTCTTGATATAAACCTCGATCTCCTGACCGACGGAAAGAACCTCTGACGGATGCTTGATTCTCTTCCAAGACATCTCGGAGATATGTACCATTCCGTCTACGCCGCCGATATCAACGAATGCGCCGTAGTTTGTGAGTGACTTAACCACACCGTGGTAAACCTGTCCCTCTTCTGCCTGTGCCCAGAAAGCGTCCTCAGCGGCCTTGCGAGCCTCTCTGATAACAGCCTTGATTGAACCGATAGCCTTCTTGCGGCCACGCTCCGACTTAACCTCGATGATCTTGAGGTCAACCTTAGTCTTGAGAAGATCGTCAAGAGAATCTCCTCTTGAAGCGGTTGCAAGAGATGCGGGAACGAATACTCTTACGCCGTTTACGATTACGATAACGCCGCCCTTGACAACGTCTGTAACTGTACCGGAAACGACCTCGTCGTTCTCCTTGGCAGCTTCGATCTTATCCCAAGCGCCCTGAGCGTCATATCTCTTCTTAGAAAGCATAACTGTGCCTTCCTGATCGTTTGTCTTCATGATGATGAGTTTGATCTCGTCGCCGATCTTGAGCTCCTTCATCGGATCTGCCGTAGGATCTGCGCTGTACTCGTCAGCAGGAACATAGCCTGTCTGCTTTCTGCCGATATCGACCTGGATCTCACTCGGTGAAATACCTGTGACAACACCGACAACTTTCTGCTCGGTGCTCATATTGTTAAGAGACTCTTCGAGTGCCTCCATAAAATCAAGATCTTCAGCGGAAGTTTTTGCCACCTCCTCTGCATTTTCAATCGGGTTTGCGTTTACATTTTCTGACATTGTTGAAAGTACCTCCTTTATGATTGCCGCCGGAGTCGATGCTCCTGCGGTGACACCTACCTTTCGGCAGCCTTTGAAGCTGATGTTTTTCAGCTCCTGCGCTGTTTCGATAAGATAGGTCGGGCAGCAGTTTTCACACACAGCCTTCAACTTCACTGTATTGGAACTTTGCCGTCCTCCTACTATGATCATGGCGTCACATTCCTCGGCTAAACTGATAGCCTCGTCCTGTCGCTCATTAGTAGCATTACATATTGTATCAAATATTAAGGCTTTTGTATAGTCTTTTTTTAATTTTTTTAAACATTTTTCCCATTCTACCGTATTAAAAGTGGTTTGGGCAACGACTATAATTCTTTTATCGCAATTTATCTCGGCTTTTTCAAGCTCTTCAAGGTTTTTGAAAACAATAACTTCGCCCTTGCAGTAGCTTTTTATGCCCTGAACCTCGGGGTGATTGGCGTCTCCCGCAATCAGAACGACCGTGTTTTCGTCCGAATTGTCCGTCACGATTTTGTGTATCTTCTTGACAAACGGGCAAGCGGCGTCCCAGTATTCGTAGCCCCTCGCCTTAAGTTCGTCAATTACCTGCTTCTCGACTCCGTGGGTTCTGAGCACGAGCTTTGTGTTTTCGGGAATCTCATCTATTGAATTTGCGATCACAACACCCTTGCTTTTGAGGTCGTCGATCACCTGCGGATTGTGGATTATGGGTCCGAGGGTGCAGACCCTTTCTCCGCTTTTCACCATCTGATAAAGGCGGTCAACGGCACGGTTCACACCGAAGCAAAAGCCGGCTGTTTTGGCAAGTTTAATCTGCATGACCCAGCCCCCAAAGCTCTTTTATTCTGTCCATAATCAGCGCCGAGCCGTAGCGAAGATCTTTCATTTTGTCCACATCGTCGTGGAAATTAAGCTCCTCATATTTTATCGGCTTGCCGTAACGGACTGTCAATTTTGTTCCTTTTTTAGCCTCGTCGGAAGTATAGATCGAAACGGGAACAACATCGCACTTACATTTCTTTGCGACATAGCAAACTCCGCCCTTTGCCTCGTGAGGCTTAAAATCGTGCGAGCGTGTACCCTCGGGGAAAATTCCGAGTGCACCGCCGTCCTCAACGACCTTGACGGCGTGATTCATCGCAGGAAAATCGAACTTGCTTCTGTCGACGGGGAAAGCGTTAAGGTTTGCAAGGAACCAGCCGACAATCTTCTTTTCAAAAAGCTCTTCCTTAGCGATGAAATGAAACTTCACCTTACAGCCTACGCCGATAATGATCGGATCCATAGCGGTAATGTGGTTGGAGGCAAGGATAATACCCCTGTCGGTCGGGACGTTTTCAACGCCGACATATGTAATTTTGTATTTTGAGTTTACAACAGCCTTTGCAAGGGGTCTTATGATCCTGTAAAGAAAGTGACTTTTGTCGGATTCATAGTTGTATTTGTATGCCATTGCGATTCTTCCTTTTTGATGTTTATTAGATGATAATTTTACAGTGTGATGTGTTCTGAAATTTCCTTGCCTCCCTTGCAGGGGAGGTGGATTCGGCGGTTTGCGCCGAAGACGGAGGGGTTAAAGTTTGATGAGACCTTACTCCCTCAGTCAGCTGCGCTGACAGCTCCCCCGGTGGAGGAGCCCACGCTCAAGGTAAATTACAGCTGGCTTTCGACAAAACCCCTCAGTCACGACACAAGGTCGTGACAGCTCCCCTACAAGGGAGCCTAAGAAAACCCTGTCGACACTGCGCTCCCCTAAAGGGGCGCCGAGATATAATCATCATTTCAAATGCTCTTTGATAATTCCGAGGAGATATTCTGTGCCTGTTTCGAGGTTATATCCGCCGTTATCGACAAGAATTGCGTCGTCCGCCTGCTTGAGCGGAGCAATTTCTCTGTGGCTGTCCTGATAGTCACGCTTTTTGATATCCTCAAGAATGTCGTTATAATCGGCGCTTTCGCCCTTTTCGATCATTTCCTTATATCTTCTGTTCGCTCTCTCCTCAACCGACGCCATGAGGAAAATCTTGACGTCGGCATTCGGCAGAACAACCGTTCCGATATCTCTGCCGTCCATAATGCAGTTGTTCTCGGCGGCGATTGAACGCTGAAGATCAAAGAGGAACTCTCTGACCTTGGGAATTGCCGAAACATTCGACGCACCCATTGAAGCCTCGGGAGTTCTGATGGCCTCCGAAACGTCCTCGCCGTTAAGGAAAACGTGCTGTGTTCCGTCAACAAACTTTATCTCAACCTTTATATCCGGCAGGGTTGCGATTACCTTTTCGGCGTCCTTTGTGTCGATGCCCTTTCTTATCGAATAAAGTCCGACAGTTCTGTAAAGAGCGCCCGTATCAACATAGATATATCCCAGCTTCTTGGCAATGAGCTTCGCCGTGCTGCTTTTTCCTGCGCCCGCAGGTCCGTCAATTGCAATATTAATAGCCATAAAAACCTCCGTTATACATTTTCACCGGCAAGCCGTCCGGTTGAGAATGCTATTTGTAAATTAAATCCGCCCGTGTATGCGTCAACGTCGATCACTTCGCCGGCAAAATAAAGGCCGGGAAGAATTTTCGACTCCATTGTTTTCGGATTGATCTCCGACACCTTAACTCCGCCCGAGGTCACAATCGCCTCGTCAATCGGTCTGAAGCTCTTGACTGTCACCTTGAAGTTTTTGAGGAGCTCAACCAGCCGGTGCCGCTGCTCCTTGGTGATCTGATTGACCTTTTCGTTTGCCTTGATTCCGCTGAGCCTTACGACAACGGGAATCAGCTTTCTCGGGAGAAGCGCACCGAGTGAATTTATGAAATCCTTATTAGTATTCTCGGAAAAGTCCCTGAGAATACGTGCGTCAAGCTGTTCTTCCGAAAGTGCTGGCTTAAGGTCGATTGAAACAATATATCTGCCCGGCTCCATATCACGGATTTTTGAGCTTGCGGAAAGCACCATCGGTCCGGAAATTCCGAAATGCGTAAAGAGCATCTCGCCGAAGTCCTCGTAGATGATCTTGTTCTTTCTCTTTGTATCTATGACTTTCATCGCCACGTTTCTCAGCGAAAGTCCCATAAGATCGGTGCAGAAGCCCTCGTGTGCATTGAGCGGAACAAGCGACGGTTTCGGATCAACGATCGTATGACCCGCCTGCCTTGCAAACTCGTAGCCGTCACCCGTTGAGCCCGTCAGCGGATAGGACTTGCCGCCCGTTGCGATAATAATTTTATCGGCGGCTATCTCCTCACCGTCAAATGTACGAACGCCCCTGAGTTCGCCGTCCTTTATGATAAGCTCCTTGGCTCTGCCGTGAATTATCTCCGCTCCGTCGTCCGTTCCGTAGTGAACGAGCGCATCGACAATATCCATCGCCTTATCCGAGCACGGGAACACTCTGTTTCCCCTCTCGCATTTGAGCGGAACGCCCATATCCTCAAAAAGCTCTATTGTGTCCGACGGCATAAAATTTGAAAACGCACTGTAAAGGAATCTTCCATTCACGGGGACATTTGCGATAAGCTCCGAAAGCTCCTTGCAGTTGTTGGTTACATTACATCTGCCCTTGCCCGTTATTGCAACCTTTCTTGCGAGCTTTTCGTTGCGTTCAAGGATCGTTACATCCATACCCCTGCCCGATATTGTGCCTGCCGCCATAAGTCCTGCGGCACCTGCGCCGATAATCAAAATCTTTTCAGACATTATATTCTCCCAAAATCACATTAAAAAATCCATACACAGATATTTTATAATAAAACTGAAAAAAAAGCAAGATAATTGATTGACTTTAATGTCAACAATCAGTTATACTTTGATTATAATTGTTATACAGGAGGTTATTTCCTTGAAAAAAGGTTCGCAATATTTATGGTACAGTCATCCTGCGAGTGCCTGGGTTGAGGCTTTGCCCCTCGGCAACGGCAGTCTCGGAGCGATGATTTTCGGCGGAGTTGAGACAGAAACCCTCGGTCTTAATCTCGACACGCTCTGGTCGGGCTGTTCACACGGCTACAAGGTGGAGAATAAGGTTGAGCACTTCAAGAAAGGACGTCAGCTCATCCTTGAGGATAAAAAGATCGAGGCAAGGGATTATCTTGAAGAAAATTTTGCAGGCGATCCCTGCGAATGGTACCTTCAACTCGGCAAGCTGATGATCACCTCGATGAAAAATATGTGTCCGAGGGATTACAGACGTGATCTCGACCTTGAGACGGGCATTGCGACGGTCGGCTACACATCAAGCGACACGTGCTATTCACGTGAGTGCTTCATCAGCCATCCCGACAAGGTTCTGGCATATAAATTCACCGCAGACGGCAAAAACAAGCTCGATTTCAAAGCGATGATAAGCTGTGATCTCCGCAATGAGGTCACCACAGACGGCAATACATATATCCTTGACGGAATCGCTCCCACTCACATTGAGGAGAACGACGGAGATCCGATCTGCACCTACGAGGACGGTGACAGACAGGGCATCAGCTTCCGCTGTGCTTTCAGGATTGACACCGACGGAACGGTCAAGGCGAATAAAAACCATCTCCACGTTACGGACGCAACGTTTGCGACAATCTATCTGACTGCCGAGGACAATTTTGAGAGCTTTGACAGGTCGGTTGCAAATTCGCAGAAAGACTACAAGGGCATCTGCGCCGCACGCCTTGACAACGCAATGAAAAAGGGATATAACTCGGTAAAAGCGGATCATATAAACGATTTCAGCAAATACTTCAACCGTGTTTCGATCGACCTCGGAAACAGCAAGAAAGACGACGTGCCGACAGATCGCCGTATTCACGACTTCCTCCACAGCAGAAAGAACGACAACAATCTTTACTGCCTGCTGTTTAATTACGGCAGATATCTGACAATTGCCGGCTCACGTGAGGATTCACAGGCTATGACCTTGCAGGGAATCTGGACATTCACGATGTGCTCACCGTGGAGATCGGATTACACGGTAAACATCAACACGGAGATGAACTACTGGCCGACGATGATGTGCTCTCTTCCCGAGATGAATATGCCGCTCATCAGGTTCATCGGAGAAATTGCGGAATCGGGCAAGGAGACCGCAAAGCAGTTCTACGGCGTTGACGGCACCTGCTGTCACCACAACGTTGACCTTTGGAGAATCACCACGCCCTCGGGCGGAAATCCCGTATGGTCGTTCTGGTCAATGGCAGGCGCCTGGTTCTGCCGCCATCTCTACGAATATTACGAGTACACGCTCGATAAGGATTATCTGAGAGAAACCGCAGTCCCGATTATGGAGGAAAATGCACGTTTCTGCCTTAGTCTGCTTATCGACGACGGCAACGGATATCTCATTTTCTGCCCGTCGACCTCGCCCGAGAACGAATACAAGGTCGGTTTGGCTAATACCTCGGTCAGCAAGACAACATATATGACGATGGAGATTATAACCGATCTTTTCAAGAATCTTCAGTCGGCATATGACGTGCTCGGAATTGAGAATGACATCAGCCGTGAAATCGGCGAGGCTCTTCCCCGTCTGCTCCCGTTCAAGCAGGGCAAGGACGGCGGACTTATGGAGTGGTATTATGACGAAAAGGGCTTTGACAAGCATCACCGCCACGTTTCTCACCTTTATGCTCTCCACCCCGCAAATCTGATTGATGTTGACCGCACTCCCGAGCTTGCCTCATACGCAAGAAAGACGCTTGAAAACAGAGGCGACGGCGGAACAGGCTGGAGCCTCGGCTGGAAGATCAACTTCTGGGCAAGGCTTCGTGACAAGAACAAGGTTATCAAGCTCATCAACAATCAGCTCCGCTATATTCCCGTCAAGTACAAGAGAGGCAGAGGCGGCACATTCCCGAATATGTTTGACGCTCATCCGCCGTTCCAGATTGACGGAAATTTCGGCGCAACCGCAGGTATTGCTCAGGCACTTATGCAGAGCTTCGGCAACAGGATTCTCATTCTTCCCGCTCTCCCCGACGAATGGGCTGACGGCCACGTTCACGGACTTACCGCAAAGGGCGGAGTAAAGGTTGACATAGACTGGGCTGACGGAAAGCTCACAAAGCTGACCCTTGACGGCAAGGGCGAGTTTGAGGTTGTTTACGACGGTAAAACTCAGCTTGTCGCCCTCGACGGCAAAAAGGATGTTGATTTTTAATGATCGCAGATCTTTATGATTTTGACAAAACTGTTTTCAGAGGAGAATCGGGCAGTGAGTTTTGGCTTTTCTGCCTGAAAAGGCATCCGTCGATCATAAGATATCTTCCCAAACAGCTTTCCGGATTTTTCGGGTGCTGCGTCTTTCACAAAATAAGTAAGAAAAGATGCAAGGAGCTGTTTTATTCCTATCTTCCCTCGATCGACGCAGAGCGTGAAGCCGAGCTTTTCTGGGACAAAAACGCAGGCAGAATAAACGAATGGTTCAACCCGAAAGGCAACGATGTTCCGACAATTGTTTGCTCCGCCTCCCCCGTTTTTCAGATCAAGCCGATCTGCGACCGGCTCGGAGTCAATCTCCTTATCGCAACACAAATGGATCACCGAACGGGACTGATAAGCGGCGAGAACTGCAAGGGTGAGGAAAAGGTTAAAAGAATCGGACAAGAGGCTTCGGATTATGAAATGCGTGACGTTTACACCGATAATCTTGTTTCCGACCGACCGATTCTTGAGCTTGCGGGGAGGAAGAAATATCACGTCGAAAACGGCAGTTTGTCCGAAATTTAGACATTTCTTGACATATTTATAAAAAATTTATAACAGTTTTATTTTTGGCTTGAAAATATTTTTAAACAATGATAGAATTGAACCGAAAATAAATTTGGAAGAGGTGTGTAAATGATAAAAAAAGAAAACAAAGCTCTTAAATACGCATCTTTGATCATCGGCATTATAACAATCGCCTATATGTGGCTTTACGATCGGCTTCTTGAGCCGAATCCGCTGTACGGCGACCGTGCCTCAACGGCAAGCAATGTCGGCAGAGATCATTGGATTGCTTTCATATTCTGGGGTATGCTGATAGCGACCTCAATTGTACTTAATCTCAATTACTCGCTCGAAAAGTTCAATGTGGATCACAAGTTCCCGAAAGCGCTTTCGATTATCGGACTTTTTGCAATGTTCGGAGTTGTAATGTGCAAGAACGAGAAATTGAAAAGATTCACGCTTATACTTAATTATGAAACATACACGGCTCCGTCCTACACAAGCGACTATGCGGATCAGACGCTGGACACTCAGCAAAACCTGATAAACTTCTTCCTATCCAAGAAGAGCTTACATTCGGCTTTTGCCGTGCTGTTCGGAATCTGCGTTGCAACAGCCGTAATTTACTTCCTCGTATACAAGGCGAGGACAAACAGAAAATTCTTCAACCTTACAATTGCGTTCTTCCTCTGGATCTGCTTTGCGGCGATCTACCTCAAGGTAAGGCTCGGCGGAACGGCTGAAATAACCGTCCTGACGCTGACAATGATCCCAATGCTTATCGTTAACCATACAAGGATTATGGAAACGCCCGAGGAACACGTCGAGTGTATAGAAACGGAAGAGATAAAAAATTGACCGAAGAAAGGCACGCAATCTAAATTGAATTTAGATTCTGCCTTTTTTTGCGGTTATGGATAGATTTTCTTTTGCGATAAGGGCGGTTTTATGCCGACTTTTCTTGCCTCCCTTGCAGGGGAGCGAAGTGTTGACAGGATTTTCTTAGGCGCCCCTTTAGGGGAGCTGGCACGGTTTGTCCGTGACTGAGGGGTTTTATAAAAAGTTTGATGAGGTCTTACTCCCTCAGTCGGCTTCGCCGCCAGCTCCCCCGGAGGAGGAGCCTATGCTCAAAGTACATTTCAGCAGACTTTTCAACAAAACCCCTCAGTCGCTTGCGCGCCAGCTCCCCTAAAGGGGCGCCTATTATATTCTGCTGACTTTTTCCTTGCCTCCCTCTTGAGGGAGGTGGCACGACGGAGGAGTGACGGAAGGAGTTTAAGTCTGATAACATTTTACTCCCTCAGTCAGCTGCGCTGACAGCTCCCCCAACGGAGGAGCCCACGCTTAAGGTAAATTTCAGCAGACTTCCGATAAAACCCCTCAGTCAGCTACGCTGACAGCTCCCCTAAAGGGGCGCCTATGAGAAAATCCTGTCCCTAAAGGGGCGCCCATTATACTTTCTTACCGCCCGTTCGGAAACAGTTTCGACGGACGGCACCGAAAATAAAGAATGATATTGTATTAAAACAAAAAAGCTATAATTCACGGCTGATCACGGTGGATGCGGTGTGAATTATAGCTTGTTTTTATATGTACTTATTTAATGATCTCGCCCATAAGGCCGGGAGTTGCGAAGGCTGCGTTTGACTCGTCGGTGTCGATGTGCATTGCAAGGGCATACTTGGGGCTTACTCTTACAACAACGTCGCCGAAGATGAGTGAACGGCCGTTTGAATCAATCTTTACGGAAACGATTTCCTTATCCTTAATACCGAACTTCTCGGCGTCCTCGGGGGTTGCGTGAATGTGACGCTTGGCAACGATAACGCCCTCGCTGATCTCAACCTCGCCTGCGGGACCTACGAGCTTGCAAGCGCCGCTGCCTGCGATATCTCCGGACTCACGGCAGGGTGCGTTAACACCGATTGAACGTGCGTCGGAAGCCGAAAGCTCAACCTGAGTCTCGGGACGAACGGGTCCGAGAATCGAAACGGCAGGGAAACTGCTCTTGGGTCCGATAACCTGAACTCTCTCGTTCGATGCGAACTGACCCGGCTGAGAAAGATCCTTCTTCTTGGTAAGCTCATATCCCTTGCCGAAGAGTGTTTCGAGAACCTCCTGAGTGACATGAACGTGACGTGCCGATGTTTCAACTAAAACCTTGTTTGACATTGTTATTAACCTCACTTTTAATGGTTTCCGTTGATATTATAAGACATTATTTTTCAAAATGCAACAGTTTTTGACTATTCTGTTAAATTGCGTATCAGGGTATTGATTTAAACATTAAAATGAAGTATAATTTAAGTTCAGAAATAATGTTTATAAGGTGCGCTATGAAGAAAAAGACTTTAAATAAAATCCCGAAATTGCCGAAAGCGGTTCAGGTCACGTGGTACGTTTGCCGAGGACTGCTGTTTGTCTGGGGAGCGGTGATGCTCTTCACAGGATACACAACCGAGTTTCTTGAGGCGATGTTCGGAATAATTTTTACATTCCTTTGGGATCTCTTTCAGCTCCTCGGAGGAAAGACGTTTATAACCCTTGTGCCGCATAGGGTGCAGACAATGCTGAACCTTTTGATATGTTTCGGCGTTGTTGTCGGTTCAACGATCAACAAATTCACGACATTTGAGCACATCGACATTCCCGAGCATTTCTTTGCGGGATATATTGCCGCCGCAGGCAGCTACGAGCTGGCGGTTATAATTCAAAGCAGACAGCCGAAAGACAAAAAGCTGAGCCCTGCGCTGGCGGCGATGTTCGGCCTTGCCTTTTCCGTTATGCTTTTGACGGGCTGGGAATTTTACGAATTTACTATGGACAGGCTCTACGGTCTCAATTTGCAGCGTTCGGGCTTCAACACCGAGGCGGGATTGATTGACACAATGACCGACCTGATAATCGGTGCGGCTGGAGCGCTGACGGGTATGTTTATAACCGCATTCTCAAAGGCGGGCTATTTTAAGAAGAAGGATAAAAAGAAATGAACAGAAACACGACGAAAATAATTGCGCTTGTTCTTGCGGGATTGATGATCCTCGGCTCTCTGACGGGAATCATTACCACCCTGCTTCATTGACAGACGGCGGACGATTTGATAAAATATAATTATATGAGTTTACAGAAAGGAATGGTCGTAAGTGATAAAAACCGGAATTAAACGCATCGGCGCAGCCGTTATGGTTATTGCGCTCTGCTTCTGCATTGCCTTCGAGGCATCGGCTGCCGGTTATCCCGACTATTATCCGAATACACACAGAAACACAGGCTCGCATATTGCCGATCTGATCGGCGTTGCAAAAACTCAGCTCGGCTACACGGAGCTTGACAGCGCAGGCAATCCGATATCCTCTTCGAGCGACGGCGGATATACAAAATACGGCGCATCGTTCGGAGAGCCGAACGGCGCATGGTGCGCCTACTTCATTTCCTGGTGCGCATCACAGGCGGGAATCCCGTCGTCAATCGTGCCCCGTCTGGGCAACTGCGGATCACTTACCGATTGGTATCAAAGCAGGTCGATCTATTATTCACGCTCCTCGGGCTATGTGCCGAAGCCGGGCGATATGGTTTTCTACAATTGGGACGGCGGCTCGGGCGCACAGCATATCGGCATCGTTACCGGCGTTTCGGGCGGAAGCCTTTTCACGATCGAGGGAAACACGGGCGGCGACGAGGGCTATATGTGCAACGGCAGGACGAGAGAGCTAAACGGTTCGTACATCCTCGGCTACGGAGTGCCGAAGTATAACGATGCGGCTACATATGTCGGTTCATATTCGTTTGCGGCGTCCGTATCGTCGGCGAGTGCGTCACGCTCCGATTCCACGGTTTATTCGAGGGATAATCTTTCGGTTATCACAACCTCGGCGAGCGATATAACCTCGGTCAACGCAACGCTCAACGGCTCGGTTAACAACAACGGCGGACATTATATCTCGGCGGCGGGTTTCTATTTCGGCTCGGACAAGAATAAACTTGAAAAATATTCCGTTGTTTCGGGAACGTCGGCAAAGACCGTCAGTCTCACGATGAATATTGAGAAAAAGGCAGGCAAGCTCACCCCGAACACAACATATTATTACAGAGCCTATGTCACAATCAACGGCAACCTGTTCACGGGACCGATGTATGCGGTTGTGACCGTCAGCGATAAGCCTCAGCAGCTTGTCCTCAGCGAAACCTCGGTAAATGTCGGAGTGGGACAGACTGCGGAAATTATGTGGGCACAGCTTCCCGTCGGCTCAACAGACAAGGGAGTTACTTGGACCTCATCGGATCCGAGCGTTGCCGTGATCAGCAGCGACGGAATAATCACCGGTATGGGCTACGGCAGGGTTACTCTCACGGGAACGACGAATTACGGCTCGGCTTTTTCCTCGGTTGACGTAAATGTCCTGATCGGCAAGCCGCAGAACATCAAGCTGACCAATATATCGAAGAACGAGATCGGCATAAGCTGGGATAAGGTCGATAAGGCAAAGGGCTATATCATCTACCGCTGTGAGACCTCGGACGGAAAATATAAGGAGCACAAGAAGCTCGGCGGAAACGAGACAAGCTATATCGACAAGGATGTTAAAGAGGGTCAGAGATATTACTACAAGCTCAAAACCCTTGCCGAAAAGGATAAGTATGACAGCGATATAACGGACATAATGTATATCACGGCGAAGCTCCCCGCACCGCAGATTTCAAAGACTCAAAACGATGAAAACGGATTCGCCAAGCTGAGCTGGAAAAAGGTTGACGGAGCGGAGAAATACGTCGTTTACCGTTCCCGCTCTGAGGACGGAGTTTATATTGCGATAAGCGATGTAAGAGGTACGGAGTTCACTGATTTCTCGGCGGATCGCTCGGGCGAGTATTTCTATAAGGTGGTCGCCTTTGCCTCGAACGAAAAGGCGACAAGCTCATTCTCGGGAATTGCGTCGGTCAATGTCAACTCCGCCTACGCCGACAACGATCGGATCGAAACGGTAAAGGTCATTGAACGCCAGCGTGAAAAATTCTTTGACGAGGAAAATCCGTTCATAACAAGAACGGGATTTATCAATATAGCAATATAAATCGGACGGCAGTACCTTTCGTGGTACTGCCGAAATTTTTTATTTATTGCTTTTATATTTAAAGTATTATATAATTGTAATATTGATTAATACGCTCGGAGGAAAAATATGCTCAGGCTTGTAACGGGACGGATCGGAAGCGGAAAAACTACCCGCATTTACAATGAAATACAAAGCAGGATTGCCCGGGGCGGGGAGGTAACGCTCATCGTGCCCGAGCAGTATTCTTTCCACACGGAGAAGAAGATGCTTGAACTGCTCGGCGAAAAGGGAGCGGACAGCGTCAATGTTGTCAGCTTTTCTTTCCTTGCGGAGAATCTGTTAAAGAAGTATGGGCTTAATTCAAAAAAGGCGCTTGACGACAGCACAAGGGCGATGCTTATGAGCGTTGCGCTTGATGAAATCGGCGATGATCTCAAGCTGTATTCACGCCACAGATACAGCTCCGCCGTTATAATGCAGATGCTGAAAACGATAAAGGAATTTCGCCAGTGCTCCGTAACTCCCGAGCTGATTGAACAGACGCTTGGCAGAATGGAGCCGTCCCTGCTTCGTGATAAGCTCGAAGAAATTTTGCTTATTGACAGGACGTATTCGGCGATTGTTTCTCAGAATTATTTTGACGACGAATGTGCGCTTGATATTCTGTGCGGCGTTCTTGACAAATACAGGAATTTTGACGGTGCGCAGGTGTTTGTCGACGGATTCCGTGGATTCACGGCTCAGGAATATGCCGTGCTTGAGAGGATTACGGCGCAGGCGGACGAGACGTGGATCACTCTTTGCACGGACGAGAGCAACGATCCGTTCGGAGTTTTTGCGCACACGCTGAGGACGAAAAGAAACCTCATCCGCAGGGCGAGGGCGTGCGGAGCCGAGATTGCGCCGCCGATTCATATCACACGGTCGGATGAAATCAATCCCGAGCTTGAGGCGCTTGAGGAAAACCTTTATGAGGGCGAAATCACGCCGTATGTGAGCGAGACGGAAAAGATCGTTCTCTGCTCCGCAGAGGACTTTGAAAGCGAATGTGAATTTGTTGCCTGCACGGTGAAAAGGCTGATCAGAACCAAGGGCATAAGATGCCGTGAAATTGCGATCATTTCAAGAAGTGAAAGCAACTATTCAAGGCAGATTCGCTCTGCGCTGATAAAGAACGGCGTGCCCGTCTTTGAGGATAAAAGACAGCCGATAACCTCCGAGCCGCTGATCGAATTTGTCAGGAGTGCGATTGAAATCGGTTCGGCGGGATTTTCGACGGATGCATTGATGCGCCTTGCAAAGACGGGACTGACCGATCTTTCGATCGAGGAAATCTCCGATATTGAAAATTATGCTCTTATGTGGCAGATAAACGGCAGGAAGTGGCTCGGCGAATGGACGGCGCACCCGAACGGACTCGGCGAGAAGATGCTCGAAGAGAATATAAACGAGCTCCGGCGGCTGAACGAAATAAGGGTTCGGCTTGTTTCTCCGCTGCAAAAGTTCAGGGTAAAGCTGAAAGAATTTACCGCACTTGAGGCGGCGCAGGCGATCTATTATCTGCTTGCGGATATGAATGTAGCTGAAAATCTGAAAAAACTTGCGGTTGATCTCAACAACCGTTCACAGCCCGAGCTTGCCTCGGAGCAGAACAGAATATGGAATCTTTTGATGGAGATGCTCGACAGGGTGGCGGATTCGCTTGAAGGAGTGAGGCTCAACGCCTCAAGGTTCAGGGATCTTTTCGATCTGCTGATCTCGACATATTCGCTCGGGAACCTGCCGCAGGGGCTTGACGAGATAACGATCGGCAGTGCCGACAGGGTTAAAACGAGCGCACCGAGGGTTGTGTTCGCCGTCGGTATGAACGACGGAGTTTTTCCGATGATTCCAAATTCAAGCGGAATATTCTCGGAAAACGACCGCCGCACGCTTGCCGAATTTGAACTGAAAACCGACGACAGCTACGAGGAAAAGATGATGGAGGAGCGGTTTATCGCTTACAGCACGCTTCTCTCAACCTCGGACAGGCTGTATGTAACATATCTCAGAAAGGACATAAACGGTGCTCAGGCGTCACCGTCCGAGATTGTGACGCAGATCAGGAAAATCTTCCCGAAGGTCAGGCTTGTTGACACCGTGTGCACGGACGATATGGATTATATCGAGAGCAGGGAGTCGGCATTTGACGTTATGGCAAGGCTCACGGCAAGCGGCGGGGCTTTGCACAGCACGCTTGAAAGCTATTTTGAGGCTCAGCCGGAGTATGCGGGCAGGCTTGCCGCTCTCAGGCGCAGTATCAATAAGGGCGAGATGAGAATTGACGATCACGAAACGGCGACAAGGCTGTTCGGGCTGAATATGTATATGTCGGCGTCGAGAACCGAGGTTTACCACAAATGCCCGTTTGAGTATTTCTGCAAATACGGGCTGAACGCACAGCCGAGAAAGACCGCCGAGCTTGACCCGATGCAAAAGGGTACGGCGATACATTATATACTCGAAAAGCTGATTTCCGCATACGGAAGCGACGGCTTGACGGCAATGGAAAAGACGGAGCGTGACAGATGCGTTATAGATATTCTCGAGGATTATTTTAAGGAGAATCTGACTGCGGGCGAGGAGATGGGCGAGAGATTCGATTACCTCTTCCGTCAGCTCGGGCTGATAGTCTGCGAGGTTGTTGACAGGCTCGTTGCCGAGTTCAGAAACAGCGATTTTGTGCCCGTTGCGTTCGAGCTGAGCATAGACAACGACGGCGAGGTCGGCACATACGACATACCTCTTCCCGACGGAGGAATGCTGAAGCTCAAGGGCTCGGTTGACCGTGTTGATGTTGCGGAGATGAACGGAACAACCTATGTCAGGGTTGTTGACTATAAATCAAGCGGAAAGAAATTTGATCTCAATGAGGTTTTTTACGGGCTGAATATGCAGATGCTCATCTATCTTTTTGCGATCTGGAAAAACGGATTCAGGGACTATAAAAACATCACCCCGGCGGGAATACTCTATATGCCCGTCAATGCGCCGTATGTCGGAGCCGAGCGTGACGAGGACAGCGCCGAGATCGAAAAGAAAAAGCTGAAAGGCGCAAAGATGAACGGAATGGTGCTTGACGACAGCCGTGTTATTTATATGATGGACAACACGGGCAGCGGTGTGCTTATCCCTGCGTCGATAAAGAAAGAGGGGGACTGCACGGGCACGCTGATTTCCCTCAAGCAGATGGATCTTCTGATGAAAAAATGCGAAAGGATACTTGCAAAAATGGCGGTTGATCTTCACAACGGTGTGATTCCGATCAGACCCGCTCATTCAAATACAAGTCAGAGCCCCTATGAGAACGTCTGCAAATATTGCGACTATAAGGAGGTGTGCCTCGTTGACGAGGACACGCCGACCTTGGAAATAGAAAATCTGAAGCATACGGAGAGCTTGGCAAGGCTGGGAGGTGAGGACGATGCCTGAGTGGACAAGAGAACAGAAGAAAGCAATTGATTCACGTGACGGTTCGATCCTCGTCTCGGCGGCGGCAGGCTCGGGCAAGACCGCCGTACTCGTTCAGCGAGTTATCGAAAGGCTGAAAAACGAGGACAAGCCCTGCTCGGCGGACAGGCTTCTTATCGTGACCTTTACCCGAGCGGCAACGGCGCAGATGAAAGACCGTATCTACCGTGCTCTGCTCTCTGAGATAGAAAAAAATCCCGACAACGACCACCTAAAAAAGCAGGCGGTTATGCTCCCGTTTGCGAATATAAGCACGATCGACAGCTTCTGCAACGACATCGTGCGTGAAAACTTCCACGATCTGGACATCGCTCCCGATTACGGAATACTTGACAATTCACAGCTTGCGCTGATGTGCGACGATGCGGCGTCGAGGGTTATGGACGAGCTTTACAGGGAAAATTCGCCCGAATTTGCCGAGCTTGTCAATATAATGGCGAACGGTGCCGACGACAGTGCGCTGACGGGACTTATCTGCAAGCTCTATGACGGATCTATGGCTTTTGCGAGACCCGAGGCTTTTCTCGACGGACTGATCGAGGCTTACAGAAGCGATCTTCCGCTTGAAAAACAGCCGTGGGGCAGGACGATTATCGAATACGCAGAGGGCTCGGCGGAGTATTGCAGACAGCTCTGCGAAAAAATGGTTAAAGCCGCAGACGGGGACGAGGTCGTAGGAGAGAAATACGGCGGCGGAATTAAGGAAGTTTGCCTTGCCGTTGATTCAATTATAAAAACGCTTGAAAGCGGAACGTGGGACGAGATCAGAAACACATTCCTGACGGCGGTTATTCCGACTCTCGGCAGGCTCCCGAACAAGTATTCCTCGCCGCAGGCGGAGCTTTGCAAGAACCACAGAAAAACGATTGCGGATAGGGTAAAAAAGACGGCGGAGCTTTTCTGCGCATCAGAGGAGGAGAACAGGGAGGATATCGAATATCTGCGCCCTGTTGCCGAAAAGCTGATCGAGGCGGTCAAACGCTACGGCGAAATCCTTTTTGAGGAGAAGAAAAGGGCAAACGGCTATGATTTTTCGGATATCTGCCATTTTGCGCTGAGACTTCTTGTCGGCTACGGCGAGGACGGAAAGGCATTCAGAACTCCGCTTGCGCAGAGCTTTGCGGATCGCTTTGAGGAAATCCTCGTTGATGAAT
>DKDP01000040.1:55983-73715 GCA_002449395.1 Ruminococcaceae bacterium UBA6845 | reverse complement strand
ACGTGAAGCAGAGCATCTACCGATTCCGTCAGGCGATGCCGGAGATTTTTCTCTCACGGAGAAATGCGCTTGAGGACTACGAGGACGGCAATTATCCTGCGAAGATAACCCTTGACAGAAACTTCCGCAGTCGGGCGGGCGTAACGGAAAATGTCAATTTCCTGTTCTCCCAGCTTATGTCAGAAGATATGGGATCGGTTGATTATAACGAAAAGGAATACCTTGTTGCCGCCGCAGATTACGACGAATGCGATTTCCCCGAGGCGGAAATGTATATAGTCGGAGATATGGATGAAAAGGTCGGACGTGACACGGAGGCGCAGTTTATCGCCGACAAGATAAATGAAATAATCGCAGGCGGAATGACGGTCAGGGATAAGAACGGCAGCCGCAAGGCGTCCTTCCGTGATTTTTGTATTCTTATGCGCTCGGCGAACAACGGCAAGGCGGAGCTTTACGCAAAGACGCTTGCCGATAACCTCATACCCGCTTATGTTGCCAATAAAACGGGATTCTTTGCCTCTCCCGAGATCAGTATGATGCTAAGCCTGATGAGAGTTACGGACAACCCCGTTCAGGACGTTCCGCTTCTGGCGGTTCTGCTCTCACCGATATTCGGCTTCACGGCGGACGAGCTGGCTCGGCTCAGGATTGCCGAGAGGAAAAAGCCTATATATCACTGTATCGTTAAGGCGGCGGAGAGCGGCGATGAAAAATGCGCCGCCTTTCTTGAAAAGCTCGGCGAGCTGAGAATGCTGAGTGCTACACTGCCGTGCGACCGTTTTCTTTATGAAATGTACGACAGAACGGGCTGCAAGGCGATTGCGTCGGCGATGAAAAACGGATCACAGCGCAGTGCAAATCTCAATATGCTCGTCGACTATGCCGCAAAATACGAGGAGTCGGGCAAGCGCGGACTTTCGGGCTTTATCAGATTCATCGACCGCATTCAGCGGAGAAACAGCGACCTTGAGTCAGCCGCCGATGTTTCCGAGGCCGCCGACGTTGTGCATATTATGACAATACATAAGAGTAAGGGTCTTGAGTTCCCCGTTTGTATACTTGCCGATCTCAATGCGTCGTTTAACGACGATTCGGCAAGGAGCGTTGCGGCTTATCATCCCGAGCTTGGAATTTGCTTTGATCGGCGGGATTCAAAGCGCAAGTGCAAGTACCCGACCGTCGGCAAAAAGGCGATAGGCATTGCCGAGAAAATATCGGGCAGGTCGGAGGAGCTGAGAGTTCTCTATGTTGCGATGACGAGAGCCGAGGAGAGGCTCATATGCGTGACAAGGTACGATAATCCGCAGAAAAAGCTCGCACAGCTCAGGGGAGAGCTCGGAACGGAAAAGAAAATCCTTCCGTTTTCACTTCTTTCAAGATCGTCGATGGCGGATTGGCTGCTGCTCGGATTCTTAAGGCATCCCGATGCGGCGCCGTTCTGGTCGGGAGAAGCTCCCGTTACCCTCCCTGCGGCACGCAGAATGAACTTTGAAATAATCAGCGAGGTGAAAGAGCCTCTCAAAGAAATTTCGGAGGCGGAAAATGCGGCGGCAGACAGCGGTATGCTCGAAGAGATAAGGCGCAGAACCGAGTATGAGTATCCGTATTCCGCACTGACGGGTGTTATGGCGAAAATCGCCCCGTCTGAGCTTGAAACAAGCGGATTTTCGACCGAGTATTTTGCCTGCGAAAAGCCGAAATTCCTCAGCAGGAGCGGTATGAACCCTGCCAACAGAGGTACCGCAACGCATAAGTTTATGGAGTTTTTCGATTACTCGGCGGATGTCTTTGACGTTGACGGACAGATCGAAAGAATGGTTGCGGAAAATCACCTTACGCCCGATGAGGCAAAGGCGCTTGAAAGAGACAAGCTGAAAAAATTCTTTGAAAACGATATTGCCGTCAGGATCAGGAGATCGCCTCTTCTTCTGCGGGAGAAAAAGGTCACCGTGGGTCTCAGGGCGGGGGATATCTATCCAGATATCGCCGAAAATGCGGCGGATGAAATGATAGTCGTTCAGGGATATGTCGATTGTGCATTCGAGGAAAACGGCGGACTTGTTATCGTCGATTACAAGACCGACAGGCGGATTGACGATGAAACCCTGCGCAGTCGGTACAGGGATCAGCTCAAGCTCTATGAGTACGCTCTCGGCAAATGCACGGGCAAAAGGGTAATCGGCACGGTTATATATTCGTTCGACCTCGGCAGAACGGTCGAATTGGATTGATTGTGCGAAAAAACTTGACTAAGACACAAGATATAGTGTAAAATATTCTTTGTATTTTATCGGCAGAAAGGAATGGTCATTTAAATGGCGAAAAAGACAAGCTACGGAAATAATGATATTGTGGCGCTCAAGGGACCGGATCAGGTTCGTAAGCGTCCTGCGGTTATTTTCGGCTCCGACGGATTGGAAGGTTGTCAGCATTCCGTTTTTGAAATTTTGTCAAACTCAATCGACGAGGCTCGTGAGGGCTTCGGCGATAAGATAATCATCACCCGCTTTCTTGACAAGTCGGTCGAGATTCAGGACTTCGGCCGTGGTATTCCCGTTGACTATAACGAAAAGGAGAAGAACTATAACTGGTTCCTCGTTTTCTGCACCCTCTACGCAGGCGGCAAATATAACACGAACAACGGCGGAAGCTATGAGTATTCCCTCGGACTTAACGGTCTCGGACTTTGCGCAACTCAGTTTGCGTCGGAATATATGGAGGCGGAAATCCACCGTGACGGCTGGTGCTACAAGCTCAATTTCAAAAAGGGCAAGGCAGTCGGCGAGATGGAAAAGGAAAAGTACACCAAGAGGGACACGGGCTCACGTATAAAATGGCGCCCCGATCTCAAGGTATTTACCGATATCGACATTCCGCTTGAATACTATCAGAGCACGATCAAGCGTCAGGCGATCGTCAATGCAGGCGTTAAATTCATTCTCAGAAATCAGCTTAACAAGACTCAGTTTGAAACCTTTGAATACTGCTACACGGACGGTATCACCGACTACGTTAAGGAGATCGCCGGCGAGAACGCAATGACGGGCGTTCAGACGTGGAAAGCCGAAAGGGTCGGACGTGACCGTGACGATCTCAGCGATTACAAGGTGCTCATCAATTCGGCGCTCTGCTTCTCGAATAAAAATCAGCTCAAGGAATATTACCACAACTCGAGCTGGCTTGAGCACGGCGGCGCTCCCGAAAAGGCGGTCAGAAACGCCTTTACCTATCAGATCGACGCCTACCTCAAGGCGAACGGAAAATACGTAAAGAGCGATCCGAAGATTAAATTTGAGGATATCGAGGACTGTATGATCCTTGTTATTTCCTCGTTCTCAACTCAGACATCATACGAAAACCAGACCAAAAAGGCAATTACAAATAAATTTATTCAGGAAGCGATGACGGATTTCTTCAAGCACCAGCTTGAAATTTACTTCATCGAGAACAGGACGGAAGCGGAGAAGATCGCAAATCAGGTGCTTGTCAATATGAGAAGCCGTGTCAGGGCGGAGACGACCCGTCAGAGCCTTAAAAAGACGCTTTCAACCTCAAACGATCTTGCAAACCGTGTTCAGAAATTCGTCGACTGCCGAACCAAGGACGCCAGTGAGCGTGAGCTTTTCATCGTGGAGGGTGATTCTGCTCTCGGCGCCTGTAAGCAGGCGAGAAATTCCGAATTTCAGGCGCTTATGCCCGTCAGAGGTAAGATACTCAACTGCCTCAAGGTTGAGTATGACAGAATCTTTAAAAGCGAGATTATAACCGATCTTATCAAGGTTCTCGGCTGCGGCGTTGAGGTCAAGAGTAAGGCGATGAAAGGCCTTGCGCAGTTCAATCTTGATCTTCTCAGGTACAACAAGGTTATCATCTGTACCGATGCCGACGTTGACGGCTTCCAGATCAGAACGCTTATTCTTACGATGATTTACAGACTTATGCCGACCCTTATCGAGGAGGGCAAGGTCTTTATTGCGGAAACTCCGCTTTATGAAATAAACACAAAGGATCAGGTATGGTTCGCCTACACCGAAAAGGAGAAAACTCAGGCGCTTGAGGAGATAGGAAACCAGAAGTATACGATCCAGCGCTCCAAGGGACTCGGTGAAAACGAGGCGGATATGATGTGGATGACGACAATGAATCCCAAAACCCGCCGCCTTGTCGAGATTCTTCCCGAGGATGCGGAAAGAACGGCGCAGATATTCGATATGCTGCTCGGCGATAACCTTGCGGGACGTAAGGAGCACATCGCCGACAACGGACATCTATATATTGATATGCTCGACCTGAGCTGAGAGGGGTGATATAATGGCAAAGAAAAAGAAAACGGAAAAGCCCGTTGAGGAGATGGATCCCAATACCCATATTCTCGGCGCAGGCGATGTTCTGCGTCAGAATATCACGGAAACGCTTGAGACCAACTATATGCCGTATGCGATGAGCGTTATTCTCTCCCGTGCGATCCCCGAGATCGACGGTTTCAAGCCCTCCCACAGAAAGCTGCTTTATACGATGTATAAAATGGGTCTTATCAACGGCGCAAGAACAAAGTCGGCAAACATTGTCGGACAGACGATGAAGCTCAATCCCCACGGCGATGCGGCGATCTATGACACGATGGTTCGTCTTTCGAGGGGCTATGAGGCTCTTCTGCACCCGTTCGTTGACTCAAAGGGTAACTTCGGTAAGGCATATTCAAGGGATATGCAGTGGGCGGCACCCCGATATACCGAGGCTAAGCTCGCACCGATCTGTAACGAGCTTTTTAATGAAATAGACAAGGACACGGTCGATTTTGTCGATAACTATGACAACACGATGAAGGAACCGTCGCTTTTGCCCGTGCGATTCCCGAGCATTCTGGCGAATCCGACGACGGGTATTGCCGTCGGTATGGCAAGCTCAATTTGTCCGTTCAACCTCCGAGAGCTTTGCGAAACTACAATCGCTTTGATCAAAGACCCCGAGGCTGAGATATCCGATACGCTCAAGGCTCCCGATTTTGCGGGCGGCGGATTGCTCCTCTACGACAGGGAGACGATCGAGAATATCTATAAAACGGGCCGTGGCGGATTCAAGATCAGGGCAAGATATAAGTACGATAAGGACGGCAAGTGCATTGACATAACGGAAATCCCGCCGACAACAACCGCCGAGGCGATAATCGACAAGGTTGTTGAAAAGTTCAAGGCAGGCGCACTGCGTGAGATCAGCGATATCCGTGACGAGACGGACAAGTCCGGACTTAAAATCACGATCGACGTCAAAAAGGGAACCGATCCCGACAAGCTGATGCAGAAGCTCTATAAAGTAACGCCGCTTGAGGACACATTTTCCTGCAACTTCAATGTTCTTATCGCAGGCGCACCAAGGGTTATGGGTGTTGCCGAGATTCTCAACGAATGGATCGCTTTCAGAACCGAGTGCGTCAAGCGCAGGGTTTATTTTGATCTGACAAAGGCAAAGGATAAGCTGCACCTGCTCGAGGGCTTGCAGAAAATCCTCCTTGATATCGACAAGGCGATTAAGATAATCCGTTCGACAGAGGAGGAGAGCGAAGTCGTTCCGAACCTTATGATCGGCTTCGGAATCGACGAGATTCAGGCGAACTATGTTGCCGAGATCAAGCTCCGTCACCTCAACCGTGAGTATATTCTCAAGAGAACTCAGGACATCGAACAGCTCAGAGAGGACATCGAAAAGATGGAGGATATCCTTGCTCACAAGTCGAAGATCAAGAAAATAATTGTCAACGAGCTGACCGACGTTTCAAAGAAATACGGTCAGGACAGACGGACGGAGATTGTTTTTGCATCCGAAATTGCAGAGGAGGAGGTCGAGGAGGAGATTCCCGATTTCCCTGTAAATCTTTTCTTCTCGAAAGAGGGATATTTCAAGAAAATCACTCCGCAGGCACTGAGGACGAGCGGCGAGCAGAAGCTCAAAGAGGGCGACGAAATGCTGCTTGAAATCGAAGCGACGAACAACACCGATCTCCTGTTCTTCACGGATCAGTGCCAGGTCTATAAGGCAAAGGCAGCCGACTTCGACCTCGGAAAGGCAAGCCAGCTCGGCGACTTCGTGGCGACAAAGCTCCAGATGGACGACGGCGAAAATACAATCTATATGCTGCCGACGAAGGACTACAAGGGCTATGTAATGTTCTTCTTTGAGAACGGAAAGGTTGCAAAGGTTGACCTTGCGTCGTATCAGACAAAGACGAACAGAAAGAAGCTCATCAAGGCATACAGCAACAAATCTCCGATAGTCGCAATCAGAAAGATTGAAGAGGACTGCGACCTTGTGCTTGAATCGACTGCGGGCAAGCTCCTGCTGTTCAACACGGGCGCAATCGCACCCAAGACGACGAAGGACACGCAGGGCGTTGCGGTTATGGTGCTCAAGAAGAACCATATTATCAAGCTGGTCAGGGATTATCACCCGGGCGAGTTCGCAAAGCCGTACAGGTACAAGACGAAGAATCTCCCTGCCGCCGGAGCAACCCTCAGCGCAGAGGACGCAGGCGAACAGCTTTCGCTGATATAAAGGCAAATAAACAAAAAAATCGCCGTTCGCCCGAAAAAGGGGAACGGCGAACAGCGGAAAAATTGCAAACGCTGATATTTATAATTTCCGCTGACGGCGGCTTTGATTTGACCGCCTAAGAATATAATACCCCGATTTCACGGGATGATTACACAAATTGCATTTCTTTTTTAAAAAATTATGGTAATTACTCTTGCATTTTGTGAAAGTGTGTGATAAAATAAATCGGTAAAAATACTTATGGAGGTTTAATTATGAGTGCTTTGCAGTACGTATTCGGAGCTGTTCTTATAATCCTTGCAGTTTTCCTTATAATCGTTGTTCTTCTTCAGGAGAGCCGTTCAGCCGGTCTTTCGGGAGCTATTTCCGGCGGCGCTGACACATTCTTCGGCAAGAGCAAGGGCAGGACTATGGAGCAGAAGCTCGTTAAGCTCACAAGAATTTCGGCAATTGCTTTCTTTATTCTTACACTCGGCGTAACAATTTACTTTATGTTCACTTACAAATAATCCAAAAAGATTATTAAGCAGACAGCCTTTCGGTTGCCTGCTTTTTGTTTTGTAAAAAACTAAAAAGGCACCGCCGCAGAGGACGATGCCTGAATCGTGATGTTATTCAATTTGCCTTGTTCATAGCTCTGTCAATGTTGCCGTCAAGAATATCGGGGAGCACCTCGGTAGCCTTGGTTATTGCTGACTTGAGCTGTTCCATATCGTCCTTGCCGAACTTTGAAAGCACCCAATCGGCGAGATCATAGTCGGGATTCGGCTTTGCACCGACGCCGATTTTGATTCTCGGGAATTGGTCGGAATTGAGGTGATAAATTATACTCTTGATTCCGTTGTGTCCGCCGTCCGTGCCCTTGCGCCTGATTCTCAATTTTCCGCAGGGGAGGGAGATATCATCGAAAATAACGATTATTTTTTCGGGCGGAATTTTGTAAAATTTCGCAATGTCCCTGACCGCCGTGCCGCTGTTGTTCATAAATGTCTGCGGCTTTACGAGCAGGCACCTGTGTCCGCCGATCGAAACGTCGGCGATGAGAGCGTCGTTTTTAAGCGTTGTGATTTCCTCGTCCAGCTCGCTTGCGATATGATCGAGGGTCAGAAAGCCTGCGTTGTGGCGGGTAAATTCATAGTTTTTACCCGGATTGCCCAGACCGACAACGAGAAATTCTATCGGTCCCGTAACACGTTCCTTTGTTCTTCTGAAAAGCATTTTGCACCTCTGTTTTACAGTAAACTGCCGTATTGAAACCTCACGTCTCAATACGACAGTTGTTTTAATTTAATAAGATAATCAGAACTTGATGTCCATTGTCTTGGTCGTGACCTTGCTCCAGTCGTCGATATCCGTGATGCTGTCCTCGGCAAGGGTGTATACCAGCTTGACATTCATTGCGTTGAGCTCCTTGAGAAGAGCCTGATCGTCGGGATATTTTGCAAGATTTACAAGTCCGCTGATATAGATTTCCATACCCGATCCCGACTTGATGCTGTATTCACAGTCGAGATTTTTGTGAAGAATGAGATTGTCATTCTTGCTGCCGATTTCGATTGAGGCGGTTATCAGTCGGAGAGCGTTCGTGTTCGCAACATAAACGGAATATCCAAATTCTACCCAATCCTCAGCCTTGTTGATGATATCCTCCGCCTTGTCCTTGTCAACATCGTCCTTTTTGACGAGGTTGTCGACGAAGGTCTTCTTCTGACCGTCGGTCTTGACCTTGTCGCTGAGACTTGAACCCATTGTCGGCTTGTTGACAACGGAGCTGTTGACATTGACGACGGTTGTTGCGTCCTCTTTTTTGCCCTCGGAATTGACCTTTGTGTACTTGATTACAGCCTTGCCGTCCTTGTCGATAGAGGGCTGAACGGCGTTGCCCTTACCGTCAATGACCTCCTGTGCCTTACTCTCGGCAGTGGTATCGTCGGTAACGGTATCTTTCTTTCCGCATCCGCCGACGGCGAAAACAACGCTTGCCGCCATAACGAGAGAAATCACTCTTAATAAAATTTTGTTCTTCATAAAATACCTCTTATTTCTGCCATCTGTATGGCTTTTTCTTGTTGACCCAGTCTTTCTTGACGGATTCCTTCGATCTTGCAATCGCAAGCGCATTGTCGGGAACATCCTCGGTAATTACCGAGCCTGCCGCAGTGTATGCGTTGTTGCCGACCTTAACGGGAGCAACAAGGCAGGTGTCACAGCCGATGAAAGCGTTGTTGCCGACGGTTGTTCTTGCCTTTGACTTGCCGTCAAAGTTAGCCGTTGCACAGCCGCAGCCGAAGTTTACTCCGCTTCCGACATCGGTGTCGCCGATATAGGTCAGGTGAGCGACGCTTGTGTGGTCGCCGATGACCGAGTTCTTGAACTCAACAAAGTTGCCGACCTTGACTCCCTCGCCGATAACCGAACCGGGACGTACACGGACGAACGGTCCCATATGAGCGCCGTTTTTGATTTCCGCACTGTAACACTGAACGCTGTTGAGCGAAACGCTATCGCCGACAATGCTGTCCTCAATCAGGCTGTTCGGACCGATCTCGCAGTCGGAGCCGATAACGGACTTACCACGGATTATTGTGCCGGGAAGAATCTCGGTGTCCGCCTTGATCTGTGCGTCGGGGGAGATGATAACTCCGTCGGCGCAGGGAATTGAAACTCCGTTGAGCATATGCTTTCTGAGCACATTTTTACGTGCGATTTCATTGAGCTGCTGAAGCTGAGCCCTGTCGTTTGCGCCGAGTACGATCTCGGGTGAGCCTGCGTCGTATGCGACTGCGTTAAGTCCCTTTTCCAAGATAACCTCAACGGCGTCGGTCAGGTAATATTCGACCGCCTTATCGCTCTTTTTGTCGTGCTTCTCAATTATACCCTCAAGCGATTCGAGAAGAACCGAGCTCGTGAACCAGTAAGCTCCCGAGTTAACCTCGTTGACTATCTTCTCAGTCGCAGTAGCCTCTTTTTCCTCAACTATCTTTTTGAGCTTTCCGTCTCTTGAACGGATGATTCTGCCGTAGCCGAAAGGATTGTCAACCTTTGCGGAAATTACGGTTGCGGCGTTGTTGCCCGCCATATGGAAGTCAAGCGCAGCCTTGATTGTCTCGGCAGGGATGAGCGGAGCGTCGCCGTTGAGAACGAGAACGTTGCCGGGAATGTGCTCCTTGATGAAGTCCTTTGCCTGCATAACGGCGTGACCTGTTCCGAGAAGCTCTTTCTGCTCAACGGTTCTGAATTTGCCGCCGAAATGCCCGTCGATCATCTCGTGCTTAAAGCCGGTGACGAGGCAGATATCCTCAATTCCCGCATTGATTGCTGCGTCCGTTACCCAATCTATCATCGGTTTAAAAAGCACCTCTGCAAGCACTTTCGGTTTGGAAGATTTCATTCTTGTGCCCTGGCCTGCCGCCAGAATAACAGCACAGTTGTAACTCATTATTAATACCTCCTCGACAGTATAAAGATCTACACATTAATTATTGCAGAAAATTGAAATAATTACAATAGAAAAATGTATTTTTTTTACGACATTTTTCACAAAAGTTTCGGCGTTAATTTGTGCTTATTTATCTTAAAAATGTATAGCAATAGTTTGTCCCGTATGTTATAATAATACGAAACGTGATATTGGGATTATTCTGCCCGATAACTGTTAACAATTTAGGTAATATTTTAAAATGGAGGTAATACCCATGGCAACTAAGTATACTTACCTTTTTTCCGAAGGTAACAAAGACATGCGTAATCTCCTCGGCGGTAAAGGTGCAAACCTTGCAGAGATGACCAACATCGGTCTTCCTGTTCCCCAGGGATTTACGATCACAACAGAAGCTTGCACAAAGTATTATGAAGACGGCAAGAAGATTAATGATGAGATTAAGGGTCAGATCATGGACTACATCGAGAAGATGGAAGAGATCACCGGCAAGAAGTTCGGCGACAAGAAGAATCCTCTCCTCGTTTCCGTTCGTTCGGGTGCCCGTGCTTCAATGCCCGGTATGATGGACACAATTCTTAACCTCGGTCTTAACGAGGACGTTGTTGAGACAATCGCTGAGATGTCAGGCAACCCCCGTTGGGCTTGGGACTGTTACAGAAGATTCATCCAGATGTACTCCGACGTTGTTATGGAAGTCGGCAAGAAGTACTTCGAGGAGCTTATTGATAAGATGAAGGCTGAGAAGGGCGTTACTCAGGACGTTGAGCTTACAGCCGAGGATCTCAAGGTTCTCGCAGGTCAGTTCAAGGATGAGTACAAGTCAAAGATCGGCGTTGATTTCCCGTCCGACCCGAAAGAGCAGCTTATGGGTGCTGTTGAGGCTGTTTTCCGCTCATGGGACAACCCGCGTGCTAACGTTTACCGCCGTGACAACGATATCCCGTATTCATGGGGTACTGCTGTTAACGTTCAGTCAATGGCATTCGGTAATATGGGTGACGACTGCGGTACAGGTGTTGCTTTCACCCGTGACCCGGCAACAGGCGCAAAGGGCCTCTTCGGTGAGTTCCTTACAAACGCACAGGGCGAGGACGTTGTTGCAGGCGTTCGTACACCGATGAAGATTTCCGAGATGGCTGACAAGTTCCCCGAGGCTTTCAAGCAGTTCCAGGATGTTTGCCATACTCTTGAGGATCATTACAGAGATATGCAGGATATGGAGTTCACAGTTGAGCACGGTAAGCTCTTTATGCTCCAGACAAGAAACGGTAAGAGAACAGCTCAGGCTGCCCTCAAGATCGCTTGTGACCTCGTTGACGAGGGAATGATCGACGAGAAGCAGGCTGTTAAGATGATCGACCCGAGAAACCTTGACACACTTCTTCATCCCCAGTTCGATGCTAAGGCTCTTAAGGCTGCTACACCGATGGGCAAGGGTCTCGGCGCATCTCCGGGTGCTGCTTGCGGTAAGATCGTATTCTCGGCTGAGGACGCTGTTGAGTGGGCTGCAAGAGGCGAGAAGGTTGTTCTTGTTCGTCTTGAGACATCTCCCGAGGACATCACAGGTATGAAGTCCGCTCAGGGTATTCTTACAGTTCGCGGCGGTATGACATCTCACGCAGCCGTTGTTGCTCGTGGTATGGGTACTTGCTGTGTATCGGGCTGCGGCGACATCAAGATGGATGAAGCTAACAAGAAGTTCGAGCTTGCAGGCAAGACCTTCGTTGAGGGTGACTACATCTCAATCGACGGTTCAACAGGTAACATCTATGACGGTATCATCCCGACAGTTGACGCTCAGATCGCAGGCGAGTTCGGCAGAGTTATGGAGTGGGCTGACAAGTACAGAAGACTTAAGGTTCGTACAAATGCAGATACTCCGACAGACGCTAAGAAGGCAAGAGAGCTCGGCGCAGAGGGCATCGGTCTTTGCCGTACAGAGCATATGTTCTTCGAGGCAGACAGAATCGCTGCTTTCCGTGAGATGATTTGTGCAGATACTCTTGAGGAGAGAGAGGCTGCTCTTGATAAGATTCTTCCGTATCAGCAGGGCGACTTCGAGAAGCTCTATGAGGCTCTTGAGGGTAACCCGGTTACAATCCGTTTCCTTGATCCGCCGCTTCACGAGTTCGTTCCGACTGAGGAAGCAGATATCAAGGCTCTTGCAGACGCACAGGGCAAGTCCGTTGAGGACATCAAGGCTATCATCAGCTCTCTTCACGAGTTCAACCCGATGATGGGTCACCGTGGATGCCGTCTTACAGTCACATATCCTGAGATTGCTAAGATGCAGACAAAGGCTGTTATCCGTGCAGCTATCAACGTTAAGAAGGCTCATCCGGATTGGGATATCGTTCCCGAGATTATGATCCCGCTTACCGGTGAGGTTAAGGAGCTCAAGTTCGTTAAGGACGTAGTTGTTGCAACAGCTGACGCTGAGATCGCAGCAGCAGGCATCGAGCTCAAGTATGAGGTTGGTACAATGATCGAGATCCCGCGTGCTGCTCTTACAGCTGACGAGATCGCTAAGGAAGCTGAGTTCTTCTGCTTCGGTACTAACGACCTTACTCAGATGACATTCGGCTTCAGCCGTGATGACGCAGGTAAGTTCCTCGGTTCTTACTATGACAACAAGATTTATGAGTTCGATCCGTTCGCAAAGCTCGACCAGGATGGTGTCGGCAAGCTTATGGAGATGGCAGTTAAGATGGGTAAGGCAGTTCGCCCGACTCTCCACTGCGGTATCTGCGGCGAGCACGGCGGAGATCCTTCTTCGGTAGAGTTCTGCCACAAGATCGGTCTCGACTATGTATCTTGCTCACCGTTCCGTGTTCCTATCGCTCGTCTTGCTGCTGCTCAGGCAGCACTTGCTGACTGATTCTGAACACAGAATTGTCCTCGGACAAGCATAAATGATAACAAAGCCCTCGGAGTGCAAACTTCGGGGGCTGTTTGTGCAGTGTGTGGACATATATCGGTGAACTTATCTTTAATATGCTCGTTCTCGTAGGTTCTGTGAAGATGAGCGACCGCATTATTCGAGAAATGATGGGGTTATAATGAGAACTTAGGTGCAAATACACCCAAGTTTCAAGTAAACGCTTGATATTTTGCAAAAATGGTGGTATACTATACTTGAAAGTCAGGGGAAAATACCCGTAAGTTTTAAGTGAGCGGAGGGCTACAATGCAGAACATTATTAAGCGTGACGAATATCTTAACAGAATTATTGACAGAAAAGAAAACGGACTGATTAAGGTTATTACCGGAATCAGAAGATGCGGTAAGAGTTTTCTGCTGTTCAATCTGTTTTACGATTATTTGATTGAAAGCGGTGTAAAAGAAGAACAGATCATTACGATTGCCTTGGATGATGATATCTTTGTGAAGTACCGTGATCCCGATGAACTGTCAAAATATATTCGTGAGAAAATCGTGAACTCGGATATGTACTATATTCTCATTGATGAGGTGCAGTACGCAATTACAAAGGATGAACTTAAAAACCCGGAGAACATTAGGCTTTACAATGTACTCAACGGTCTTATGCGGCTTCGCAATGTTGACATTTATGTAACAGGCAGTAATTCGAAAATGCTCACGAAAGATGTACTGACTGCCTTTCGCGGCAGAGGTGATGAGGTTAAAGTTTACCCCATCTCTTTCAAAGAGTATTATTCCTTTGTGGGCGGAGATAAATCCGATGCCTATGAGGAATACGCTTTGTACGGCGGTATGCCGCTTGTTTTAACAAAAAAGAGCGATGCGGAGAAGATGAACTATTTGCACACTCTTTTCACTGAGGTTTATTTCAAAGACATTGTAGAGCGTTATGATATTGAGTTGCCCGATGTGCTCAGCGAATTAACGGATGACCTTTGTTCTTCTGTCGGTTCGCTTACCAATGCAAGCAAAATATCAAATACCTTGCAGACGGTAAAAAACATTAAGGTTTCAAGTACAACTGTTTCCAACTATCTGAATTATCTGATTGAGTCGTTTCTGTTCAGCAATGCGAAACGATACGATGTAAAAGGCAAAAAGTATTTTGAATACCCGTCAAAGTATTATTGTACCGACATCGGACTTCGTAACGCAAGACTTAATTTCAGGCAGCAGGAAGAAACGCACATAATGGAGAACATTATATACAATGAACTTCTGTGCCGAGAGTATTCCGTTGATGTCGGTGTTGTAGAGATTGTGGAAACGAGTGCAGGAAAAAGGTCGAAAAAACAGTGCGAGATAGATTTTGTAGTAAACAAGGGTTCTAAAAAATACTATATTCAATCTGCATTGAATGTTTCGGAACCGTCAAAACTTGAAACCGAACTCAGACCTTTGAAGAACACCAAGGATTTCTTCAAGAAGATAATTATCAGCAAGACCTCAATGAAGCCTTGGACGGATGAGGATGGAATACTTCATCTCGGACTTTATGAGTTCCTGCTGAATGAAAATTCCCTTGAATTATAAACTAAACAACCCCGAAGTTTGCACTTCGGGGGCTTTTTGTGTCATAATGCAAATTTGCACCTTGTCAACACATAAGGTGCAATTTTTGCACCTTACTAAAACAAAAAGTGCAATTTTTGCACTTTTCCCTGACGATAGTATTATTTACAGATATGCAGCCTTTATTTATACCCAACAGAAATGCTTGGAGCGAATCACCTTACTTGAACGGTGGAGGAGATAAAATTTAAAAAGACAACGAAAATGACACATAAATAAAATAATTTTCATTAAAATTCATTTATTCCGATTGACATTTTATGTAATTGTTATATAATTATAGTATAAATGTGTGCAGAGGGAGAATGAAAATGAAAAAACATTTTATTGAGATTATTTCTGTTATTCTTGTCGTTGTGGTCGTTTTGTCTGTTCCGTCGTTTGCCGAATTTTCAAATTCGGGAATAAATGACGTCATAACGGGGATCACGGAGTTCCTGACCGGCACAACTGCCGGCGTTGAGGATGAGACAACGACCGATCCCGGGGAAACGACAACCGAACCGACAACTGAAGAGCCGACGACCGAACCCGTCACCGAGCCCACAACGGAGCCGCTTGAGAATTTTGATGAGATTGAGGACGGCAGAGTTGTTGCGAGAATGTATATATGTACTCAGCAAGTCGGTCTCGGTCACGCGTGGATTTACATTGAGAGTATGTTTAACGGCGAAATGCAGGTCGGCTGTTACACACTTAGGCCGTATCAGGGTGTTTCGATGGGTACATTTTTGCTCAGTCGGTCGGACGGCGGCGGACTTTACTATAACGTTGAGGCGTACTGCGCAAACAAGTGGGGTCTGAAAAATAAATCGTGGCTCGGAATGGATCTGACAAAGAAACAGCTTATCAAGGTAAGCGACAGGATCAGAGACTGGAATTATTGGGACTTCTATTTCAACTGTACATTCTTTGCCGCAGAGATATGGAACTGCGTTTCAAAGAAGAAGATCATTCCGCTGATGTTCCCGTTCTTTGTGAAGTGGCAGATCCTTGCAAAGGGCGGCAATAAAAACATCGAAATGAAGCCCGTCGAAACAACCGATTGCTACAAGCAAAAGGGCAGAGGCAAGAACGCCCATATCGTGCAGGTAAAAGACGGAACACTGGATTCAAAGCTGTTCTGAAAAAATCTCCTACGGAAGTTCAAAGCCGTAGGAGATTTTTTATTCACTTGTCAGAAAACAAAATCGCTTCGCCAGATATCAACGTCAAAGTCCTGAAAAACATCTTTTAGACGTCGATGAATATCATTTTTTGAAATGCCCTTCTTTAGAATAATCTGCAGAAATCCGCCGCCGCCGGCTCCGCAGATCATTTTTGCATCGGCGAGATCATCTATTGCCATAATGATTTGATCAATTAGAGTATTGGTGCTGCCGCTGTCAATCATTTTTGACAGACCCCAGTGCTCGTTCAAAAGACTTGCGAACTCGTCTATATCGCCTCTCTCAAGCGCAAAACGCATAAGTGCCGCAACCTTTTGAATATCACGATGAGCCTTAAGACTGCGTGGCTCGTTGCCGACATAGCTGCCGACAACATCACGCAGGAGATTTCTTGCCAAGCGGCGCTGACCCGTATAAATCACGGCAAAGCGTTCGGAAAGCTCTTTTTTTGTTTTTTCGCTAAGTTGTATATGTTCGACATTTATTTTTTGCTCAAGACCGGGCTGAGATGTGATGAATTTAATTCCGGGAGTAACACCTCCGACTTGGTCCTGCCAGCCACCGCCGGTGGACATAATTTGTTCCATTGAAAGAACGGTTGAATAGAGCTTGTCGTCGTCGTATTCAATACCGGTAAATTCAAAAACCGCTTTTACTGTTGCAGCCGAAAGAATTGAAGATGTGCCGAGACCTGAGCCTTTGGGAACATTTGTAACTTCGGAGTGCATCTCAAATCCGCCGCCGAGGCGTTCCAGTATGGTATCAAGATTACCGCCGCTTGCCGGAAGTATACCGCAGGCGAGCAGGCACGCCTTTTGAAGCGCAAACGGATCAAATGGGTCACCGGTATTCTGCAACGGCTCTATGCTGCCAAATTCGCCGTGAACGTCCATATCACGGCTGTCAAATACAATTTTGTGCTCAGAAATCTTAACCAATCTGACCTCAACAGGCAATTCGCCGTTAAGCGAAATTGCTGCATTGAGAACTACGCCGCCGTGTTCAAGGCAGTGAGGGCAGGTGTCTGTCCAGCCTCCGCCCCAGTTGACACGAAGCGGAAGTTTGACGACGGCTTCATCTGTTACAATATGGCAGTTATTGTTATATTTAAGTCCGTTCATTGTTGAATTGAGCACGGTATCTGCAATGAGTTGAAAACTGCGGCTGATGTAATGTTCATCGTTAAGAACTGTACCTAGGTAATAGTAAAGTCTTATGGCATATGAAAAGTCAGCGAGATTGGATATATCAATTTTTTTTAATTCCTTATCGAGCCATTGATTCTGAATCCGTGTAAGTGATTTTGAATTGAGAATTGACGAACATTCGCTTGCAGGTTTGCCTTCAAGAATACATTTTTTGAACTCATCCATTCTAACGAGCTCTTCCATCCGCTTTGTCCAATCAATAATTGCATCGGGATCGGCATCATTGAATCCGGAACAAAGTGACTTCCTATTGGCTTTCAACCATTTGTCTTTATCTCCGAATCCGTTAACAAGCAGATTATATAGCTCAAGAGATGTATCTACTGCCATCTTTACTGTTTTACATTCGGGATAGAGAGAAGCAGTCCATAACGTATGTTCTTCGTTATCGTTCCAAATGTTGCGTCTGTCAATGCCAAGTTTCTCAATTAAATCTTCAATTTTTTGCCCGAAAATGCAGTTGCTTTTCGGATTATCGTGTATACCCATTATTCGGCAGACAAAATTACCGTCGTTCTGTTTGAGCCCGTGAATAAGTACATTATCCGGAATAGTTTCATCGTGAAGATCAATAAAACTGATATAGCTATTCTTTCCCACAACAGCCTTGGAATGAATATAAGAGACCTCAAAGTATGCTCCGTCACCGATAGCGGCACCATCGGAAAGTACAGAATTATATGCGGCAACAGATGGGTCTGAAAGGCTGCTGTTGGTTTGTTTCTTCCAGCCGAGAGAGCTGTACTCTTCAACGCCTTTATCCATCAGCTTCATAATTTCCGGTATTGATCCAAAGTGAATAAAACGGGCAGGGGAGAGGTTAAGGAGCTTCATATTATATTGCCC
>DKDP01000040.1:0-55950 GCA_002449395.1 Ruminococcaceae bacterium UBA6845 | reverse complement strand
GCTGTACGTGCCATTGTTAATTCGTCGCAAAATCCGCCTTCCGGAGTCTGAGAGTAAAAATCTTCAAGAGTTGAATCCTCAGAAAGGCAGTAGGAAATGTCACCGTAAAGCGAAAGACGGGCTTTGTCATTTACCATAGCATCGTATTTTTCCTCGGTGTCAACCGTGGTATACATAGCCTCTAATATCTTGGGGCTGAGCCATAATGCCCCTGTGTCGATGCTGCATTTTCCCCGTTCGTCAACAGCTCCTTCGCTTTGAAGAATTTCGACCGGCTTTTTATGCAGAAATTTTTTGACATTTCCGCTGTCGCTCTTGAGATATACGCCGTGATTTTTTGCAATCTCTGTATCTTCTTTAAAGCTGATTACGGCGGCGTCGGATGATCCGAAATCACACATGAGCGGATTGAAAAGCAAAGTAACATCGCCTGAGAGCAGAAGCATACCGTTTTTCAGGCGTCCGGGAATGCTTGCCATAGATATCATAAACATATCAAATAGAGTTGCCGGTAAACCGCCGAATGTCGTTGGAATGGGGCTGAACAGTTTCCCGAGGGCACTGTACTGAGGCGTCCTCGAGCTGTTGCCGCCTGCATGGATAACCATAATTCGTTTGTCGGATAAATCGTTGAATTTCTGCTTTAATTCTCGGATAACAGAGAGGGTTGAGCCTGCTGAGCCGACACGCTTGTTATCTCTGTCAGAAACGACAAGAAAATCCGTATAAGGCGAAACTCTACCGACAGAGCGTCTGTATTCTATTTGCTTGCGGTATCCGTCGGCTTGTGCGGTATTGCTTGCCGTTATTACAATGCAGTCCCAGTGAGGGAAGTTAGGATTGCCGACAGAGCGTTCAAAATCCGCCTGCGAATCCATAAGTGACTGCTGCAAAAACAGCGATATCATAGCCGTATTTGTCAGTTTATTTGAAAAAACATTATCGGACATAGGCTACCTCCTACGGTTCTTTTATGCCTTGCTGATTTTTGATTTAAGCCTATTGATTTTGCCGAAGAAAAGCTCTTTTTCGGTTTTGTTTGCGCCGAAGGTGAGCATACAAGCGGCGAGGATTACGCAGAATGTAACTCCTCCGACAAAAAGGGAAAGAAAATTGTTGTGAATAAAATATGCAACGGCTCCGCCGCCGAGACAGGCAATGACCATACTCGGTAGAATCCCTTTAAATGATTGACCGAAAAGAAACATTACGTCGATGTGAATAGCCTTTTTATAATAAATATTCATCAATATGATCTGTCCGATTATTGTGAAAACAGCCGTTGCCGCCGCCGCACCAAACATTCCCCAATATTTTATCCACCAAACAGTCAGAATAATATTGCCGACAGCCGTTATGCCGAGGCAGATCGAGCGGATGTGCCTTTTACGCAGGACGTCGAGAATATTTACGATAATTCCGTTTGACATATTTATAAACATCGGGACCATTATCATTATTGCTATGATCCATGCATCGAGATAATCCGAGCCGTAAACAATCGAGATGAACGGGCGTCCGACAGCGATAAAGCCGAAAAGAACCAATCCGCCGACAATTACAACAAGCCGGCAGGGCTGAATGAGAGTTCTGGTAAGTTCGTGGCCCTCTTTACCGTTCCGCATATCCTTGGCGACCTGCGGCATATACATTGAAATCGGCATGGTTGTAAGAGCCGAAAATGTCGAAAAAATATACATCGCAACCGAGTAGACCGATACCGCCTCAGGTGACATTGCAATTCCGATTACAAATTTATCAACGTTGTTATTAGCCATATTGACAATTGTTTGCAGGAACATGGCAAGTGCCAGCGGAAGAATCTGGCGGAAGATTCCGACATTAAAATATTTGAAGGTGAATTTAACCTTTAATTTTATTATGCAGTAGAAAATCGTGAAAATAAAAATGCCGACTGTAAGCACTGTGTCAATTGTAACAAGCACTATTGCGCTGTGGCTTACAAGCAGGAGAGCAACAACGATAATCGAACGGACGATCAGATATGTGAGGGAAACAATCGAGCCGAGACTGTATCTTTCAAAGCCGAGCACAACACCATTAAGAGTTTGCACAAGGAAATTGAACACAAGCCTCACGGCAGATATCAGAAAGATTATTTTGCCTGTTTCAATTTGCTCGGGAGTGAGAGATTTATGGTATATCGTGCCGATTAAAAGATAGAATATAAGCACACCGACGCAAATGATAGCAGAAAGAATACAGGTGGTTGTCCAAACGGTGGAGATGTTTTTGCGAAGATCATCGCCGTCTGTACCGTCGTTTCTGCACAAGGAAATGTTTCTTGTCATTATCGTGCCTGTTCCAAATTCAAACAGGGTCAGATAGGTAAGAAACGATGTCATCGTCTGATAAACACCGTAGTCGGTTTTTCCGAGCACTCTCAGAACAAATGCCGACATAAAAAAGCCGATGACAGTGTTAAGGATTGTGTAAATATATGAAATTGCTATTCCTTTACCTCTGCGATTCATTTTGAGTCTCCGATCTTTTGCTTTATGCGGTGATATTTGCCGACTGCCCTTGTCAATAAGGTTTGACGGTTTGCTGCTGTCATCAGCAGCTCTTTTGCCGACAGGTTGTCAAGATTATCAAAGAAATAATTTCTGTTGAAATTGTAATCTGTTTGAATATACATTGAACGGTTTTCACGCAGTGCGTCGCTTTCACTGACCTGAGAAAACTCAGTATCTGAGAGCGTACGGAAAAGGGTTTCGCCCTTTTCATTGTTGACAAAGGCGAGCGTTATTCCCGTGTTGTCGTTCATTTGGGGCGTGACTTTTTCACAGCCCCAAAAATCGGCCATAGTGAGATCCGAGACACGTTCAAGTCTGCGGAACGGGCAATTATAGCAGCTTTTGCGAATCGTAACGCTACGGACAAATGCCCTCATATATGGGTTTTCGGTTACAATCTGAGTGAAGTGCTTACCGTTTGCAAAATCAACGGTAAACGAATATTTTTTCCAGCCCGATACCTTATCACGGAAGCTGACGTTTTGAACAGTAGAGCCGTTTTCTTTCTCCAGCTCCGAAATATACGCTCTCCAAACAGACGGAGAGGGTACACCGTGGCAAACCATATCCACGGTTATCAAATTGTTATAGTCCTGTTTTAAAAAACTCTTAATTCCCTCAACCTGACAAGGAGTGCCGGAAAACAGGACGGTACGATTTGAAATAAGTTCTTTCGTTATCTCAGAAAATAAACTTCTGTCGTTTACACACTGAATGTATTTTGATCCTCGCAGCTTGTAAATATCCTCCGATTTTTCAATGCCGGTGTGCTTTACGGACTTATAATCCGATGAAAATGCCGCACCGTAAACAATTCCTCCATCGGCGATAACTTTTGAAGCGAGAACCGAGAAAAAGCCGCCCGATGAGCTGTTCATACGAACCGAACTGTCGGTTGCTCTTACGGCGTATATTTTTGCAGCCTTTGAATGACTGCTTTCATTTAAAACAGGGCACACCGAAGCGCACGCTCCGCACTCTGTGCAAAGCGAGGAATCAATCTGCGGATAGCGGAACCCCTCTTTGTCGGCGCAAAGGGAGATTGCGTTATGGGTGCATACGGCAGAGCAAGCGGCGCAGCCGGTGCAGTTTTTCGGTATTTTAATCGGTTTCATATTTTTAACCTTTGCTGTTTAAAATAAGATCGTCGGCGGCACTTTCCGCCCTCTTTTGATATTCGGGAATGACTGTTTCGAGTCTTGTGCGAATTGTCTCGCTGTTTTGTTGAATCCACTTAAATTCATTAAATATTTCGTCGGCTGATTTTAATTCCTGAACGGGCAAAACATAATGCTTATAATCGCCGAAAAGATCGGTTGCAATTCCTTTTGCCTTTATTGAATATCCAAGCACCAATGTAGGAACAAGGCTTGAGTATGCGGCAATTGATGCGTGTGTTCTTGCCGCAACAAAAAGAGAGCACTTGGAGATTATATATTTAAGCTGATTTGCACTGTAATCGGCTTTCAAAATTCTTATACGGTCATTGTTTGCAAAGTGTTTTTTGATAATGCCGAGGGGCTGATAATCTTTTTCGGTATAATCATTCGTATAAACGTGCGGAACAAGCAAAATGTTCATTTGCGTGTTTGCCAGAGCATCTTCAATAATTTTTATACATCCGTTTACCGCAAGCATATGATCGGGATTTTCTTCCATAGAAATCGGACTGAGATTTATTCCGATAACTTCGTTTTGAAACCAAACATCATCAATTTCGGCAAATTCAGGTTCAAGAGTGAACGCAGGATCGGCAGTTAAGAACAGCTTATCTTCGGGAAAACCGGATTTAACGAGGATGCCGTATGTCATTTTCTCCCTAATATACAGCTTGTCATACTGCATAAGAGTGTTCACAATGCGTTCGTTATATACAGCACTTTCTTCAATTGAAGCCGCCCACAGAACGACAGGGATATTCATTTTTTTGCACCAGTGAATAAGTGCCTCGTTCTCAAGCGAAACACCGTAGCAGTATGTATCACCGCCGATGTGAACCATAGTGTTGCCGACTGCCGAATCCAAAAGCTCGCCCTGCTTAACCTTTTCGTAGGGGAATGTATTGTGAAAAATCTTGTTCCAACCGGCTTTGAAATATAATTCCGGCTTGCTGTCGCATTTGCGATACATAAGAAGTTCGTCGAAGTATTTATGCGATAAATTTTCTTTAAATTCGTAATCGGTTCTAAACGCAAGAGCGGTTTTTATATCCTTTTTTCTGAACATAGCCGAGGTCGACTTGGCGATTGCCTCACAGCCTCTGTTTTCACGACCTGTATAGCCGCCCATAGTAATCTTTTTCATATTCAGAAAGCTCCTTTGATTTGCTTGTATTGCTTTGACTGTGCAATCGGGACTGCAACGCTGCAAGGTCCGCTGCAATAAAGCGATTTTGCGTCCTTGCCGTTCAGCAAGGCTTCGGACAGACTGACCAAACGCTTTGCCGCCTCCTGCGGCGTCCAGCTTTCGGAAACATTTTTGTATGCTTCCTTGCCGTAATTTTTACAAAGCTCGGGGTTGTCGATCATTGAATGAAGAATAGAATACATCTTATCGAGCTTACCGTTTTTATATATTCTGCCGTTTACACCGTCCGTCATCATAAAGGGAACAGCGCCGATTGCATGATTGGCAAGCACGGCACATCCGCTGTTCATAGCCTCGTTGAGAACTGCACCCCAGCCCTCGTTATAGTCGCTTGTGAAAAGATATATTGACGATTTTTCCATCAATCTGCGAACTTCATCGGGGGAGAGAGCACCTGTAAATTTAACGCAATCATCAAGACCGCTTTTGCTGACTTCGTCTTTTGTTTGAGAAAGCAGCGGTCCGGTTCCAACCATTGTGAGTTTGAATTGAACCCTGTCTTTTTTTAATTTTTTTGCCATTTCGATTGCGTGTTCGCTGTGTTTCCAGTCAATAAAGCGTCCCGCCCACATAAGGCTGTTCGGCTCCTTTTCGGAGATCAACTTATCAATGTCTTCATATTTAATTATTTCGGGAAAGTATCCCCATTTAAACATCTTATTAGGATAAGCACGAATAATTTTAAAGTCACCTGCAACATATCCGCCGGCGCAAAGAAGATAGAAATTCTTCTTTGAATATTTTGTATAACGGTTATAGGAATTTTTGAGAACTCTCGGATCGAGAAGATGAATATAGCCCTGTTTAAAAAGACGCTCAGAATATCTGAATGTTATTTTATCGGTATTCTCAAGGCGATTTTTTATCAATTCTGTCGACGCGCCGCCTTGGATTACGATATCGGCATCATCTATGAGCTTTTGCGCAAGTCTATTTTGCTCCTCGCCGTCATAGGTGCAAACAACAAAATCATATTTATGATTCATATCCTCGTAGCCGAGGTCAAGCCTCTCCTGCGCTATCGGCTCGGTTGCAATAAAGCGATAGCCGTCGCCGATCAGCCTTATCATTTCCTCTGAGAACGGAAGCTGATGATGATTAATAAAATTTGAAATAAAAACAACCTTCATAAAATCCACCTCGGGAAAAAGTTTGCGGTTAAACGCTCGGCTTGGTGATTTTGAATATCTTTTTCATTAAATTTTTAAGGTTTAATTTTCCGACAAGGCTCCACAAACGGACCTTGATAAAAAATCCTTTTTCAGCAACGAAGCTCTTGAATTTCGAACGAACTTTTGTTGGGTCTCCTGTGTAGTATTTATACATAAACCACTTTGCTTTTCCCTGAAAATGAAGCCCGTAAAAAGTTATAGGCTCGATTTGTCCCGTTTTTGTGCCGTAAGCCTTGCCGTCTTTAATTACGATTTTCTTTATATTTTTTTTTGTCTCAAAGCCTTCGGGCTGATTGACGGAATTATCAAACAGACCGTTATCAACAATTTGATTCGTATCAAAATAATTCTTTGATTTGGCGAACCATTCAAAAAGCGTCATATCACATATTCCGCCGTAGTGCTTGCCTTTTACAAAATAGTCGTCATAGTAATTCTTGATTTTTTCAAGTCTGTCCGGATCGACATAGCTCCGGAACATATAATCGGCAAGCTCTCCTATACTCTTTCTTGTTAAAAAAGTGTACTGCGGGCCCTGATCCTTACAAACGGTTATATCAATTCCGTCAAGGTATTTTTCGCAATATTCCGTAACGTTGCTGTAAAGAAGCACATCGGTGTCAAGGTAAACAAATCTGTCAATTTCCTCACAGGAATCAAGAAATTCCTTTATGATCATCCAGCGTTGAAAGCAGAAGCGTTCATAACCGACGGGATTGGGGCTCATATGAACATAAGCTTTGTCAAATTTTTCCGCCATGCCGTAGTAATCCGAGACATTAAAATGCCTGAATCCGTGTTTTTGAACCCAACTGTTGCTCTCGTCTCCGAGAAGAATTATTTCCGAATCGGGATTAGATTTTCTCGCCTGATTGAGGGCATAGGAAATAATGTTGCTGTTGCCCGTATGGACAAAAATTATCGGCAGCGGTTTCATAATTTAACGGCCTCCCGCAATTTCTTTGTATATTTCAACAAGCTGTTCGGTTGATTTGTTTATGTCAAGATACGGTCTGATGTAGTCCTTTCCGTTTTGGCTGAAAGATTTTGCCTTTTCATCATCGTTAAAAATTCTGAGAATAAAATCGGCAAGCTGAATATATTCCTCGTGACGGAAAAGGTATCCGTTTTTGCCGTGTTCAATTGTTTCCGGGATTCCGCCGACATAGCTTGCTATGCTCGGAACGCCGACTGCCATAGCCTCTCTGAGGGTAGAGCTGTGGTTTTCAATTGCCGAGGGAACAACCATAATGTGTGATTGCTCCATTCTTTCTGCCATTTGCTGTTGAGTCAGTCTGCCGGTGAAAAAAACATTGTTTCTGATGCCGAGCTTTGTGATAAGATACATAAGATATTTTTCATATCCCTGCTGCTTAAATTTTGACTTAAAATCGGTCTTTGAAAAAGGATCCTGAAATCCCGGAGCATAAAGTTTAACGTCCGGCACACTTCTTTTTACAATTGCAAGAGCTTCAAGAAGAATATGTAATCCTTTGAGGGGATAAGCGGAAGCGCAGGTGAAAATCGAATGCTTTTCGCAGGTTTCAAGCGACCAATTCTTCTTGAAAAATACTTCATCAATGTTGAGATGATGAACGAAAAGTTTTGCATCGGGATTTATATATCTGCAATGAGCTGTTGCCCAGTCATTTTCAATGATAATATTTTCCGAGTAATTGAGCATTTGTTTTTCTATTTCTGCTTTTTTACCAAAAAACTTTTGCTCGTCGTAAAGTCCGTCATGCTTAATAAAATTCCTCAGTGAGTAGGCTTTTTTTATTTGAGATTTCGTCATGTTGCTGAGGTAATAGTATTCAATAGATTCCATTACGCCCTGCATTTCGGTAACGGAAGGGATTCCTTTTTCTTTTGCGATTTTGAGGGCGCAAAGTCCGTGGGCATATTCGGTGCCCCACTGCATGATTATATCGGGTTTCGCTTCATCCATTACCTGCTCCCACTGCTTGATATGAGCAGGTTCTTCATATCCGTAAATCCTCTTGCTGTCCTGCGGAACAAGGTAATATGTAATGTTATCCTCTTCAAAACGTTCAACTGTATTAACGGGAGCGACGGTTGCAACCGAAATCTCGATGCCGTCCGTCTTTTCAAGACCGAGTAATGTTGGTTCCATCCATGTTCCGCTGATAGCTTTGACGTTAAACTTTCGCTCTGCGGCAGCAATAGGTCTGTTGGTTATCCATAAAACTTTCATCTTACAAGAGGCCTCCATTTTATAGTAAAGTTATTGTCAATTAGTAATTCATAAAAATACGGTACAAGTATAAACATATGCATTGTGAAAAGGACGATTTGGAAGGAATTGAGAATTCCTGAGATCAAATAAAAAATGCTGACGGCTATCAATACTTTTTTGCCCTCATATTCGCTTTTTTTAAACTGAGCTTTGGTGTGCCGAATAAGAGAAAAGTAGTAAATAAGTATTGTGAAGCCAAACTTTGCAATATAATCAATCCATGTTGAGTGGCCGCCGTTTTTAAATTTATTCGGCGTCAGCTCTCCCAAGAAGAAGTTATGACCCATTGCACGGAAACTTTCAATATAATGTGTGATCCTACCCTGTGTACTTGTATAATCTTTTTCCAAACCGCTTCCATATTCGTTGATTATATCAGCGAATGAGGCGTCTTTGAAGAAAATATCATAAACATCCTGCAAGCGTTTTGTAACCTCTATGGGGAAGAAATTGTTTTTTAATATCCAATTCAAGCCTGTCGGCAAAAGAATCATAAAGAATAGACAGAATACGGCAGAAAACAAAATAATCTTTTTTATGTCTACTGTTTTTACGACCAGAATGTAAAGTGTTATTATTATTGTGAGAAGCAGCGGCAGTGACATCTGTGCCGAATAGAGAACATACAGAGTAAGCGCCATATATGCTATTGAAAGAATCTTATGCTTTGAACGTTTGAAATTGCAAAGAACAATAAAATAAATTACTGCAAATGTATAAATTGACGGAATATTTACCAGCTTTTCAATTCCCGAGCCGTTTACGCTGAGCACGTCAAATCCGGAATCTCTTATAATCATCGGATTTTTGGTCAATTCATATATATCGCATATTTCCTTGAGAATTACTTCTGCAAGTATATAAAGCAGGATAATTTTTCGTTCTTTTTCTTTGTCGTGAATATATGCGCCGATACACATCATCACAAAGCAGTAAAAAGAAACAAGAAAACCTGATTTCGTGAATTGTTCATGAGAAAGCAGCATATACACTAATGAAAGCAGCATAAACGACGCAATGCCGTAAACCTTCATATCAAAGCAAAGATAATTTCTGTTATTTTGCGAGGTCAAAACAAGAAAAACAAGAAGGAGGCTGATTCCGAAAGCTATCGTTCCGTTAAGAGGAGGAATCAACAGCCAAATTCCGCCCTGATAGAAGCTGATAAAAGCACAGGAAAGAATAACTATCAGCATATGAGTTATTTTCTGCCCTGTGGTACTTCCGATGTCGGACATTGGTTGTCACCTTCTTTTGGTAAAAATTATCGTTTGATTATTGTTTTAAAAATTTCTCTTTTTTTGTAAACGCGTTTTAACTGATTTACGATTGTTTTGGGAATAACTCTTGCGGGGGTGGAGAGAAAAATCATGGTGAATTTATAAAGGGGGTTGCTCATCGAGCGCTTGCTGAATAATTTTTTTCTCGTCAATTTGTCATAGAAATTGTCGCCCGTGGTTTCCTCATCAACAAGATATTTAAGATTTTCATCGCAGTAAATCGTATAACCGTATTTCCTCCACGCACGGATCGTCCATTCGTAGTCGGAACCGTAGTGGGGCAGGAGAACGGGGTGGAATCCGCCGATCGTTATAAAATCACTTATTCTGAAAAAGAGACTTCTCGTTGAGGCACAGTTGCCCTCTCCGGCGCCGCCGCGCTTGACCTTCATCGTTGCAAAATCGTAATCAACCGCACCGTCAAAGACCTTGCCGGTCTGACGGCTGACTCCGTAGCCCGTGAGCAGCGTGTGCTCCCGGGTTTCAAGAATTTTTATCGCTTTTTCGATATAATCATCATCAAATTCGGAATCGTCATTCGCAAACATAGCAAAGGCGGATCTGTCGGCATTCTTAACAGTCCATTTATAAGCCTCATGCAAAGCGCCGCCCCACCAAAGGTTGCCATCGCCCTCAATGATAACGGCTTCGGGCATTTTTGAACGCACCATATCCGCTGTACCGTCCGTACAGCCGTCGTCAACGAGCACCAGCTTTATATCCTTATAGGTCTGTCTCAAAAGCTGATCCACGAATTTTTCCGTTATTTTATATCTGTCATGTACTGCCGTGAATACGTAGATCATAGTCGTTCCTCTTACAGTCTCCAGTATTTCATTCCCGAATTTTCAAGCTCGTCAACTGTGTATATGCCCTTAACGTCAAGGAAAACTTTTTCATCTGCGGCGAGCTTGTTACTGAACAGCTTTATTACTCCGTCTAAGCCGAGTGACTTAAACTCTTTATGGGCAACTGCCATAATAACGCAGTCCGCATCGTGAACATCGTTTATGTCGGTCAGTTCAACACCGTATTCGTCGAGTGATTCCTCCTTGTCTGCCCACGGGTCAACTACGAGCGGTTTGATCTCATACTCTTTGAGCCTTTTGATAATATCTTCAACTTTGGAATTACGTATATCGGGGCAGTTCTCTTTAAATGTGAGACCCATAATAACAACCTTGCTGTTCTTGGGAGCCTGTCCTGCTTCAACCATTTTCTTTATAGCGGCGTCGGCAACGTATTTGCCCATATTGTCATTTACAATACGTCCGCTGAGAATGATCTGGCTGTGATAGCCGAGCTTTTCTGCCTCATATGTGAAATAATACGGATCAACGCCGATGCAATGTCCGCCGACAAGACCGGGTCTGAAGCCGAGAGCATTCCACTTTGTGTTCATACCGTCAACGACCTCGTTTGTGTCGATGTTCATACGGTCAAATACCATTGCAAGTTCATTCATAAATGCAATGTTAATGTCACGCTGACTGTTTTCGACAACCTTTACCGCCTCGGCGGTTTTTATATTTGATACGGGATGGGTGCCGACCTCAATAACGATATCGTAAATGTTTTTGATTTCCTCAAGAGACTCCCTATCCATTCCCGAAACGATCTTATGTATATTTTCAAGGCGATGAACCTTGTCGCCGGGGTTGATTCTCTCGGGAGAATAGCCGATTTTGAAATCAACGCCGCATTTGAGTCCCGATTGCTTTTCAAGAACGGGGATACATACGTCCTCGGTGCAGCCCGGGTAAACCGTGGATTCAAAAACAACGATTGAACCCTTTGTAAGGTTGCGTCCGACAATTTCCGAAGCTCCGATAACGGGAGTAAGGTCGGGAGTATGATCCGTATTTACAGGTGTCGGAACGGCAACAATATGGAACTTCGCCTTTCTCAAATCCTTTTCATCGGGAGTGAAGTTTATCGTTGTTGAGCGTATAGCCTCATCGCCAACCTCTTTGGTGGGATCTACTCCTGATTTGTACAGATTAATCTTTTTCTTGTTAAGATCAAATCCGATAACATTCAAACCCTTTGCCGCAAAGGCGACAGCCAGCGGCATACCGACATAGCCGAGACCGACTACCGACAAAGATTCTTCTTTATTGATAAGTTTTTCATACAAAGACATTACCGATCACCAATTCCTTTTTTATTCTGCTTCAACAGATCTTTTTGCTATATTGTTGTAAGAAAATTTTTCCTTGCCGTGAGTTTCCGCGGCACTTTTTATTTTGTCAAGCTCTTCTATGCAGCGCTTGATTTTGCTTATGTATTCGTCCTCGCTGTCACTTTCAAAGAAAAGACAGTTGCCGCCGATGTCAATGTGAGTGAAGCCGCTGATTTTTTTGAATATGCACGGCTTGCCCATTGCAACGGCCTGTTCCCAAAGAACCGAATGAAGTCCCGGAAAAACAACTATATCCGCCGCGGCAAATTCATCGTAAATATCATCGGATTTTTTCCAACCCGAATATATTACTTTGTTGCTAAGCAAGGAATTGAATTTTTCCTTAAGCTCGGGAACAACGCTACCGAACACGGTAAGTTTTATTTTGGGGTCATTCAGCTTGTTTACGGCTTCCATCAGGGTTAAGGTCTGCGGCTTGTTGTGGTCGATTTTACCGCCGGTTACAAGCAATATGTCATCGCCCTTGATTTTGTAACGCTCCCTGACAGCCTTCCTGACCGCAGGATCGGAGGCTTGCGAAACTCTGTCGTCATCGGCGCCCATAACAAGCAGCTCACACTTTTCTTTCGGAAGATTATATACTTCCCTCAAAAAATCAACTCTTGCAGGCAGAACGCCGTAAAACTTGGTTGTGTAAGGCTCAATGCTTTGAGCGCAGTGCTTCCAGATAATTCCGTGGAGAATATTTCGTGAAAGCGGATTTTGAGCACTGTTAACGTAGTCGGCATGGTTGTCACAAAAAACCTTAGTCTTGGGGTGCTTCTTTACATATTTAACAACCTTGTCTATATCCAGAAACTGAACGTTGTGAATAAACATAATATCAGGCTTCGCTTTGTTGAGAGTTTCCTCAAAGCCGACAAAGCGGCGAAGTTTTTTATAGATTTTCTGAGGACTTTTATAATTCAATCTTGTTACGGGGACATTGTTTTCGTTTATGTAATTCATATCACCCGTATAGAGGCATGGTTTTCCGTCCTTATCAAAAGTTTCTAATGAAGCAATAACCTCAACGTCATAGCCTTGTTTTTTATGGAATTTCGGAAGCATATTTTCCTGGTATGAATAATTATCGGGAAAAAAATTACCCAGACACAAATGAACTATCTTCAACGAAACAACATTCCTTTCAAAAAATCAAATCATTTTTTTGATCCGACTTTTTCCAATACTTCAACATATTTCTTCACGCAGGTGTCTCTGTCAAACTCGGACATGAGAAATGCTTTGCCGTTTTTGCCCTGCGAAATTGCTTTCTCCCGGTCGTTATACATTTTCCTGACCGCTTCGATAAATCCTTCAAGGTCGCCTGCGTCGGAAACAATGCCGCAATTGTTTTCTTCAATGATTTTGCAAAGCTCACTTTCTTTATCAAAGGAGGCGAGAAGCGGTTTTTCCGCCGCCATAATGCTCCATGTTTTGCTCGGAACGGAATTGCTTCCGACATGCGGCTTGCTGATTATAAGTCCGACGTCGCCGAGGCTGAAAACATGGGCGATATCCTCGTACGGCTGGAACGGAATATGAATAACGTTTTCGATATGCCCGTCGGCTATTTTTTTGCCTATCTCGTCCATCGCCGCGCCGTCGCCGATGAGGGCAAAGCGCAGCTGCGGAATTTCGTCCTTCAAAATTTTTGCGGCTTCGAGCAGAAGCTCTGTGTTTTGCGTGTATCCGATGTTGCCGCAGTAGGTTATATAAAACAGGCTCGGGTCAAGTCCGTATTTTTCGATAAGTTTGTTATCCTTCCTTTCGATAGGGTGAACACCCTGCGTGTCCGCCCAATTCGGCACAACCGTTATCTTATCCTCGGGAACGCCCTTTGCCATTATATTCTTTTTAAAATCCTCTGAAATAACTATGATATTGTCGGCGTTACGGTATGTGTAATTCTCAACCGCACGTCCGATTTTCCAAATAATACTTCCTTCCGAGGTCATACCTGTATTGACAAGGGAATCGGGGAAAATATCCTGGAGATTATATACAAACGGTATCTTTTTGCAGGCTTTCAGGAATCCTGCCATCATTCCCTGAGTGGGCGGTGTGCTTTGAGCGAATATAACGTCCGCTTTTTTGCTTAAGCCCTTTATTATAAAAATGAGATTCAAAAGACCGTAACGGAAGGCTCGCATAAGGGAGTTTTTTCCCTCCTTATAAAGTGCAAATCTGTGGATTGTCAGTTTGCCGTCATAAAGAACCTCTGTTTTTTTACTTTTATATTCATTTCTAATTTCATCGCTGACCCCTCGGCAGGGTATGGGCACATACATTTCAACGCTGTGCCCTGCCTTTGTCATTCCGCAAAGCATATCTTCGGTAAGATACATACTTGCCGCTATTTCCGGGGTGTAATAGCAGCTAAAGGTTAAAATTTTCATTACCGGACAGCACCTTTCAACGAATCGTTATCTTTATTTCATTCATAGCTTTTTCACAGGCGTATTCGGCTTCGTCTGCCGTCTTGCCATGGGCTATTATAAAGCCCATACGTGAGCCGCTGTCAGTGATGTCGGTTATTGTCTCGCCGACATTATGTACTACATTAACCTGAACAACTCCGGGAATATTTTTCGCTTTTTCAATTCCCTCAATACTTTCAATAGTGCCGCTGTGCTGAGGGAAATAGCGTATTGCCGAGCCACGGTCAATGTGAACCGATAAATCGGGCTTTTCGCCCATGGCAATTTTAATGCAATTCTCAACCATATTCATCCCTGTTGAGAGTGGGACAAGATGGGTCGTTATGCAGTCTCCGCCGAGTCTGGCTCCGAGTTCGACTATCTTCGGACCGTCTTTTGTTACAATGATTTCCGTATGTGACGGACCGTTGCTTATTCCGACGGCTCTGTTCGCTTCTCTTGCTATTCGGCTTATCTCGTCCGTTATTTTTTTATCCAGTCTGCTGGGCTGAGTGTGACCTGTTTCGACAAAATGCGGTGCTCCCGTTGTTATTTTATCCGTAATCTGAATAACGTGACATTCGCCGTCAACGGTCAGGGTTTCTACGCTGACTTCAGGCCCTTGCATAAATTCTTCAACCACAACAATTCCGTTTCGTGAAGAATTAAGGCTGTATTCGTAGGCTTTGTCTGCGGCTGCCGAGTCGTTTAAATCTGTAAGCTTGACAACGCCTCGACTGCCCGAATTATCGGCAGGTTTTACAACAATCGGTGCCGAAAAACGGGAAACAATTTCATTAAATTCCTGCTTATTTGAAACGACATAAAACCTTGGAATCGGAACATTATGAGCGGCAAGAGCCTTGCGCATTTCCCCCTTATCGGTTGCTTTGATCGCTGTCTCATCGCTTATACCGACTATTCCGAGCTCTTTTGCAACGGCGGCAACGCAGCGCATCGGCATATCGGATGCGAGGGTCATTACACCGTCAACCTTGTGACGCTTTGCGGCTGCGACAACGGCAGGGATGTCGATTGTGCTGATGACCTCTTTGAGAATATTACCCTCGGAGAAGCCGACGGCACGGGGATTCATATCCACAACGACAGGGAGAAGTCCCATTTCTTTAGCTTTTTTGATTGCAGGGAGCTGGAGAATGCTCGCTCCCAAGATCATAATCTTTTTCATAAAACAGTCCTGTGATTATTTGATTTCTAAAGTTTCTTTATCGTGGTCAAGAACAAAGGTGTCCTCTAATTTTGCGTCCTCACGGTTAACGTTTTTCCTTTTCAAAACGGTCATAAGGGTCATAAATAATATTTTTATATCAAAAAAAAGAGAAAGGTGCTTGACATAGTAAATGTCATTAGTAAGTTTTTCTTTGGTAAATACCGAATTTCTGTTCACTGCCTGATTGTAGCCGGTGATGCCGGGACGAACGGTGAGTATTATTTTTTCCTCATCGGTATAAGCTGCCGAGCCGGCAGGCGTATCGGGGCGGGGGCCGATGAAACTCATATCGCCCTTTAAAATGTTGATTACCTGTGGGAGCTCGTCAACGCTCGTTTTTCTTGCAAACCTGCCGAATCGTGTTACTCTCGGATCGTCATCGCCGTTATATGTTGAGCCGTCGGGCAGTCGGATATCGGGCGCATTCTCTTTCATTGAACGTAGCTTATACATCTTGAACGGTTTGCCGAATCTTCCTGTTCTTTCCGCCATATAGAATACAGAACCACCATCATCAAGTTTGATAACCAAAGAAAAAATACCAACCAATATTCCAACCGGAATCATCAATACGGCGGAACATAAAATATCAAATCCCCTTTTTACTATTCTGTAAGTTAACTTTCCTGAAGGTTTTGCAATATCAGGTGTATCGGAAAAGACACTATTTTTTTTATCATTTAACATATTTGAATAACTCCTGATATTTATTTGCGTCCAAGTCTTTTTTGTAGTCGGTCATCATAACACGGAAATTGCTGAATTGGGGTTCAAAGCCGAAGTCTCTTTTTGCCTTTTCCATTGAGAAAATGTAGGAGGGGGTGTTGTTGATTACCTCGGGCTTGTAGGTTATCTTTGATTTTTTATCCTCCGACGGAGCCCACAGATCACGTATAACCTCAGCCTGCTCCAAGAGAGTTACGCCTTTGCCGGAGGTCATATTGTATAAGCCGTAGGTCTTTTCGCTCTTCATTGCAAGGTAGAATGCGTGCGCAACATCCTTGACATAAACAACGTCACGGCTGAGATTCGGGTCACCGAAGATGCAGATGTCCTTGCCCTCGCTTGCATTGTCGATGAATATCTTCAGTCCCGATTTCTTTAAGGTGCCGTTGATATAAAGACAGTCGTGAGGGCCTACGCCGTACACGGGAGGAAAGCGAAACCACGCATTTTTCATTCCGTGCTGCTGATTGTAATATTCAAGCACATCGTTTGCCGCATTCTTTGAGAAAACATAAACGGCGTGATCGCCGGTGTAGATAAAATCTCTCGGCTCGTCCTCGGTGATTGCGCCCTTGCCCCAAGCGCCTCTCACATCAGCATAGGAGCAATTGGAAATTACACGTTTGATGCCGTTCTTTCGGCAATATTCAAGCACGTTAATCGTGCCGATTGTGTTAATTTCAAAGTAGTCCGCCGCATTCTCGTCAACGTCGAGATCAACCTGTGCATTTGCCGGGAGCAGACCCGCAAGCAGGATAACGCCCTCGACATTTTCTTTCGGCAGTTTTTCAAAATCCGCCTTGTTTGCAAGGTCGAGATTTATGTAAGGAACGCCGAGCTTTTCGTAATGCTCACGAAACTTATTGTTTCTTCCGGTGACAGTGACCTCGCAGCCCTGCTTTAAAAATTCATCAACAGTATATACGCCGATGAAGCTTGATGCGCCGATAACGATATACAAGAAAAGACCCCCGTTGTGCTGAATTGTGTCAGATATACTCTTTGATTATTTCAATAAAGTTCTCGATGATGTATTCTACCTCTTCGTCGGTAAGGCGGCTGAAGAGGGGGAGCGTGACCTCGTTCGCATACTGTGCATATGCGTTCGGATAGTCCTTGATGTCGAATCCGAGCTTCTTATACGCCGTCATCATCGGAAGCGGTTTGTAGTGGACGTTCGTTGCAATGCCGCGCTCAGCCATTTTTGTGATTATTTCACGGCGTTCTTCGTCGCTGACGGGTTCGCCGTTTTTCTTAAATATTCTCGTCAGATAAAGGTGACCCGAAGAGATGTGTTCGTCGGTGAAGTGGTGAAGAGTGTGGACGCCGTAAGGGTGGAAAGCCTTGTCGTAGCGCTCGATGATCTCTTTTCTTCTTGCAAGGAGATCGGGATAGCGCTTGAACTGTGCAAGTCCGATAGCGGCGTGAATGTCGGTCATATTGCATTTGTACCAGGGACCGACGATGTCGTATTCCCACGAGCCGAGCTGAACCTTGTTCAAAGCGTCCTTTGACTGACCGTGAAGAGAAAGAAGCTGTGCGGTTTTATAAAGCTCATCGCCGTCAACGTCGTCACGGTGCTTCCACGTAAGGGCGCCGCCCTCTGCGGTTGTGAAATTCTTAACCGCATGGAAAGAGAATGATGAAAAATCGGCAACCGATCCGATCGGCTCACCGTGCCACGAGGAACCGAATGCGTGAGCGGTATCGGCGCAGATAATTATTCTGCCGAACTTCGCCTGCAAATCGTTGGACGGGTGGAAAAGATCCTTTTTCTTTTCGACGATTGAAAAGATGCGGTCATAGTCGCAGGGAACACCGCCGAGATCGACGGGAATAATAACCTTTGTTTTGGGTGTAATGGCTTTTTCAACGGCGTCGTAATCCATTTCAAACGAATCCTTGCCGCAGTCGACAAATACGAGCGTTGCGCCCACGTGGCAAACAACCTCTGCCGTTGCGGTGTAGGTGTATGCCGGTACGATTACCTCGTCGCCCTCACCGATTCCGAGCAGCCGCAGTGCGATTTCCGCACAGGACGTCTGCGACGACAGGCAAACCGCCTTATCGGTGTTGCAGAACTCGGCAACCTCCTTTTCAAGAGCCTTTGTCTTGGGACCCGTAGTGATCCAGCCCGATTTTAAAGCTGAGGCAACTTCCTCGACCTCCGCATCCGTAAGATCCGGTGGAGAAAACGGTATTTTCATAAAAAACATCTCCCTATTTAAGAAAATCCTATTTCTTTTTCAATCCGTAATCGGATAATAATTTAATACGTTTGTTTCCCTTTTCGATCGCCTTTTTTTCGGCTTCGGGGTTTCGTTTATTTTTAATATATCCTGTGATTCTTTTACAATATACCGACGGCAGCTTCCACGGCTTGTCATAAAGCTCGGGGTGCATCGACGAAAGTAGATCGTAAGAGGGGAAAACAGAGCGGAAAAGACCGAAACGGCTTCCTCCCGTTTTCGAGGATATAAATGTGCCTGCGTATGTAAGATCTCTGTCGTCATAACCGAACGTTCCGCCGTCCATAAGGTCGTTGAGTAGACTGCCGCAGTCAAGCCCCTCGGCAGAGGCGGTTTCCTCTCCGCCGAGGAGGTTCATAAGCTTTACGGTGTCCGCATAAAACGACCCGTCGATAAACTCGGTAAATTTTTTCTCGGCGTCGGGAAAATCAATGACATTTTTATATTTATTTCCAAACACGGCAAGGTCCGTCACGTGGCGGATACCTGCGCCGGTTGTCATAAAATGCTTTAAGTAATGCAAAAGTAAAAACAAGTAGTGATCCGTCGGCTGAAGCGTGTAAATTTCAACCTTGTCACACAGCATTTTATACGGATTTTTCAGTGCCTCGTCAAAGCGGCGGTTCATCGCTTTGCGCACGGGATTCTGTGTGCCGAAAAGGTTGAGGTGAAGCTCGATCTTCAGATGAGCCGTCTCACTGCTGTAAGCGACGGCGGCAATCCTGCTGAGATATCTGTCGGAATAGTCTCTTTCATCCTCCGGCAAATAGCCGTTATCCGTAAGAATTTTGTGGCAGAGGGGGAAATCAGCCTTTGAAATGAAGACATCCTCGTCTCCGGACGCCCGATGATTCTCGAGATTTCCGTATGCCTTGCGGCAGACAAGACCTTTCAAAACGATGGGCTTAAGTCCCGCATCGGTCAGCTTTGAATAGATCGAAAGAAATTCCGCCGTGTTTTGCGTTTGCCTGATGACAGACTTCGTGGAGTTGTCTATCAGCCGAGCCTTTATTGAGATCGGTGCCGCCGAAAATTCGGGATATTTTATCGCTCCCTCCAAAAATATCGGAGCGATGTCCTGACAGAACGCAAGTTCCCCGAGAGATTCAAAATCGGGATCGTCAAGATTCGACATCCTGCCTGTCAGTGAGGTGTTTATGATTTTTAAAAAATTGTCGTACTGTTTATTCATCTGACACATTCTTTTTATCCAGCAGCTCGATTCCGTTTTCCGACACCGAGTAAATGACGTCGGACAGGTTGAATACGCTGGGCTTGTGTGAGGTTAATATAATCATCTTATTGCGATTATTCTTTAATATATTTGAAAGAACGTTTTTCTCCGTTGCGACGTCGAGCGCACTTGTCGCCTCGTCGAGCAGGAGGATAGGCGTGTCGGCAAGGAGGGCTCTCGCAATCGAAAGCCGCTGATTCTGTCCGTCCGAGAAGCACTGTCCACGTTCGGTAACAACTGTGTTAATTGTATCGGGAAGTTTTGAAACAAATTCCCAGGCGCAGGCGTCCTGCAATGCCTGCACGACCTCTTCGTCCGTGGCGTCCTGCTTTACCAGCCTGAGATTGTCGGCGATCGTGCCCGAGAAAACTGTGTTGTTCTGGGGTACGTAGCTGAACAGAGAGCGTGTGGCGGGACCGAGATTAATGCTGTCTCCGTCCTCATCGCTTACGGTGATACTGCCGTCCTTCGGCTTCATCAGTCCGAGCAGGAGGCGCAGGGTAGAGGTCTTGCCCTTTCCCGAGGCGCCGATAAGCGCCGTTATCTTGCCGCTCTCGGCTTTCATATGGGAGTTTTTATATACAAAAGTTTCGTTGTTGTAGGAGCAGGAGATATTGTCGCATACGAGCGTAAGGCTCTTTTGGCGGCAGTTATCTATAAAATCCTTTTCCTTTTCGGTAAGCTCAGCCTTTTCGGCGGGGAGCTCAAGAATTTCAAGCACACGTCCCGCACTTATGCCCGCCTTTATAAACGTGGGGGCGAGGGACACAACGGAGCTGAACGAGCTTGTCAGGGAGGAAGCCATCGACATAAACATCGAAAGTGTTCCGTATGTAATATCGCCTTTCCAAAGGCGGTAAAGGGCGAATCCGTAGCAGGAGTAGCTGACAAGCTGACCCATAAGTCCCATTACGATCATCATCTGATTCTGGTAACGGTTCTGATCCATTGCAACGTTGAAGCCCTTTTGCTGAAAATTCCTGAAACGCTGAGAGAAAAGGTCAACAAGTCCGAAAGATTTAATTGTTTGAAGATTTTGATAGCTTTCTTCCTCTATTGCAAGTCTTTCACTTGCAAGCTCACGGTTTTTCTTTTGAAATTCCGTTGCTTTTCCGAATCGGAATCTTGCTGTCAGCACCGTGACGGGCGCTCCGGCAAGAGCGATCAGAGCCATAATCGGGTCGTAATGAAGAATTATGAAGAAAGCACCGATGAAATTCACGAGTGCGGTTACAACATTCGGAATATAGCTGAGAACCATATTCGAGACAATGCCGACGTCGGCGCCCGTTCTTGTCATAATATCGGCTGAATGATAGGCGGATATCGCTGTCCATTCCGTGTTCATCAGGCGGTCGTAGACATCATTCTTTATCTGTATTCCGACATTGAGGCGTACCTTCAGGGAAACACGGTTGGTGAGAGCATTGATAAATATTTTGGCAACAGCCGTACCGAGATACACGGCGACAACGGGAGCTATCGCCATTGAAATCTGACCTGTAACGGAGTCAATGAGGTCTTTCATTATCCAGGAGGTGAAAAGTCCCATTGCCGTGGAAATCAGTCCGATGCAGGAAAAGGCGATGACCTGACCCTTGTAGCGCAGAATGTAACTGAAAATCCAGCTCCACGAGTGAAGTATCTTCTTTATTTCATTGTGATTTAGGTATTTCCTGAATTTATCAATGATTTTCAAATTAATTATCCTAACTTCTTTTCTAAGGCTTCAACCGCCCGAATATCCTTTGTGCATTCAAGTTTATAAACGGGTACGCTTTTTAACAGCCCGTCAAGGGTGCCCATTCCGAGCTCCTTGCAGCCGTCGAACCAATCGGGCAGCATAACCTCGGGGAAAACACGCCTGAGCATTTCCATACCGCTGACAGCTTCAATCCGACATTCTTCGCTTTTGATCGGCGTGACGATTGCCTTTATCGGCAGCTCTGCATTCAGGCAATATTCCGACGAGCCGTGCCACGGAGAGCCGCAGGCGTAAAAACGTCCGCTGTCATCCTTGTGGATAAAGACCATATCTCCGTTGACGATCCTTGCTCTGCGGTGCTCACTCCAAAGCTCCGCCTGAGTGGTTTTGCCGACTCCCGACGGACCCGTGAAAAGAATTGCCTCACCGTTGAGGTCGATCATACTGCTGTGCATCACCAGGGTGTCACGGCGGATAAGATTGCCGTAGAGCGCAACCATAGCGCAACCGTATATTCCCTGAATATCATCCGAATTTCCGCAGATTTTGCCCTCGGTAAAATTCCTGTTCACGCAAAGGACGCTGTCCGACACACGGAACGCCTTTCCGCCGTCATAAACGGGAAGAGTCTCCGCCTCGTAAAGATCGACATTTTTCGCCTCAAGGCTGAGCCGCATAACGGGCTCGTCTGTGCCGCTGTCTTGAAATTTCCGCCAATAGCCGTCGAAAAAATCAAAGCTGAAAGGGCAGACGATACGATAACGGTTTCCCATTATGAGCAACCGATCATATTGACGTACATTCCGCCGTGCAGGTTAAGGTACTGAGTAACCTTCGGGGAAATTTCCTCGTGGCTTGTTCCGTAAACGTTCATTTTTGTAAGCGCTCCGCTTACGAAATCATAGTAGGGAAGATCCCAGCCCTGTCCGATAACACCGCCGTCAAGAGTCCATCTTGCGGTTGCGGTACCCGTTGCGTTGGAAGCACGGTTAGGGTCGTCACTGCCTGTTGTAACATAGTCCGAGCCGAGAGTTACATCATAGGCTTCAACAGGTACGTATTCATCCATATTATATTCCTCCAATCGTTTGGTTAAGAATCCTGTCAATATACCGACAAAAATCCTTGTTTACTTTGTTAACCGAGCCGCTTTCCGTTGCCAGAGTTGCGGCACATTTGGGACATTTCTGCGACCATTTGCATTTTTGACATTCAACGGGCCACTGTAAATTTTCCTCGTAATCAACAAGATTTTTCCACGCATCGGAAAAGCCTGATGAAAGGGGAGAGATATCGGGCTCATTGAGAAAAGCGCAAAAGCTCATTTTGCCGTCCCATTTTATCCAATAGCCCGTGCGGTATGTTCTGCATTTTTCGCAGGGCTTTGTTACCTTTATTTGCTTATTTACTGCGCTGACCGCATCCTCGCACAGATGGGGGTAGGCGCTGTCGGGAAGCCGAAGCTCCACAACGTTATTATCTGCACCACGCAGAGATTTTTTGAGACTTGCCGACGCAGTCCAGGGAATTTTCAGCTTTGACATAAGCTCGGAAATTGCCGGCAGGTCGTTGTAATTATCATTTGTCACTGTCGTTACGGCGGTCAGCGGGATTCCGAGCGCCCTGATGCGTTCTATATTTTCGGCAACCCTTGAAAAGCCGTCACCGACGCCGCAAACCTTTTGATAGGTCCCGTCGCTTGCTCCGTAGATTGTGAATTTAATCAGCTTCGGCGGATATTTTTTCAAAAGCTCGAAGCATTCGTCGCTAAAGCGATAAAGATTTGATTGCAGAGTGATTATAAAACCCATACGTGAAAGCTCGGAATAGATTCGGCAAAATTCGGGGTGCCTCGTCGGCTCGCCGCCTGTAATACAGAGGAAGAGCGTGCCCGCCGACATTGCCTGCCTGCCGAGCGATATCCATTCCTCAGCGCTGAGCTCACTGCCGTGCTCGGAAATCTCGCTGTCCTTGAGATGGACATAGCACATACGGCAATTCAGATTACAGCGTGGCGTCAGCTCAAATGTGGCGAAAAGGGGAATAGCATTTTCCTTAGCCCTTATAAGCATCTCATACGGTGCCGCTGCAATAGGAATCATACGCTATCACTCATATCCAGAATATTATTCTTCATAAGGATTTGCAGGAAGCAGATGATGTCCTCCTGAGCCTTTTCACGTGTGACGTTTTTATATTTTGACATAATGAGGTCGGTGAGCTCATCCAGAGTGAAATCCTTGCCGTCCATATACTGCCAAAGATATGCGGCGGACGATGAAATATACACCATAGACGTTACATCCTTAACACGCTCCATCACCGGAACAATGACATACTGTCCGGCAATTTCACGCAGAACAAGCTGATCCTTTACTCTCATATTCAAACTCCTCGGGTAAAATAAGGTTGATTTTATTTATCGGATTTTTCGTCTCCGTAGGAGCCGTATCCGTATCCGCCGTAGCTGCGGTAGCCGTATTTTCCGTACTTGCCGTAACGTCCGTATCCGTAGTAGCCGTAGCTGTATCCCGGATCAAGGATGCTTTCCTTTGCGGCATTGAGAACGCCGCCGATGATGTTACAGCCTCTTGTCGAAATATTATTCACGCAGTCGAGAATCGTCCATCTGTGAGTTGAATCCTGACGTATAACGAACAGTATTCCGTCGCAGTATTCGGAGATCAAAAGCGGGTCTGTTGTAATGGCGCACGGGGGAGAATCGACGATAACGTAATCTGCGATTTTTTTAAGCTCGCTCATAAATTCACGCATTTTCTCGTCATTCAATTTCTTTTCCGGGTTCTTGCTCGGCATCTCACTGCCGAAAACAAGGAAATTGTCGGGATTTTCGCTGAAAAGACGCTTGATCTTTTTGTCGCAGCTTTCCGACTGAACACGGAGCACCTTATTGTCGGTGAAGTGCTTCTTCACGGTTTTAGGCTCTCCGAGGAGCTTGTCAAGCGAGCAGTAGCCTCTGCTTCCCTCGGTGGCCTTGCTCAGGGACAGCTTTCTGAGATCAAGGTCGACCAGAGCGACCTTTTTGTTCGGATTGCCGTCCTTAATGAAACGTGCGAGATTCAGGGCAACCGAGCTCTTTCCCTCATTTGCGAGGGCGGCGGTTACCATAAGAACCTTTGCGTCGGATCTTTGCATTGCGCGTGTTACCTTGAGCGAAACAGCCTTCATACTCTCGGCATATCGCTTGCCGTTCTCCGTTGACTCATCGGCAAAAATGGGGTGATCGTTTTTCTTCTTGCCCGTCTTTGTGAACGGGATAATTCCGAGACAGTTCATATTGAGCCTGTCGCCGAAATCCTGTTCCGTCTGAATGGTCTTTCTGAAAAGAGCGGTGATTACGATAACAACAAGGCTGACTCCTGCGGTTACCGCAAAGCAGATAAGAATCGCCATAAGATAGTTGACCCTGTTGTTCGGGCTTGTGGGGACGGAGCTCGGCTGGATGATGTTGAGCTTCGTCTCGCCGATAACATATCTTGAAACGTCGGGCAGTCTTTTTACTGCGGCGTCAAGGATAGCCTTTGCGTCCTCGGGATCCTTGCTGACAACGGATATCGAGAAAAGATTGGAATTTTTAATCGCATTAAGCGTTATTGTTCCGTTGATCTTATCGGTGTCAAGCTCGTCCTTTAAAATCTCTTTGAAAACCGAGCTTTTGAGAATATAGGGGAGAACCTTAGCCATCTGCTCGGCGTTTGCGGAATCGTAGTAGAAACCGTATGATGCGGCAATTTCGGCATAGGAGGTTGTTGTATTAACGGTGAACGACGCCTTGGCTTCATATGTAGGCACATATGTGTATTTGAGGTAGCCGCAGTAGACGGCGGAAAGGCATACGAATGCCGCAACGCAGATCCACCACGCCCTTTTGATTATTTTCAGCACATCCTTCAGCAAAACGTGAAGGTCGAGTGTGTCATCCTTATATCTGTTTGCATTCATAGTGTTCATTTTCGCTCCTCAACCTTGCTGTTCGTGACAGCCTTGCCGTATTCGTAGTTTTCGTAATTGCCGTAGCCGTAGACATTGTCTCCGGTCACACGCATATTGAACTCACGGTAATCGTTAAGAACATAACCGAGGTAGTTTGCACTGCCGTCCTTGATGTCGTCGATTGCGGTATTGATATCCGCAAGGCGGACAAAGTCGTGACGAATGACGATCAGGGAGCAGTCGACAATATCCGAAATGAGCTGGACGTCCGTTCCGACTATTATCGGTGAGGAGTCAAGCACAATGTAGTCATAATGCTTGTCGGCGTAGTCAAGCAGCTCCTGGAGCCTGAGAGAACGGATGTACGAAGCCGAATCCTTCTTCGATCCGAAGTTCATTACCATATCCACGCCTGTTCTCGAGAATCGGCGAACAATGTCGTCGATGTCGGATTCTCCGTCAATGTATGAAATGATATCGGGAACGGATTTCTTTTCCCTCTCCATAATCTTATAAAGAGCAGGCTTGCGGAAATCGACGTCAACAAGGAGAACCCTCTTGCCCATACCGCTCAGGGCGATTGCGAGATTGACCGAAACGGTGGACTTACCCTCGTTTTCGGCAACGCTCGTGACAAGCACACGCTTGCAGCCGTTCTGATCCATCTTGAATCGAAGATTTTCGGCAAATTTGCGGTTGCTCTCCTCAAAGGCGAAGCTGCAGGTCGGAGAGCTGATGAGCACGGATTTGTGCGGTCTGCGGATAAATGACCTGAGCGTCTGCAATTTCTTTTCGTGGGTGATGACGCCGAAGCAGTCGCCCTCAAGCTCCTCCTGAGCGCTGTATACGGTCTTGAACGTCTTTCTCGTCATACTGTCCACAACAACAACCGCCGCAACGAGAGCCGCCATTGCGATTGCGGCAAAGATGCGGTACATCGGGAGATTGAATGAGTTTGAAGCCGCCGTAGGAATCTGCGGCTCGGAAACAATCTCAAGAACGGCATTGGAGAAAAGATAATCGGAAATACCGTTGTAATTTGAAAGTATGGAATTGCTGACGATATACGCCGTCTTGGGATCGTTGGCTGTGACCTCGAGAACAAGGAGGTTTGTGCCCGAAATGACGTTTGCGGATACGGAGATTCCGCCGGGGAGGTCGCCCTCGCTCTCCTTGACCTTTTGCATAAGTATATCGCTCTCAAAGACCTCCTTGAGAACACCTGCCATCGAAGAGGCTGTCGACAGGGCGGCATATGCGTTGGCATAGGTCGTGTTCTTAGCCGTGACGACAAGCGTTGAGGATGAGGTGTACTCCGGAACACGGACATATCTTCCGTACAGGGTGACGCCGAAAAATCCGATCATTGCCGCCATAAGAATGAAAAGCGCATTGCGGAGAAGATCTCGGAGGACAATGAAAATATTCATCTGATTTGATTTAGACGATGTGTTATCTTTCATAGTTATCCCTCTCTGACAATGACGATAAGAAACGAATGACCGGTAAGACCTCTTGAATCGGTGTAGCTGTATGCTACCTGGTGAACTCCGGGCGCTCTCGTGTCGACCGTGGAGTTGATTTCAACCTTGTCCGAACCGATGTTTGAATCATATTTATCCGTGACGGATTTAATGTATTTCTGCGGCTGAACCGTGTCGCCGACATTAACGTAGATGAGGTAGTCCGTCAGTGCGATCTGCGGTGAATCGACGGTGTCGTTGACAATGTTGACGGGGAGCTTGCGGTTTACAACGTCCGCATAGCTGTTCGACGCTTCAAACGTGACATAGTATGTACCGAGCTTTGAATTGTCGACGTCGTTGACAACGATCTTTACCTTGGACGAGATATCTCCGTCGAGGCAGTCCGTGAGGCTTATCTTCGTGAACATCGAAACCGTGTCGCCCGACTTGAACATAAGCGGTTCCTTGAGCGAGAACACGGGTTCGGTGTAGTCCGTGTATTTTGTGCGCCTTGTGAATTTGCCGACATTCTTGTTGGAGTCGAACACAAGGTAGGTGATGTCGCACACGCCCTCGGAAATAAAGCGTGAGTGTGTTCCGACGAGGATTTCGGATGTAAGATCTCCGTCACGGTCGTCGGTTGCGGTGAGACCCGTGAGCAGCTTGCTCTTATCGTCCTTGACCGAGAGCTCAAGCACATCACGGTCCGATGTGATGACCGGGGGAGTGTGATCCCTGACTGTTTTTGAGAGAACAACATTTACAGACCAGGCGCCCACAACGGCTATAAAAACTATCGCAATAAGTATTCTTATAAACTTCATTTTAAGACCTCAATCACGTAAATAATTTTAATTATACCTATTATATATTTAACCATAAAGCGACACAAATGTCAATATTAAAATGCCGTTTTAGCATATCGACAACACTTGTTTTTTTATCGGGAAAAATTTTATACAATTTAATAAAAGAACGTAATATTTTTTCAAAAGATCGGATTTGTATGTTAAAAAACGGAAAAAACGGCAAACCTGCGGCGAAAAACGTCGTGGTTTACCGTGATTTTTATTTCTTGTTCTTTAATCTTTTATCGCATTTTGTTGCGAGGAATGTGCCGAGACTCTGGAAGATCTGGACGATGATAATCAGGAATATGACCGCAAAGATCATTATGAGGGTCTGGTATCTGTAATAGCCGTAGTTGATGGCGATTTTACCGAGTCCGCCGCCTCCGATGATACCGCTCATTGCCGAATAGCCGAGAACGGTGGTCAGTGCGATTGTTCCGTTTGAAATGAGCGACGGGATGCTTTCGGGAATCATAACCTTAACGATGATCTGAAGAGGGGAGGCACCCATACTCTGCGCCGTCTCGATGATGCTCGGATTGATCTCCCTGAGACTGCTCTCAACAAGTCTTGCAACAAAGGGGAATGCCGCAATGACAAGGGGGACAACCGTTGCGGGAGTACCGACAACCGTGCCGACAATCAGCCGTGTGAGCGGGAATACCATAATCATAAGAATGAGGAACGGGACGGAACGCAGGAGGTTGATTATCACATTCAGAACGTGGAGAACGCCCTGCGGAACACGCAGAATTTTCTTGTTTTCACCGGCGACAAGAAGCACGCCGAGCGGAAGTCCGATAATCGTTGCGAAAAATGTCGAGAGCACGGTTACATACACCGTTTCCCAAATTGCGAGAGGGAACTGGGTTCTGAGAACCTCAAGCGCTTTCTGAACCTCCTCGGATGCAAGATATTCACTGAGCATTATCGGTCACCTCCTCAACATAGATATCCGGAATTGATTGAAGATACTGCATTGCTTTCTTAAGCTCGGCTTCGTCTCCGGGAATACCGAGAAGCATATTGCCGTATGCCTTGCCGCCGATCGAGCGGGTGGAGGCGGAGAGAATGTCGGCGGCTATGTTCTTCTCAATAGCCATCTGAGCGATGAGCGGCTTATTCGTTGCCGACGCTCCGTTGAAAACGACACGGATAATGTGCTCGTTCTCGGAATCGAATGAACCGAAGTCAATGCCGTCGGGATAAACGAGGGACTTTGCCGCCTCCGATTTCGGTGCGGAGAATACGTCGCTGACCGCACCCTCCTCGACAACTCTGCCGTGGTCGAGAATCGCAACCCTTGTGCATATCTGCTCAACAACGCTCATCTGATGCGTTATGACAATGACGGTTATGCCGAGCTTGTCGTGAATATCCCTGATGAGGGAAAGTATCGACTGGGTGGTCTGAGGATCGAGCGCACTCGTCGCCTCGTCGCAGAGCAGAATTTTCGGGTGAGTTGCAAGGGCTCTTGCAATTGCGACCCTCTGCTGCTGTCCGCCCGAGAGCTGAACGGGGTAGCTTTTGAGCTTATCGCCGAGTCCGACGATCTCCAAAAGCTCCTTTGCACGTGCGGCAGCCTCAGATTTCTTCACGCCCGCAAGCTCCATCGGGAAGCAGACGTTCTTCAGGCAGTTTTTCTGCATAAGAAGATTGAAGCCCTGGAAAATCATTGTGATTTCCCTGCGCTCGTTACGCAGCTCGGCGTTGCTCAAAGTGCCGATGTCAACACCGTCGATTATAACCTTGCCCTCTGTCGGACGTTCGAGCATATTGATGCAGCGGACAAGCGTACTTTTGCCCGCTCCGCTCATTCCGATTATGCCGTAGATTTCGCCGTCGTCAATTTTCAGCGACACATCACGCAGAGCGTCTAAGTCTCCGTCGGAGGTCGTGAAAGTCTTGGTCAGATGCTGAATTTCAATCATTTATTTCACTCCACATAAATAACAGTGCTGTCTGTTGTGAACAGCACTGTTATACATTTTATACTTATTTGCTCAGGGCGTCAAGTGTTGTCTGCTTGCCGCCGTAGAGACCCATCGGCTCAACGTGGATGGATGCAATTGAAACGATGTGAGTTCCGTTTTCCTTGTTGAAGTCGTCAAGGTACGGCTTGTGCTGGAAGTAGTTGGCGTCGATCTCGCCGCTTTCAACAACGTTGTTCGGCTGAACATAGTCGGTGAACTCTCTGATGTCAAGGGTGATGCCCTTCTTTGCGAGAATTTCCTTTGCAACCTCAAGGATTTCCGCATGAGGTGTCGGGGAAGCGGCAACCGAGATTGTTGCACCCTTGAGTGCGTTGTAATCAACCGATGAATCATATCCGTCGCCCGGGTTCTCAACTACGCTGAGTACCGAACCGTTGTATTTGTTGTTGATGAAGTCGGCAACCTGCTTGCTTTCGAGAGCCGCCTTGAGAGCCTTGATCTTCGGCTGATTCTCATTGCCCTCTTTAACTGCGAGGATGTTGCTGTATGCCGATGCGGAGCCCTCGATGATGAGCGAATCCTTTACCGGGTTGAGATTTGCGGAAATTGCGTAGTTTGAATTGATGATCGCATAGTCAACGTCCTTGAGAGTGTTGGGGATCTGAGCAGCCTCAACCTCCTTGAACTCGATGTTGTGCGGGTTCTCTGCGATGTCCTGGATCGTTGCGGTGATGCCTGCGCCGTCCTTGAGCTTGATGTAGCCCTTTTCCTGGAGGAGGAGAAGCGCTCTTGCTTCATTGGTTGCGTCGTTCGGAACGGCAATTGTGACTGAGCCGCTCTTGCTGCTCGAGCAGCCTGCAAACAGGCTGAGTACGAGGATTACTGCGAGTAAAAGTGAAACTATCTTTTTCATAATATATTATCTGCCTTTCTTCAATTAAATCTTTAGTATTTTATCAGTTATTGTTCGATCTGTCAACAGCGGCACATTCGCCCGAATCTGAAGTTTTCTCTAAGAAGAGAAGTAAATCTTTTTAACATACCCCAAAACCTCCGATATAAAAAATAAAAACCGAAAACCTTTTTCGAGGTTCTCGGTTAAATCCGTTATTTCCGTTTCAAATCAGAAATGAGAACGCATCGAAAAAATGGCATAACAAGAAGTGCGCATACACATGCACATTTCGGTGGTGGTATAGGTTGTTGTGAATACCTTTGCCATAATGCGGTTCTCCTTTCATTTAACTACCCGTCAAGTAGGTTGCTGATATAATATCACTCCGAATTGTATTTGTCAACCCTTTTTTTAAAATTTTTTATTTTTCGTTTGTTCTTTGCCTGTATTTTCTTATTGTCGGTGAATCGGTGCTGTGATATAATGGTTACGGCTTGACAGTTTTGTGACATTTTTGACATTGTTTTTCGGTGAAAGAAACGCCGCAGGAGAATATAATGGATTTGTAAAACGAGAAAAGGGGAATAATTATGGGTCATTCAATTTATATTGCGGACGATGAGGCGAATATAAGAGAGCTTATAAAGAGCTTTCTGGAGAGCGACGGATATACCGTTTCTGCGTTTGCGACAGGCGACGAGCTTGCCGAGGCGTTTGAAAAGGAGCCCGCCGACCTTGTAATACTCGATATTATGATGCCGGGTACCGACGGACTGACTCTTTGCAAACAGCTCAGAGAGAAATCAAGCGTCCCGATAATTATTCTGACCGCCAAGGATTCCGAATACGACTATGTTCACGGAATAACGATCGGCAGTGACGACTATCTGACGAAGCCGTTCAGACCGACTGCGCTTCTGATGCGTGTCCGCTCCCTTCTCCGGCGTATGGATATGAACGAAAAGGCGGATCAGTCCGCAAAATTCAGTGAGAGAGACGTCAAGGTGGGCGATCTGACGTTTTCGGTGGAGAGAAATGAGATTTTCTGCGGCGGCAGACCTATCAAATTGACCCGCACCGAGCTGAGAATGCTCTCGTATATGATGCAGAATCCGCAAAAGGCGTATTCGAGGGACGAGCTTCTCAATGCGATCTGGGGATACGACACCAAGGTCGAGACGAGAGTTACCGACGAAACGCTCCGCCGCATACGCAAGCAGCTTTCGCTCTGCGGCAGTAATGTCAGTGTAAGAACAATGTGGGGCTTCGGCTACCGCATTGAGGTTAACGGTGATGATAAATGAAGCATATAAAACTGAGAATACTCTGTATAATCTGGGCTTCGGTGCTGATGATATTCGCCGTGTTCGTCGGCGTAATCAACCTGATTGTCCCGTCTCATTTTGAAAAAGAGGCGAGAAACGCCCTTGAATATGAGATGGAATATATTGATAAGGTGAAAAAGAGCGACGGCGACAGCGAAAGTATGGAGGATGAGGAATACTACGGAACATTCCTCAGCGGAAATATCAGATTCATTGATTTCTACGACGAGGGCTATTCCGTTTCCGACTCTCTCGATAAAAAGACCGAGGTCAATTCGTCCGAGCAGAACGACGAAGCCGAGATAAGAAAGCAGTACAGTATCAATGATCTGAAAAACGGTGATATAAAGACCTTTCAGACAGACCGTGGATATTATGTGCTCGTCAAATACTACGACGCCTTTACCCTTGACGGAACGTATCAATCGACGGTGATGTATATCAACATTCAGCCGCTCGTCAACTATATGCGGTCGCTCAACTGGCTTTTTGCAATTATTTTTGTTGCGGTTATGGCGGTTATGACGCTGATCGGATACAAGCTCGGCAGGACGATAGAGGAGGATCAGGAGACAAACCGCAAGTTCTTCCAGAACTCATCTCACGAGCTGAAAACGCCGCTGATGGCGATACAGGGCTATGCCGAGGGAATACAGGAGGGCGTTGTCGATATCCCGTCCTCGGCGGAGATAATCATTCACGAGAGCGAAAAGATGACGGATATGATCGACGGAATGCTCTCAATTTCAAAGATTGACGCAAATCAGCTCACGCTTAATTTCACAACCTCGGATCTCCGTGAGATTCTCTATGACAGCCTGCGCTGTGTTGAGCCGATTCAGCAGCAGAAGAATATCACAATAACTCCGCTGTTCACGGAGGATCCCGTCTGGATTCACTGCGATGAAACTCAGCTTTCAAGAGTTTTCGTCAACGTGTTGATGAACGGAATACGCCACTGCAACAGCACCGTCGTCATCACCTGCACAACGGAGGGAAAGGAAGCCGTTGTCAGAGTCAGCGATGACGGAAACGGAATTGCGCAGGAGGATCTGCCGCATATCTTCGACCGATTCTATACGGGCACGAACGGCAGTACGGGAATCGGACTTGCGCTGTCGAGGGAGATTCTCAATCTCCACAAGGGCAGTATAAAGGCATATAACGAGGTCGGAGCGGTCTTTGAAATAAGACTGCCGATTTCAAAAAATTAAGGCAATACCGAACAAATTGCCGTAAGGAATGTACTTATGAAATTCAGAAAAGAAAGGGTGAACTGAATAATGTCTGTCGGTTCACTTTTTTCACCGTCGGGCTCGGCGGCTTTGACATCCTTTTTCAGCGCGGAATATCTTGCGATTTTTCTGCCGCTGGCGCTGATCCTCTATGCGGCGGCGCCGAAGAAAATCAGGAGATATGTCCTGCTGGCGGAAAGCTGTATCTTTTATTGGATTGTAAGCGGCAAGCTGATTCTGTACCTGATAATGTCGGCGGTTTCCGTCTACGGATTCGGGCTTTGGCTCAAAAGGCTCAACGATCAAAAGAGCGATGCGCTAAAGGGCGCCGAGCGTGAAGAAAAGAAGAAAATAAAAAGTATATATAAGAAAAAGTCACGTCTTGTCCTCGCCCTTGCGGTGCTGATTCATATCGGCGGGCTGCTTGTGATTAAATATTCCGCATTTGCGGCAGGCAATATCAATTCACTTCTTGAGATGATGAATGTCGGCGCTCGGATTTCGATACCGAGGTTCATAATGCCGATCGGAATATCATTCTTCACATTGCAGGCGGTGTCGTATCTTGTCGATGTTTACAGGAACACTGTCGATGCGGATCGCAACTTCCTGAGGATTTTCCTTTGGATGGCGTTCTTCCCTCAGATCGTCGAGGGACCGATCTGCCGCTACTCGCAGACTGCCGACGGAATATGGAAAGCGGAGGGCATAAAATTCGGCAACCTTACGCTCGGATTACAGCGCATCCTTTACGGAATGCTGAAAAAGATCGTCGTCGCTGACCGTCTCAACTCGCTGATCAACAACGTTTTCACGGACTACACGCAGTACCGTGGCGGTGTGATCGCACTGGGTGCAGTTTGCTACACCGTTCAGCTTTATATGGAGTTCTCCGGCTCGATGGATGCGGTGATCGGCACGGCGCAGATATTCGGCATTGATCTGCCCGAGAATTTCCGCCGCCCGTTCTTTTCGAGGACGATTACCGAGTTCTGGAAAAGGTGGCACGTTACGCTCGGCGAATGGCTTAAGGATTACATTTTCTATCCGATCACAATGGCAAAGCCGATGCAGAAGCTCACAAAATCGGCAAGGAAAAAGCTCGGCAACCATTTCGGACCGCTGATTGCGGTGAGCTTGGCGCTCTTCTGCGTGTGGCTCACTAACGGACTGTGGCACGGTGCGGCGTGGAGCTATATCTTCTTCGGAATGTATCATTTTGCACTTATACTGATCGGCAAAATTCTCACTCCGCTTATCAACGGCGTCAACGGACGTCTTAAAACGAATACAAAGTCAAAGCCGTATGCGGCAATGCAGATCATACGAACCGACATTTTGGTTGTTATCGGTGAGCTTTTCTTCCGTGCAAACGGACTGAGAGCCGGAATGAATATGTTCCGAAAAATGGTTACGGACTTCAGCTTCGCCGATTTCGGCGGCGGACTTTTCAAAAGGCTCGGCGTCGACTATGCCGATCTTCTGATCGTCGGCGTGACGGTGGTTATTGTTTTTGTTATCAGCGTGATCAACGAAAAAGGCTATTGCGTCAGAGCGGAGCTGAAAAAGAAGAACGTCGTTCTGCGCTGGTGCGTGATCTATGCGATGATAATGTATCTTGTAATTTTCGGCGCATACGGCGTCGGATATATGTCGGTTGATCCGATCTATGCGAATTTCTGATTTCAGAGGAATGTCTTATGAAAAAGGTTTTCAGAAATATAATATCCAGCGTCCTCTTCCTGTCGATACTTGCCGCACTGCTGATGACGGCGTCGGCGATTATGAAGCCGAGCAAGCGTGCGGGAGTGAACTCACTTGAGGATCCGCTGACTAACGGCGTCCTCGCCGAGAGGAAGAACACGATTGATGTTGTGTTCCTCGGCGACAGCGAGTGTTACAGCACGTTCATCCCGCTGAAAATATGGAACGATCACGGGATAACGTCCTATGTCTGCGGAACGACGGAGCAGGTGCTCAGCTACTCGTATGAGCTCTTGACCAAGACGGAAAAGAAGCAGGACCCGAAGATCGTTGTGCTTGAAACCAATACGGTTTTCCGTGAGGTCACGAGCACAAAGGCGTTTATCAATAAGGCGGAGGGACTTTTTTCCGTATTCAAATATCACGACCGCTGGAAAAATCTTCAGCCGAAGAGCTGGCAGATCAATGAAAACAAAATCTATGACGAGCGCAGTAAGGGCTACCTTTTCAACACGATCGTCAACGCCGCCTCAACTCAGGGCTATATGACCCCGACTGACGAAAAGGAGACGATCCCGACCGATAACGTCAAGTATGTTAAAAAGATCAGGGACTATTGCAGAAAGAACGGCGCCGAGCTTGTGCTTGTGAGCGTGCCGAGCACGAAGAACTGGAACTATGCCAAGCACAATGCGATTGCGGAGCTTTCGGACAATCTCGGAATAGAGTATGTGGATATGAACACCCTGCGAAAGGAAATTCCGATCGACTGGAAAAACGAGACAAGGGACAAGGGGGATCATCTCAACTATTACGGAGCGGTCAAGGCAACGTCATATATGGGAAAATATTTTGAGGCGAGCGGACTTTTTGAAAACAAGAAGAACGATCCCGAGTATGCCGAATGGAACCGCTTTGCCGCAGATTTCTATGCCTCGGCGGGAGATTCGGCGGTTTAAAGATCTTTTGCAATTTTTGCGGTCTTTCATTCGTGTTATATATGATTTGTGCTTGTCTAAAAAAGAAATATATGGTATTATATTAAAACAGCAATGAGTAAGGATATGTATTATGGATATTAATGTGCTTGAATGGCTTGAAAGAACAGCAGAAAAACTTGCCGATAAGACGGCGTTTTCCGACGAGAACGGATCGCTGACATTCGGCGAGGTGAAGTCCTATGCCCAAAGCATAGGAACAGCTCTGTGCGAAAAGGGAGTGTACAGACAGCCCGTTGCCGTTTTCTCGGGCAGACATATTATGACGGTCGCCGCTTTTCTCGGCGTTGTATACAGCGGATGCAGCTACGCACCGATCGACAGCAAGCTCCCGAGGGCGAGGATCGACAGCATACTGGAAACTCTCGCCCCGTCGCTGATTCTTACCGACAGGGATAATTATGATTTTGTCAGAGGTCTCGGCTTTGACGGCGACAGCGTCGTTGTGATCGAGGACGCCGCCGAGCACGCCGCAGATACAGAAAAACTTTCGTATGTCCGCAGGTTTGCGAACGAGAACGATCCGCTCTATATAATTTTTACTTCGGGATCGACGGGCAGACCGAAAGGTGTAATTACATCGCATCATTCGCTGATGTGTTATATCGAGGCGTACACCTCGGTGATGAAAATCGACGAGAGCGACATTCTCGGAAACCAGTCGCCGCTTGACTACATTGCGGCGATCCGTGACATTTATATTCCGCTTCTTTGCGGCGCTTCAACGGTTATAATTCCAAAGGTTTGCTTCTCTTCGCCCGCAAAGCTGTTTGACTTTATGAATCTTGAGAAGATCACGTCGGTTGGCTGGAGCGTTTCCGCTTTGACTGTTCCGACATCTCTCGGAGCCTTTGAACACGGCAAGCCCGAGTACCTTAAAAAGGTCTGCTTCTCGGGTTCGGTAATGCCGGGCAAGTGCCTTAAGGAGTGGCAGGAGAATCTGCCCGACACACTTTTTGTCAATCAGTACGGCCCCACGGAGGCGACCGCATCCTGCACCTACTATGAGGTAACGGAAAGGGTTGAGGATTCAACGGTTCTGCCGATCGGCTTGCCGTACAGGAACTATAACGTTTTCCTGCTCAATGAGGATGACACGCCGACAAAGCAGGGGGAAGAGGGCGAGATCTGCGTCAGCGGCCCGATTCTTGCGCTCGGATATTATAACGACCCCGAGAGAACGGCGGCGTCGTTCATTCAAAATCCGCTCAACAAATCCTATGACGAGCTTATCTACAAGACGGGCGATATCGGCGTTATGCGTGAGGACGGAGTGCTCGAGTTCCACGGAAGAAAGGACAGGCAGATCAAGCACCTCGGTCACAGGGTTGAGCTGGATGAGGTCGAGCTTGCCGCAGGCAGGGTGGACGGAGTAAAGGAGTGCGCCGTCGTATATAACAAGGAAAAGGAAGTCATATGGCTTTTCTATACGGGCGAGGCGACGGTCAGGGAGATCGCCGTTGAGCTCAGAAAATATCTTCCCGGCTTTATGGTGCCGAGAAAGATGACGAAAATCGAGGAAATACCGAGATTGCCGAACAGCAAAATTGATATGAATACACTAAAGGCAATGACGAATAATTGAGTATTGCCCGAAAAATTTTTTACAAAATAAACGGAGGAAAAGATTATGAAAGAACAGCTTATGGAGATCCTTGAGGAGCTCAGACCCGATGTAGACTTTGAAAACGAAAAGCAGCTTATTACCGACGGTATTCTCGAATCCTTTGATATTGTTGCGCTCGTCGGTGAGCTCAGCGACGCCTTTGATATCGAGCTTCACGTTGAGGATCTTGTACCCGATAACTTTAATTCAATAGAGGGAATGATGGAGCTTATCGAAAAGCTCCGAGACGAATAATTATGAATAACGAATCACTTCTGAAAATCGCAAGGGAATACGGTACGCCGACATTCGTTTTCGACGCCGATGAGTTTAAAAATCAGGCGGACAGAATCAAAAATGCGCTCGGCGAGATTCCGCTTTGCTATTCTATAAAAGCCAATCCGTTCCTGCTTTACGAGCTTCCCGAGTCGGTCGGATATGTGGAGGTTTGCAGTCCGGGAGAGCTGGAGATATGCCGTGCGCTTAAGGTCGATCCCGGGAAGATAATCTATTCGGGCGTCAACAAGGGCGCCGAGGATATCGGATGCGCCGTGGATTACGGTGCGGCGATACTGACCGCCGAGAGCCGCCTGCACGTTGAGCTTATCAACAGAGTCTGCGGCGAAAAGGGAAAAAGGGCAAGGCTCATTCTCCGCCTGACGAGCGGCAATCAGTTCGGAATGGATCCCGCCGAAATTGCGGATATAATCGCAAAGAGGGACTATTTCGGCTCGGTTGAAATAATCGGACTTCACTATTACTCGGGAACGCAGAAAAAGAATGTCGGCGTTATCGAAAAGGATCTCTGCGCATTTATGGGATTTATCGACTCCCTTGAGCGTGAGCAGGGATATGTCCCGTCGCACATTGAGTACGGTCCCGGTATGGCTGCCGATTATTTTGTCCCGCCCTATGAGGAAAAGGACGCCGAAACGCTCCGTGAGGTCGGCGAGCTTCTGCAAAGATTTAATAAAAAGCGTCCGCTTACCGTTGAGATGGGCAGATTCCTTGCCTCATCCTGCGGAACGTATCTCACATCCGTTGCGGACATCAAGAACAACCTCGGAACGAGCTATGTGATCTGCGACGGAGGAATAAACCACCTTAAATATTACGGACAGACGATGGCGATGCAGGTTCCGCCGATCACTCTTCTGACGGGGGACGGGGATTACGATCATCCGTACACGCTCTGCGGAAGTCTCTGCACGACTGCCGACCTGCTTGTGCGCAAGGTTCCTTTGCCCGAGCTGAAGCTCGGAGACGTTCTCGCTTTCGGCAGGTGCGGCGCATACACAATAACCGAGGGAACGGTGCTGTTCCTGTCACGCACAATGCCGAGGATTCTGCTCTCGTCGGAGAAGAACGGCGTCAGACTTATGCGTGATTTCTTCGATACCTATAAACTTAATTACTGATCAGAGGAAATAAAATGGGATTGATTTCAATTGAATTTTTTGCTTTTGCGGCGGTTACCGTTCTGCTGTACTATCTTTTCCCCGTGAAAAAATATCAGTGGGCGGTGCTGTTGGCGGCAAGCGCTGTTTATTACACGCTGAACTGCAACAAGTACGTGATCTATATGCTTGTCACGATCGTGACGACATACACGGGCGCCGTGCTGATTGACCGAATATCGCAGAAGCATAAAGCATTTTTGAAAGAGAATAGGGACGTTCTTCAAAGGGAAGAGAAAAAACAGCTTAAGGAAAAGACCAAGAGAAAAATGAGGGCTGTTCTTGCCCTCATTCTTTTTATAAATTTCGGCTTACTCGCCTTTGTGAAATATTTTTCGTTCTGCGCTTACAAGATTCATTTTTTGCTCGGAGCGGTCGGCTGGCATTATACCGAGCCGAGGTTTAATATAATAATTCCGCTTGGCATTTCTTTTTACACCTTCCAGAGTATGGGCTACATAATCGACGTGTACCGTGGAAAGGTCGGGGCGGAAAAGAATTTCGGAAAGCTGGCGCTTTTTGTCTCGTTCTTTCCGCAGATTATTCAGGGACCGATCGGAATTTACTCCGACCTTGCGCATCAGCTCTATGAGCCGAGAAAATTCAGCTATGAGAACTTTAAAAGCGGCGCTTTGCTGATCATCTGGGGCGTGTTCAAAAAGCTCCTGATCGCCGACAGAGCCGTAAAGGTTATCCGGCTCGTTGCGGAACACAGCAACTCGTATTCGGGAACATACATCCTGCTGACGGTTATTCTCTACGCCGCACAGCTCTATGCCGACTTCTCGGGAGGAATCGACATCTGCCGTGGAATCGCCGAGATAATGGGAATAAAGATGGCGGAAAACTTCAAACGTCCGTATTTCTCGAAAACTCTCACCGAGTATTGGCACAGGTGGCACGTCAGCCTCGGAGATTGGCTGAGAAACTATCTTTTCTATCCGATCTCGATTTCAAAGCCGTTTCTGAAAATGGCAAAGAGTATGAAAAAGCACGGATTGAAATATCTCGGCAAGGTTTTCCCGACCGCTTTGGCGTCGCTTATAACCTTTGTCGTTATCGGAATCTGGCACGGTGCGGAGCTGAAATATGTCGCTTTCGGTCTGTGGAACGGCGTTGTGATAATGATCTCGAGTATGCTCAAGCCGCTTACGGATAAGCTCGTCGAAAAGCTGCACATCAACCGTGAAAACTTTTTCTATTCCGTTTTCTGTATGGTGAGGACGTTCATCGTTGTGCTCATCGGCTACTATTTCGACGTTGCCCTGAGCTGCCGACAGGCGCTGAAGATGATTTACAGATCCGTAACCGATTTCCGCATAAGCGACATAGCGGAATTTATCTGCCTTAAGAAAAGCGGAATAACGCAATATGATTATATTGTGATTTTGGCAGGCTGTCTGATAATATTTGCCGTTTCACTTGTCCGGGAGACGAAAAAGGAAAATGTCAGAACTCTTCTTGCAAAGAAAAACACGGCGCTTCAATGGGTTGTCTATATTCTGATGATTGTTTCGGTAGCTGTTTTCGGCTATTACGGACCGGGAACAACTCCTGCCGATTTCATATATATGCAGTTTTGAGGAACAGAAAATGAAAAAATTAGTTAGATTTATCAGCTTTTTATTGGTGCTCTCGGTCGTGATGTACGGGGTGAATTTCTATTTCTCCACCAACAACGACAGGGACGGAGTGCACATAAAAGGATATTTTAAGGAGCCGAAGAACAGCCTTGACGTTGTGCTGATCGGTGCGAGCGAGCTCTATGCCGGATTCAATTCGCCGCTTGCCTGGAAAGAATACGGCTTCACAAGCTATTCTTTAAGCTATGCGTCGGTGCAGGGCAATTTGTATAAAACAATCGCGAAAAAGGCGCTTGAAACGCAGAATCCTAAGCTGGTTGTGTTTGAAATAAACGGCTTCATCCACGGCGATAAGTATTATGAAAGCCGCCGTCCCGTTCACGCCTGGTTCGACACGGTGGGGATTGACGCAGACGGCAGGGAGTTCATCGAGAGGAATATACCCGAGAATGAGCGGGCGGAATTTTACCTGCCGTTTTATAAGTATCATTCCAATTGGAGCCATCCGATAATCTGCTCGAGGAATGCCGTGAGCCGATTCTATCTTGCGACCGAGGGAATAAGCTACACAAAGACCTTCGCCAACTCCAACCGTCAGCGCACAACGGAGAAGCAAAAGGAGCGGTGGCTCAGCCTCAGCCCGAGATCGAGATATTATATGTATGAGCTTTTGAATTACTGCCGTGACGCGGGATTGAAAAACGTGCTGTTCATCCGTGCGCCGCATTGCGTGAAAAATATGAATCCGAATATGGAAGAGGATCTGAAAAAGCTCATCGAGGGATACGGCTATAAATATGCCGACTTTGAAAACAGCTATGAGGAAATCGGACTGAATACAAAGACGGATTTCTACAATTTTGAGCATCTGAATATATACGGAATGGAAAAGTTCACCCGCTTTTTTGCTAAGTATATAACTGACAATTATAACGTCCGATCCGTGCATTCGATGGATAACATCAGACTTTGGAACAGGTGCGCCGAGGTTACGGAAAAGATGGTCGCCGAGTGTAAGGCGGATAAGGATTACCGCATTTATTACGAACTCACCGCCTTTGAAACCGTGAAAGGAAAAAAACACGGCGAGTTCTCAAGAATACAGTGCAGTAAGGAGCCGTAAAAAAGACCGCAAAAAAACAACTGCAAGCAACCCAAAAGAGGTATGCTTGCAGTTTTTGGCATTATGATTGAGTTAAATACCAACGAATACAGTAAAGCATCATATCAATGAAAAAGCGTTGCAAAATCAGAAAATAGTGGTATAATAGAGACAGGAGATGATAATATGGGTTTGTCTCTTGAGATTGATAAGTTTACCCCTTGCTTAGTCAGAAGAAGTTCGGGCGAATTTGTAAATACCAAATATAGTATAGCTGATACTGACGAACTGAAATCCTTGACTAAAAAGGGTTGGAAATTTAACTGGCGAAGCAAGGATCTGAAAAATTCTACTGTCTATAAATTATGCTTGGAAAATGATGATGAAATACAAGGCTTAATTGCAGTGACAGATTACCCGAGAGACAGGGCTTTATATATAAACATTGCCGAAAGCGCCCCGCAAAACTTTGGAAAGGATAAGAAGTTTGAGGGCGTTGGAGGACATCTGTTTGCTATTGCGGCAAACGAATCCGTAAAAAAGGGTTATGACGGATTTTTATTTTTAGACGCTAAAAATATGGAATTAGCGTCTTATTACCAAGAAAAATTCGGAGCTACTTTGTTGGGTATGCCGCATCCGTACAGAATGTTTATTGATGAAGAAAGTGCGAAAAAGTTGCTTGAAATATATACGTTGAAAGGAGAATGAATATGTCTGAGCAGGAACTTAAAACAATGAGAGAGTTAGATGAACTTGCAGAAAAATCAGGAGGATTTGTATTCCCGTTCGGCGACAATACAGTTCATTATGATTACAGAAAGATAAGCCGGTATTGTAAAGAAAAAGGAATTGAACCGATTGATTTAACAATACGAGAGCTGAGCAATTTTGTGTTGCAGTAATTTGCGGATAAAGAGGTTGTTTGAGGTGGAATAATACGTCCACGTCCACACGCCGATGGCTTGACAGGGGAAACCCGAGAGATGCAGGAGAATTGGACGCCTGCCAAACAATCATAAATCCGAAAGTCGCTTGAGCAATCAGGCGGCTTTTTTGTATAGTTAATTTCGCCCCCCTGAGGAATCAAGGCGCTTTTTATACCGATTTGACATTAAATGTTTCCGAATCAGCCCAATCCGGGCAAAACAAAAAGGCAGGTAAAAACCTGCCTTTTGGAGCTGCTAACCGGACTCGAACCGGTGACCTCATCCTTACCAAGGATGTGCTCTACCACCTGAGCCATAGCAGCGTGTCACAACGTTAAATATATTAACATACGAAACGGGGATTGTCAAGTAAAATTTATTACATAATCGGCATAATTTTAATAATCGGACAGTAGATTTTTGCCCTTGTATATGGTAATATATTAATACAATCAATGCAATGTCAGGAGCTGTTACAATGAGCAATTTTAATATAAGCGTTATTCTTCCTAAGGCGGAAAAGAGCGGCAAACTGCCGTCGTTCCTTGAAAACGTTTTTTCGCAGGGGATTGATGTTGAAGTGCTGATCTGTTCACGGATTGATCCCGAGAGCTTAGCCGATCTCAGCGAGGACATCCTTGCGAGGGTAAAGGTGTTCCCGAATGCCGACGCACTTCAAAGGGCGGTTGCCGACGCACAGGGCGAGTACATCCTCTTTTCCGACGCATCCGTGACCTATTCCTCGGACGCTTTTGCTTCAATGCTTGCAAGGGGAGCCTGCGTGTTCAACGGATCGTCCCTTGACGGCAATCTTTTTTCTGCCGATTTTTCTTTTGACGAAATTGCGTCGAAAAACGGATATTTCTGCTGTCTTATGAACAGCGAAACGATTCATAAAAACGGAATTATGCCGCTCGGCTCATCAACATTTTCAATAATGAATATGATCGCCGACTATGCGAGATATGATGAGATAAAGCTCATTCACGAAAGCCTTTTCAATATCGGAAAAATTCCCGCTCCGACGGCGGACGGAGAGGACATTGCGGGACTTGAGAATTATTCGTGGCTGTTTTCTCAGACGGCAAGCGACCGTGTAACCCTTTTCTTTATCCGCAGCGTTATGGCGGTTTTCGGTTCGTGCGAACAGCGTGAGACCTTTGAAATGCTCAGGAGCGTTCTGGTTCCGTTTATGGGCGATTATGCGGTGTGCGCCTGGTTCAAGGAGGTTTACGGCTGGGATGCGGAGCTTTTGAAAACCGATATCAGTATGGAGGATTTCAAACGGCTCGGAACCGAGACGAAGTACCGTGAGGTCAAAATGCCGATAAAAGCAAGCGATGCGGTTATGAGCTTCTATTCCGGAAAGTTCGGGATCGGCGATCTGAAAAAATGTATTGCCGCCTACGTCTATTTCAAGGCGTACCGAATGAAGCCGGGATTCCTGAGGGACAAGCTCTGTGAGCTTTGCAAGCGCAGGCTCGGAGGTGAGTTCAATGCTTGAATATAAGGCGTCGGTGCTCGTTCCCGTTTATAATGTCGAAAGGTTTCTTCGCCCGTGCCTTGATTCCCTGACGGCGCAGACGATCGGCTTTGAGAACATCGAGGTTGTGCTTGTAAACGACGGCTCGACGGATAACAGCGAGTCGATCTGCCGTGAATATGCCGACAAATACGACAACGTTTCCCTCTATTCCAAGGAGAACGAGGGACTTTCAAAAACAAGAAATTACGGGCTTGCAAGGTGCCACGGAAAGTATATTTTCTTCCTTGATTCCGACGACCGTCTCAGAGCGGACACGGTGAAAGCTGTGACTGATTTTTTCGATACGGTTTACGGCGAAGTTGACCTTGTAACATACAGGATCATTCAGTATTATAACGAAAGACCCGTTATTGTCCATTACAGATACAGAACCCTTACCGAGACGGGAGTTTACGATCTCAGAAAGTCGGAGAACCGATTCATCACGCAGACGAACATCAATATCTGCATCAAGAACAGGGGAGAGAACAATCTCCTTTTCGACACAACGCCGAATTTCCGCCACGAGGACGAAAAATACTGCTGTGATATTCTTCGGGATAAGATGAAGATCGGTTTCTGCGCCGAGGGCGAGTATATCTATAACCGAGACAATGTTGACAGCATAGTTTCGACAAAGTTTTCCCCCGAAAATATTTTCGATACCTCAATGGATTTTTACGAGCGGATGTTTGACAGCTTCGGGAGATTCGTGCCGACCTATTATCAGGGCATTGTGTTCAACGATCTGCGCTGGAAGTTCAAGGACGGCAAGCTCCTGCCCGTTCACCTTGACGGCGGGGAGTGGGAAAAGGCGAATCTGCGGATTGACCGCCTGCTTGCGAGGATGGAGGAGGACACAATCGTTCTGCACCCGTCGGTTGACGGCGTAACGCTTTATTACTGGCTTATGCGCCGCCCGAACAGCCATCCGATCGTTGTATGCGGTGATGAAATGAAAATCATCTCGGGCGGAAGAGAGCTGTACTCGGAGAAGAAAATCAAATTGAAATCCAAGGACGGCAGGGCAAGCCTTGTGTCGCCGATATTCCTTTTCCTGAGAAAGGAGCAGATCACCGTCCTGAATAACGGAAGAGAGATTGATTTTGACTTTGAAAAGAATATGAAAAACACCGATATTCTCGGCTTTATGCCGAGCTTCGATTGCGGCGAACAGGACGAAATCAGCGTTATCATCAATACAAAAGAATATAAGGTGACAAAATAAAAATTGCCGCAGGCTTTGATAAGTAATCGGAGCCTGCGGCTTTTTTGGAGAAATCGGTAATTACATTATTTTATTTGTATGCGACGTAGATGTAGGACACGCCAATGGCATTGAGGTCACTGGTTACGTTTCCCGAGGTCGCTTTTGAAACTTTGAATCCGCTTGATGTGATCTGAATACCCTGCGAGCTCGTGTTTGCCGTTGCCATTGCCATATGGCTTTTCGCCGTGCTGTTGGCAAAGTCGATTGTAACCGCAGGCTGACCGGCAGCCATCAGAATAAGATACTGCGGCTGAAATTCAAGGGGAAAGGTGCGGCTCGACGATCCGTTTCCGATGTAGAAGCCCGTTGCAACGGGTACATTCCACCGATCCTTGTCCGCCGCCGTGACGTGAATTTCCGAGTTCCTGATATGACTGCCGCAAAGAAGCTCCTTGTCAAGGAAGTTTGCGTAGTTGTCGTCCGTGCTTTGAGCGGGGCAGAAGTCCGCATTCATCAAGAACCAGCCGTTCATCACAAGTGCGTCCGTGTCACGGTCGGATGCAATTTCCGTGCATCCCGATTTTTCAATGTTGAGATTCGTCCTGAACGTCAGCGCATCGGCAATTCGGGTGAAGATATCGTGGCACGCCTGACCGCCCTTTGAAAAAGGCACGCATATGCTGAGGTTTGCCTTGATCTCGGCGGTGCGGCAATATTCCTGACGCTCCAGCACACCGTCGTCATTTGCGACGAATTTGTCGGTTATTTCGATATTGTCGATTCCGACGGCAACGATCGCTTTCCTCAGCGGAACCGCCTTGTTGATCGGGGGATATTCGACGAAAAACGTCAGGTCTTTCATATCCTCCTGCTTGCCGAGCCACTCAACAATTCTTATCGGCAGAGAAACTATACTGTCCATCACTCAACCTCCACAATCTCACGGATTATTGCCCAGATGTAGATCACTTCATTCTTTAAATACACCTTTTCGCATCTGTCAACGGTGAACTTTTTCCCGTTGGATTCAACATAGCAGTCGATATCCTCGGGGTTGTGATCGGGCGGACCTATGTAGAGGTAATGCCCCTGACTGTTGAAGCCGATGACCGTGTTCACGCCGTTGAGGTACATTTTATTCTTATACCTCAGCGGCTGAATAAATGCGCCGAAGGTCGGACTGCTCCAGCCGTCGCTTTTTTTCAATGTTACATCCTGACCGTATTTTTCAAACATTGATTTAACAGTCATATCACATCACCTTGATCTGACCGAAAGCGAAGCTGTTGTCCATGCAAAGCGGAATTATTTCAAGCATCTTTTTTTCATAGAAGCTCTCCGACATATTAAGAAGAGCGTCCTTGTCCTTGCTGTCCTGCTCAATGCTCACGTCGCCCGCCTTAAAGCTCGTGATTCCGTTTTCACTCTCGGCGGCGTTCTGCTTAAGAGAGAGCTTGTAGTTGGCAAGAGCCGCAGCGGCGGCAACGATGCGAAAGTCCTTCGTATCTGCGTCGGGCTTTAATTTTGCCTCTATCTCTTTGAGACAGGAGCGGCATAAGGAAAGAATTTCTTCCTCCGTGTACGGCGTTGTGTCCGCAAGCTCAGCGAGATAGTCTCTTACTTCCCAGTAACTCATAATTAAGCCTTCGTGGAAAGAGTCTTGACTGCGCCCGGAAGAATCTTCGCAAATCCGGTGATGGATGTGATCGCAATCTGCTCAAGCTGACGGTCAACGAGCTTGCCGTAATCTGTCTCAACGTCGCCGACCTTTACCATCTCAAGCGCACAGCTCTTGTCAAGACCGATCATCATAGCGTTGTTGGTTACGTGGCTTGACTTGATGAGATTTGCGCCGAAAGGAGTGATGAGCTTGCCCGTGCCGTGGAAATTGAGTCCTGCGGCGGCGTCTCTGAACTCGGTCATCTTGAGAACCGTAGCCGTAACGCTCGGTGAAGCAAGGATTGTGTTGAGCTCATACGGTGAAAACTTGTTCCAGAAATCAATGAGATCGTCATATGTGTAGCTGCTGCCCGAAAGGGTGCAAGCCTCCGCGGGATTCTTGCCGCCGTCGCCGTTGATAAGAACGCTGACAGCGTCCGCCATAAGGCTCTGAGCGAGGTATGCGCCGATTCTCTTGAGCGCAACGGATACAACGTCAAGGCGCTGGAAACGGAGAACATCGTAGGATGTGGTGATCATTCTGCCTCTCTTCTTGAGACGGATTGTTCTGTCGCTTACCTTGAAATCGGCTGTCTCAAGGGTATCGCCCTCATTGAAAACCTTCATCTCGGCGTTTGCCGTTGTCATTTCAAGGTTCATTGCACGGTAGTCGAGAGAGTCAATGTTAGTTGTTGCCGCAACGATATCGGGGAGAAAGCTCGCCTCATCCATACCGTAGCGAACGGCTCTTGAAACGTACTCCGGGAAGAGAACCGATGCGTCGCTCGTCTGGAAGAACTTGCCGACAACGGAGCTGTCGGAGCCCTGCGGCTTGATGCCGAAACGCTTGAGCTGACGCTGATATGCGTCGAGACCCTCAAGGCTTGTGCCTCTGTAATTCTCCGAGGGATCAAGACCCTCCAATACCTGTGTGAAGCTGCGGCCTGTGCCGTACATTCCTTTTTCAAGTCTTAAATTATCAAAACTCATTTTGAATCCTCCTTAAAATTTAAATTCGATATTTGTATCTGTGTTTTTATTCTTCTTCGCTTTCAGCTGAGGGACAAGGGGAACAACGTCCTCCGCCTTTTTTCTGAAAGCGTCCCTGATCTTGATAAGCTCCTCGGTCTCCACGCCCGAGCACATCTTTTCGATGCAGTCGCCTGTGAGAGCGGGGACGGAGAGAACGGCGTATTTTGCAGTCTCCTCGGTCAGCGAACGGCGGTATATCTTACCGTCCGCCGCCTGCTTTTCAAGAGTGTTGATGTAGTCGGCAAGCTGTCGAGCCTCGTTTTCGCCGAGCTTGACTGCGTGCCCGTCCTTTATTGCCTTAATACAGTTTTCCATTGTTTCAATCTCCTTTGTGTAGCTTTTCGTCACGCCTGCGTTGACCTGAGCGGGAACAGCGACGAACGACCATTCATATGCGTCCGTGATGTTTGAAAGCGTGCAGTAGCAAAGCTCGCCGCCATAGGATTCGCCCTTGACGTGATTACAGGGGCTGAATCTCATATCGCTGCTGCATATCGAGCAGGTGAAATCGGCAACGGCGCAGCTCACGCTGACCTCTTTCTTGATCCCGGCGTTTATGTCGCCGATAAGGTCCGCATTTTTCTCGGTCAGCGGCATATATGCCTTTGCCTTGACGCAGAGATAATCCTCGCCGGTGACGGTCTTTTTGCCCGGAATACCGACGCACTCCGCAGAATAAATTCTTGCGCTCTGGTTTGAGCTTTTCGGATCGTGATCAAATATTCCCGTAACGCCGACAAAGAGCTTCGCAAGCTGAGAGAGAGCCTCGTTGCTGAAACGCTCGCCGTCCCTGTCAACATCATTGTCGCAGAGTATGACGTTGAAGCTGTAAACCTCGTCGGCTTTGAGCTCCTTTACCGTGAATCGGTTAATCAGGGCAAGATCGCTTTCGGTGATCTCGCAGGGCGAAATTTTAGTTTTAAATTCCTTATTCAACTGACTTCAACTCCTGTTCAATCCTTTCACTCTGCGCACGGTAGAGACGTGCCTTGGCAAGCTCAAGCTCATCCTGAAGCGTGATGTCATCCCATTCGACGCTGAAATGCTCGTTGATTCCGTTCGTAACCATCCAGAAGCGGCAGATTTTTTCAATCACGGGAGTGAGGAGGCGGCGGTACGCCTCAAGCTCACTCGTGAGCACATCCGCCTGCTGAGAGGACATTCTCTCAGTGGACGACCAGCTCAGGCTGAGCATAAACGGCGGCAGTCCCGTCTTGGCAACGATCTGTTCGAGCATCTGACGGACGGGAACCTCGCTGTCGAGAATCTGATTGTCTGCGCCGATCGCCTTGATGCTGACGTCGCCGACGGCAACAAAATCACGGAGCCGGCTGCCGGGCTGCATTGCCTCGCTCCACTCACGGGCAACCTGCTGAGCTCTGTCCTTGGCGTAGGCACGGTCAACAACGTCGTTCTGCGGCTTATATGTGACGGCAAATCGAACATTGCCGACACGCTCCCAGTTGATGCCGATCGTGTTGTAAATCTTCATCAGAATGTTGCTGACAAAGGGCAGACCCTTGAGAAGTGAGTTGCCCGCAAGCTGACCTGCCTCGGGATTGAGCACCGAGAGGAGGACGAGCTGCGGATAAGCAACGGGCTTTGCCTCGGCAAGCTCCTTTACGCAGACGACCGTTGAGAAGCCGTCGTCACTGCGCTTCAATTCAATATCGCCGAGATCGGCGTTGTAGAGGGCGCAGAAATTGCCGTCGGAGTCGGTGATCATCTCGCCGATCGCCGTTCCGTAGGTCAAAAGCTGTTCAAAATAAACGGACATAAAGAAATCTATGCCCTGCTGACCCGAACCGACCTTGACCTCGGAGAGGAAACGGCGCAGCTCTCTTTCACACCTTTTGTTTTCACAGTCGATGTGAAAGCCGCCCGTCAATCTGATTATCTTATAGATTGCGGCGTCAATAATCGGGATCGCCTCACGGAGCTCACGGTACAGGCTGTTCTGCACCGTTGAGAGCGGCGTGTAGCTGTCAAGAAGACTGAAAGGATTATTTTTGTAGGTTTGCGGCGCTGAAACCGCAGTTTTTGCAGCGGATAATTTTTTGAATATTCCCACTGAAATTCTCCTTTCTTTTTTGGTGGGCAACCGTCAAAAGGCAGGCTGATGACGGTCGGAAAAGTGTTATCTTGAAACGCTCATCACGAAAAAGTCATTTTCGGGCGCATTCAGCGCCGTAGTGACGAAGTATCTGAGATCGTCCATTGCATGGTCATTTTCCTTGCGCGGTGCGTCCCGTACTGCTTTATCGTCCCACTTGTAAAGCGAAAATTCACGGAGCGTGTCCTTGCACTCGGGCGAAAAATAAATAAGCCTTTGCTTAAGGGCGTCCGATACCTGCCTGATGCCGTCAACAACATCGTTCTTTGCGGGTATCACCGTGAACCGTCCTTTTCTGCGTATGCACTGAATGAAGCTCGCCGCCGACGGATCGACGATCACCGCCTCAATGCTGAGATTATCGGCGAGCTTTTCAAGCTCGTCATAATGCTCGGCGTCCGTTCTCTGCTCACCCTTTTTTCGGGAGTCGAAGTAATATTCACGGATACGGTACCACTTCTTTTCGTACTCGCCCCACAGACCGAACGAACACGGGTTCACCGTGCCGTAGTCGCAGGAGATGAAGAAACGGGAGAAACAACACGTCTCGGGAGGAATAACAACGTGAATTTCCTCGTTGAACATCGGGTAAACAACGCCCTGCGCCGCAACCCATTTGCCCTCTACAAACCTTTTGTAGAATGCGCCCGAGTACAGGCTTTCGTATCGTTTTATTATCTTCGGAGTCAGAGACGGATTGTCACGCATCGTGAAATGGAGGTAAAGGCAGTTCTTTTTCTCCGCCTTAAGTATCCATTCACGGTAGAACCAGTGCATCGGATGCTCGGGGTTGCAGTTGAACCACAGCCTTGATCCGTCGGCAGAGCATCTCGCAATTGCCTGCTCAACGAACGAACGGGGCATAAGTGCCACCTCGTCGAGCAGAACTCCGCCGAGGGTCATACCCTGAATCAGAGCCGCCGAGCCCTCATCCTTTCCGCCGAAAAGGTAAAAACGGTTGACTGTATTTTGATAGGTCATTTCTATGTAATTCTGCGATGACTTCATCTTTATTGCAAATCCGAGGGAGGCTAAAATTGGGCTCAACGGAGTTATAACATTCCGTTTGAGTGATGCTATCGTTTTTCCGCAAATTGCAAACGATGTGTCGGAAAAAGCATAGAACGACCAGGCAATAAAAGAAAGCGACATACACACCGTCTTTCCCGAACGAACCGCTCCGTCGCAGATAACGGCGTCATAATTTCTGTCGTCGGAGTTTTGACACCACCAGGTCATAACACGAAGCTGCTTTTCGGAAAATTTTTTGAATGATGAGAGCGAACTATTCAATCTTATCAGTCCTCATTATTGCGGCGCTGTTCTCAAGCGCACGGTAAAAGGGGAGGGCTTTATCGTCATCGCCGAGAGAACAAAGCTGTTCGAGATGCTCGAGCGCCTTAATTCGGTCAAAGAATTTTATTTCAAGTCCGCCGCCTTTCGGGCGCTTGATTTCGCTGACGTTGAAAAGATCGAGCTTTTCCGTGCAGAGCGTCGGTTTGTCGTCGGAGTAAGCCAGTCTGACGGCGTCCGAAATATTTCCGAACGCAAGCTGACGGTAGCCGGCGATTATTTCCTCACGGTTGACACGCCTCAGCTTTTCTATCCGCTCGATTTCCTTTCTGATATCCTTGCGCTCAAGCAGTGCGAGGCCGTGCCTGCGTGCTTTCAGACCGTAACCCGCCTTTGCCGCAGCGGAGCGGGCGTCCCTTGACTGAGAATAGAAAAGACAGAACTGTTTTTCTTTTTCTTCCAGTGCCATAAAAACTTCCTTTCATTTTTCTACGGTTAACCGTCCTGAGGGTTGCCCCTCAACCTAAAAGAAAAAAAGAGCGGTACATAACAGCACGCCGTTATATACCGCCCGAAAAGACATTTTGTTTACAATTTGTTCATATTTTGCCTTGAATCAAGAACCGCATTATCAAAAAAAGCGCCCCCGATCGGAGACGCTTTTGATATGCTGTTTAGCTTGCGGAGCTTGTTGAAGAGTTGGAGTTGCTGAGCTCAACAAGATACTTGATCTTCTTGAGGACTCTCTTCTCCGCATAGTCTGTACGACGGGGACCGAGACCGATCTTGTAATCGTCGCTCTCCTGGAGCTTCTTGGTCTCTGTCTCGATATCGTCGTTTGCTTTGCTCGAACGGATAGCCGAGTCGTAGTAATCCTTGCCGTCCTTAGCAACGAAATAGATGATGTGGTAGCCGTAGTCCGTCTTAACCATTTCAACGTCGCCCGCCTTACGGTTAGCGTCGAAGCACCAGTCGTTAAATTCAGCTACCATCTGACCCGGATAGATGTGCTCGTAAAGACCGCCGTTTGATGATGAACCGCTGTCCTCGGTGTACTCGTTTGCGAGTGCCGCAAAGCTGTCCTCGGACTTGTCGCCCTCGTTGAACTCCTTGAGGATATCCTCAGCCTGTGTCTTTTTCTTTGCAATCTCTTCGTCGGAAAGATCCTGCTGTGTGCTCTGATCCTGTGTCGAGATGAGAATGTGACGTGCTGTAACCGTCTGCTCCTGATGAGGTGCCTTTACTGCAAGGACAACGATGTATTTACCGTTTGTCTCATCGGAGAAGAGCTTCTTGCTGCCTGCTTTTGTTGAGCTGTCAAAGAGCCACTTTGCCGCATCCTCGGAGAATGTACTCTTTACGGAATCCTGAAGCATTGAATACTTTGTTTCCTCGTCAACGTTGTAATCGGCTGTGTCCTTATTGAGCTCCTTAGCCTTAGCGGCGAAAGTAGCTTCATTTGTAACTGCGTTGTAGAAGTCGTTTGCGTTCTTCTTAACCTCGGCGTCTGCCTTTGTCTGACGAGCCTTGAGCTGTGCGTCGGTCTCGTTATCTTCCGCTGTGAGCTCTGTCGTCTTGAATGTATAAGCTCTGAAGGTTACGAAATCGTATGTTGAGGTTGCATCCTTGTAAACCTTGTCGATTTCAGCCTGGTCGTAGCCTGCTGCGATATCGTTTGTTTTCTGAGTGAGGTACTTCTGAGCAAGAACCTGAATCTTGAGCTCCTTGCGGAGGAATCTCTCGTTGATTGAGCCGCCGTAAACCTTACGGAGATAAGCGTTGAGGGAATATGTTACCTTCTTCTCGTCGCTTGAAGAGCTTGAGCTTGAACCTGCGTTCTTAGCCTCATCACGGAGACTGTCGATCTGCTTGTCAATGAAAGCCTCGTCAGCCTTTGTGAGCTTGAGACCCATCTTAACGGCCTCGTTGTAGTAAGCCTTGTGGAGCTGGATAAGCTCAAGAGTATCGTTATGGAGTTTCTCTACCCATGTGATCTCGTTGCCCTCGGCATCCTTTGTTGTCTGAGTCTGATCCTCGGGGGAGAGGCTTGTATCATAGCCCGTGCTTGTCTGATAGTAGTACTGGTAATACTGAGCCTGATAACGAACCTGATTGTAGGCACGCATATAGAAGTACTCATATTCGGCAATGGTGACAGGCTGATCCGAGCCTACGCCGCCGATTTTGATAACTCTCTGAAGAGCGCCGTAGTAGTTGAGGGAGAAACCTACGATTCCCAGAACTATTACCGCACAGAGAACGATGGAAATAACCTTACCGACAACCTTTTTGGCTGTATTTCTCTTTTCCATGCTGTGCGCATTTTTCTTGGCAGACTTTGCAATACGAGCCTTACGTTCGTCACGGTACTGCTCTGCCTTTGACTTTTCATTAGCCATTGTATTCATCCTTTACTTAATGAAATATCTGCCGATAACAAGTCAGCATAACAACAGTATTTTAATACATTTACACTTTTTTTACAAGACCTAAACAACAATTTTTTTATTATCTGCGGTATTTTTTACAATTTATCTATATTTGGAAGCGGTTTTCGGGTAAAAATAACCGCAGCACATAGATCGTAAATGTACTGCGGCTATTTTTATTTATTGATAAGGCTTGCGGCTGCCTTGTCAAGCATAATTACGACGTCCTTGTGCTCGTTAAGGATTGAGCAGGGGATCTGCGGAGTGATTTCTCCCGAAACCATCGCCTTGATCGCCTTTGCCTTGCTCTCGCCCGTTGCGATGAGAAGAATTTTCTTTGAACGCATAATCGAGCCGATACCCATTGTCATAGCGTATCTCGGCATCGGAACGTCGCCGAAATATTTCTGATTTGAATTGATCGTGCTCTGGGTGAGGGTCACCTTGAAAGCCTCGTCGGTGAACTTGTCGGCAGGCTCGTTGAAAGCGATGTGGCCGTTTGTGCCGATTCCGAGGAGCTGGAGGTCGATTCCGCCCGCCGCCTTGATAGCCTCGGCATAGCGCTTGCTCTCTGCGTCGCAGTCCTTGGCATTTCCGTCAAGGAAGTTGACGTTCTCTTCCTTTATATCAATATAATTGAAGAGATTTTCGTGCATAAATGTGTAGTAGCTGTTCTTGTCGTGCTTATCGAGATCGCAGTATTCGTCAAGGTTGAACGTGGTAACGTCCTTGAAGCTGATTTCGCCGTTCTTGTAAAGCTCGATGAGCTTCTTGTATGTAGGAACGGGGGTTGCTCCCGTTGCAAGACCGAGAACCGTACTCGGATTGCTGTCTATAAGCTCCTTATAAAGCTGAGCGGCGGCACAGCCGATCTCTTCGGCGTTGTTGTAAATTTTAATGTCCATTGTTTTAATTTCCTCCGATTATAATGTGACTTCCTTGCCGGAGTCGGATGATCTGTAAATTGCGTCAAGAATTTTTGATGTGATAACGGCATTGTCGATATATGCCTGATTCGGCTTTCTCGTGATAACGGAATCAACGAACGACTTGATTTCCGCCGCATAGTCAAAGCCTGCCGAATTGTAGTCCGGCGTGATTTCCGTGAGCATATCGCCCATTGTTGAATAGAGCTTGAACTTGCCGCCGTACTGCATTCTTATACCGCCCTTGGTTCCGAGAAAATCAACAAACATTTCGCTTTCGTTGATATTCTGCGCCCAGGCGCCGTTGAGCGTGATTGTCGCCTTGTCGGTTCTGATAAGACCCGTAACAAAGTCGTCAACGTCAAAGGTTCCGTTCTCGGTGTCCTTGGTGTCCTCAGCCCACATACTCGTGTAAACATAGTCCTTCATCGCCGTGCCGAGCTTTGAATGTGCAACGCCGGAGCAGGTGAGGGGAGTCGGATCGCCGAGACAGTAGAGAACAAGGTCGATAAAGTGAACGCCCCAGTCGATGAGAACTCCGCCGCCGGAGGCAGCCTTCGTGGTGAAATCGCCGCCGAGTCCGGGGATTGAGCGGTGAGACCTGAAGCTGATGTATACCTGATATACCTCACCGAGAACATCGTCTTCGATAAGTTTCTTGATTTTATTGACCGTGTCAACGAAACGGTTTACAACGCCGATTGAAAGCATTCTGCCCGTCTCGTGAGCGACCTTTTGCATTTCGAGAGCCTCGGGAAGAGTTCTTGCGGCAGGCTTTTCGCAAAGCACGTCCTTGCCGTCACGCATAAAGTCGATCGAGATCGGGGCGTGGCAGTCGTTGTGGGTGCAGACGGAAACGATGTCGATATCGTCGTGACCGAGAAGCTCCTTATAATTGTATACTGCCTTGCCGCAGCCGTAGGTCTCAACAGCCTTGTCCGCACGTTCGGGAATAATATCGCAGAAGTAACGGATCTCAACGTTGTCGAGTTTAAGGTAGCTCGGGATGTGTGATCGGGAAATGTTTCCGCAGCCGATAATGGCTACTCCTAATTTTTCAGACATACATATCACCTCAAGGTAAAATATAACAGTATTTTAACAAGTTTTTCAGGAAATGTAAAGACATAATAAGAATTTATATAAATAATGTTGCCCCTTTTGAAAAGCACAGAGCATTTTAGATAAATTTGAAGAGGATCTGTTGTGCATTTTGCTGTTGTAAAATGAAACAGCAGAAAGTTAGTCCCTTTCAGCAGACTCTTATCAGCCTTCCCCTCGAGGGGAAGCCTCGGTTAATACCTGCTACCTTTACCCATTTCAGCCTCCCCTTGGATGATTCAAGGGGAGGGGGACCGCTT
>DKDP01000052.1:8630-9509 GCA_002449395.1 Ruminococcaceae bacterium UBA6845 | reverse complement strand
TAACGTCGTTGCTCAGTACCGCAGCGACAGTCAATACTTTACCATAATATAAGCGATTTGTCAATACCTTTTTCAGAGTTTTTATTTTTTCTTTGCGGATTTGAGCAATCTTTTTATATCCTCGCCGCTGAAGTCATATTTTTTGTCGCAGAACTGACAGCAAACCTCGGTGTTCTCCTCTTTTGAAAGCTCCTCGAGTGATTCCTTACCCGTGGAAATCAGAGCCGCCTCCACTCTTTCACGTGAGCAGTTGCACTTGTAGACAGGATTTGACGTGTCAAGAACATCAAGCTCAAACTCGCTGAGAACCTTTTTGCAAATCTCCTCGGGACTGAGCCCGTCGCAAAGCATCGACGTCACGGACGGGATATCCTTTATACAGCGCTCGACTGCGTCTATCGTGTCGTCCATCGCCGTCGGCAGGAGCTGAATTATGAATCCGCCTGCCGCCTTTATCGAAAGGTCGGGATCGACAAGCACGCCGAGTGCACATACCGACGGAATTTGCTCGCTCGTTGCATAGTAGCTCGTTATATCCTCGGCGATTTCGCCGCTTACAAGCGGAATCTGACCGACGTACGGCTCTTTCAGGCAGAGATCCTTGATAACCGTAAGCGAGCCGTCCGTTCCGAGTGCGCCGGCAACATCGAGCTTGCCCTTTGAATTAAGCGGAATTTCAACGACGGGATTCTGAACATAGCCCCTTGCGTTGCCGCTGCTGTCGGAAACAGCCATTACCGTGCCTGCCGGACCGCCGCCGTTTATTCTCAGCGTAATGCTCTCGTTTTCGCCCTTGAGCATACTTCCCATAAGGCTCGACGCCGTGAGAAGTCTGCCGAGCGCCGCCGATGTGACCGCCGACGTCTTGTGTATCTGCTG
>DKDP01000052.1:8433-8576 GCA_002449395.1 Ruminococcaceae bacterium UBA6845 | reverse complement strand
CCGACGTCTTGTGTATCTGCTGTGATCTTTCGACCATATCGGTTGTGTCCGCCGCCATCATAACGAGCGTTCCGTCCCGAGAAATACATCTTACCAATTTACCCATTTTATCGTTCCTCCGAAGATAGATTTTAGATTTCAGA
>DKDP01000052.1:7618-8273 GCA_002449395.1 Ruminococcaceae bacterium UBA6845 | reverse complement strand
AAGAGGGAGGCTATAAATATTTTCCTCATAATTCGCTTTGAGCGTGGGCTCCTCCTTTGGGGGAGCTGTCGCAAAGCGACTGAGGGAGTAAGGTCTTATCGAACTTAAACCCCTCCGACTTTGACGCATAGCGTCAAATCCACCTCCCTCTTGAGGGAGGCAAGAAAATCTGCACCTTAATACAATTAGCAAAAGAATCATATCCGTTGCTTTATCTCATTGTCTATACTTTCACAGACTTCACTAAAATATGTATTTATTTCGTAATTTGAAAACCGCAAAACCTTTATACCGTATTGTTCAAGTTTAGCTGTTCGCACGTCATCATATTCTTTATTTGCACTTTCATAATGCTGAGAACCGTCTATTTTCACAATCAGCTTTGCTTTAAAGCAGTAAAAATCAACTATAAAACAATCAATTGCTTTTTGCCGTTGAAATCTTATCGGATAAGTTCGTAAAAATTCGTACCATAGCTTATTTTCCTGAGGGGTGGCATTGCGCCGTAGCTTTTGTGCTTTCTTGATTAAATCGTGTTTGTAATCTATCATTTTTCTACTCCCTCAGTCGCTTACGCGCCAGCTCCCCCGGAGGAGGAGCCTATGCTTAAAGCAAATTTTTTCTGACTTTACACAAACCCCTCAGACGGCTGCGC
>DKDP01000052.1:0-7552 GCA_002449395.1 Ruminococcaceae bacterium UBA6845 | reverse complement strand
GGGGCGCCTAAGAAAATCCTGCTGACACTGCGCTACCCCAACGGAGGAGCCCGCGCTTAAAGCAAATTAAGATGAAAATATTTTCATCGCACGTCTACCATCTACAATCTAACATCTAACGTCTATTTTTGTACCGTGCGACAAAGACTGCACGCTGAGTTTGGTCATTCAGCTCACGGTCGCTCATCTCGTCGTAGATATGCAGGATCTCAAATCCCGCATCACTGAGCCACTTTTTATACTGCTCGATCGGATATGCCCTTTCGGAAAACTCCTCGCCGCTTCGGTAATAGGCGCCGTCCTCCTGCTCAAATATGTCGAGTGAAATATCCACGCTGTCGTCGTCATTGAGGCTGTTTTGCCATACGCAGTAAACATCGTCGCAGTCATACACAAACGTATTGTTTCCGAGAATTTCCCTGTGCTTATATATTGTATTCACGTCAAAAATAAATATTCCGCCGTGCTCCATAAAAAGTCCGACCTTTTCTATCGTCCTTTTGACGTCCTCGGCGCTGTCAAGGTGATTCAGGCTGTCGAGCATACAGACCGCACCGCTGATTGTGCCGTACAGGTCAAGCTCGGTCATATCCTGGCAGAGAAAAAGCACATCGGCGTTCTCCTCATACTTCTTGTTCTGCGCCTGCGAAAGCATCGCATATGCGGAATCGACGCCGATCATATCATACCCCAGCTTTGCAAGCTCGATCGTGAGGCTTCCCGTTCCGCAGGCAAGGTCAAGGATCGGCTCCTTCCCTCTCACCCCGTAACGATCAAAAAGCGCACTGACATAATCGGCACGCTTTTTATATTCAATATTATCGGTCAGCTTGTCATAAACCTCTGCAAACGCATTGTAGCCGCTCATTCGCCTTTTTCCTCTTTCATTCTGTCAAAGACGAGGTCATAGCCGCCGCAGCCGTACTGGAGCGAGCGGTTAACTCGGCTGACCGTCGCCGTGCTTGCGCCTGTCTGATCGACAATTTCGCTGTAAACCTTTTTGTCACGAAGCATTTTTGCGACAACTATTCTCTGAGAAATCGACTTAAGCTCGTTGACGGTGCAAAGATCCTCAAAAAAATCATAGCATTCGTCGATCGACTTCAGGTGAAGAATCGCCTCAAAAAACATATCCGTATTTTTATCTTTAAGTTTCTTTTCCATATATAAGCATCTCCGTTATTATTTCCGATTGCTTTTACATTTTAACACATTAAAATATAAAAGTAAAGCAATTTACTCAAAATTAAATGTTGAGCTGTGGGTTGATGCGTCCGATATAAGAGTCGGCGTGTAGGCAACAAGAACAACGTCCGGCTTCGTTTTGTCGATATAATTCAGTACGCTTCCGTCAAAATATCTTCTGTCAAGAAGCTCCGTGCTCTCAAAATCCTGCGAAAGATACGGCACGACGCACTTATTGTATGAGCCGCCGATAATGAGTATTTTTTTGCCGTTCTTGCAGTCGTTATTTTTTATGCGGGTGATCGTTTTATTTCCGTTGATGTAGGTCGAATATGCCGAGTTGTTGTAATAATCCTTGTTCAAATAATTTCGGTTGAACATAACATCCTCAAACGCCCCTGTTTTTGCCGCATCGTTATCGTATTGAACGGTAAAGCTCGTGCTCTTCTTGGGATAAACAAGGCTGATATCCTCGGGATCCGCATAGGTCAGGGTCGCAATCTTTCCCTGCGAGCCGAGGCAGTATTTTTCATATACGTCAACGTTATAGTTTTCGAGATTACCGATATCGGTGTCAAGCGAGTAACCGAATTTGCCGTTCAGCATTTCGGCGATCTTTCCCGAAGCCCATACGCCCGTCTCGGGTTTCCAATGGTGGTCGGTTTTGAAGAAATCGGAGTACCAGTCGCTGTCCTTTTGCGAGAGCAAAGGTCTCATATCGAGATAATTAACGCCGTTTTTCTCAAGTCCGGCAAGGAGCGAATCAGCGTTCTTGTTGCTGTAATCGACAACTCCGTCGGGAAGTTGTTCGTCATTCTTATCCTCTTTCGACGGATACTGGACGTAAGAAAAATCAATGTTTCTCTTCTTCATTTCGTCGCTGAACCACTTCACGCTTTCAACCGCCTCGCTCGTATCGGCAGGCGCCGACTCAAACGTCAGGTATCCGTTTTTCATCACCACAACGGAATCTGTTCCGGCGATTATTTTCATTCCGACCGTTTTGCTGAAAAGTGCGTTTGCCTCGACATATCTCATTCTTCCGGGCAGCAGCTTTGTCGTGTAGTAATCGACGCTGTTCTTAAACCAGTTGACATATGTCAGGTATTCCGTCTTTTTCGACACAGTCGACTGCGTCTGAACCGTTTGCGGAACGACCTCGGTTTTTCTGTCATAGCTAAACTTTTCATCCTCGTCGAACGGATATTCCTTTACCCAGACTGACTCCGCCGCCGACGAAGCCGACGGCGCCGAGATTTCGGACTGAGCCGTCGTGCCGCCGTAGTCAAAATAGACCTGTGCCCTGTAAAACCTGAAGATCACAGAGCCGAAGAAAGCGGCAATAATGCAAATAAAAGCAATGCCGACAAAATATGACGACTTATTTCTCTTCATTGAATGCCGCCCCCTTTCTGTCAGAAGTTAAAGTAAATGAACGGGTTGTAGGTGCCCTTGATTGTGTATGTTACGGAAATTAAGAACGTGAGGATGAGGATAATGCCCGAGATAATTATATAAATCGGTTTGTTTGTATCGACCCTTTTCCTTATTGTGCGGATTATCGGGAAACAGCAGATTATTCCGAGCACGAGGAAAAAACTGTAATTCGACAGATAGAATACTGTCGTGCTGTCATAGAGCGGCAGAGCTCCGAATCCGAACATATCCTTGAGATAATTCCAAGCCGACGCAATATCGTTCGACCTGAAAACGACCCAGCCGACTATGACGAGGAGCATCGTGTAGATATGGCTGAAAGCTCCGAGCTTTTTTGAAAATCCCGTGAGCTTTTCGAGAGTGAGGATAACGAAATAGAACAAGCCCCAGACAAGGAACGTCCAGTTTGCGCCGTGCCAGATTCCCGTCAGCGACCAGACGACGAACAGATTGAAAACAAGCCGTGATTTTTTCTTGACCCTGCTGCCGCCGAGCGGGAAATAGACATAATCCCTGAACCACGTGCCGAGCGATATATGCCATCTGCGCCAGAACTCGGAAACGGATTTTGATATGTACGGATAATCGAAGTTTTCAAGGAAATCGAAGCCGAACATCTTTCCGAGTCCGATCGCCATCTCGCTGTATCCCGAAAAATCGAAGAAAATCTGAAGAGTATATGCAATTGCACCGAGCCAGGCAGACGAGACCGAGCCGACCTCGTTATCAAATATTCCGTCGGCAACTATCGCAACGTTATTTGCAATCAGCACCTTTTTCACGAATCCGATCATAAATCGGTAAGCGCCGTCCGTGAAGTCGGCAAAATTTTCGTTTCTGCTCTTAATTTGGTCGGCGATCGTCTGATATCGCACGATCGGACCTGCGATGAGCTGAGGGAAGAAAGATATGTAAAGCGCAACGTTGCAGGGATTTTTCTGCACCTCGCCGTCACGGCGGTAGACGTCAATCACATATGACATCGCCTGGAACGTAAAGAACGAGATTCCGATCGGCAGGGTTATATTGAGCGTGTTTATATCGGTGTGCAAAAGCGCATTTATATTTTTCAGCGTGAAGGTGAGATATTTGAACACGAACAGCATCCCGATATTGACGATTACCGAAATGACGAGAGCCGCCTTACTCTTCCCGTTCTCACGGTTTTTGTCAACGATCAGTCCGAGAAGCCAGTTAGCGAGAATCGAACCGAGCATAAGCAAAACGTAAATCGGCTCGCCCCAGGCGTAGAAGAAAATGCTTGATAAAATCAGAACGGCATTCTTGAACGCAAGCGATTTTATAAAAGGATTGTAATAGGCTATCAGCACAACGGGCAAGAACAAAAACAAAAATGTTGTCGATGAAAAAACCATATTAGACCTCCTTTTTGATGATTTTAAGATTTACAGATTTGCGGCTTTTTCCTTGCCTCCCTTGCAGGGGAGGTGTTGAGCGGAGCGAAACGGAGGGGTTAAATAGGACTTCATCAAACTTTTTACAAAACCCCTCAGTCGGCTTACGCCGCCAGCTCCCCTAAAGGGGCGCCTATGTAAAATTTCTACTGACATTCCTTGCCTCCCTTGTAGGGGAGGTGGCTTCGGCGGTTTGCGCCGAAGTCGGAGGGGTTAAAATTCGATAAGACCTTACTCCCTCAGTCGGCTTGCGCTGACAGCTCCCCCAACGGAGGAGCCTACGCTTAACGATAATTTCATCAAACTTTTTATAAAACCCCTCAGTCACGACACAAGGTCGTGCCAGCTCCCCTACGAGGGGCGCCTAAGAAAATCCTGTCGACACTGCGCTACCCTAAAGGGGCGCCTATTACAGTTTTTTATCGAGCCCACGCTCAACCAATCGGCTAAATTTAATCAATTATACAATATAATAAAACTTTTTTCAACCGCAAAATAGATAAATATACGTCACGGGGGTTTGTTGACAAATAAAAAAGGGTATAGTATAATTTACAGAGAATAAATTACGAATTGAGGTAATTATATGAATATTGCAGTTGTTCTCGCAGGCGGTTCGGGCAGCCGAATGGGTATGGTTGACCGTCCGAAGCAGTTCATAGATATCTACGGCAAGCCCGTTATCATTCACACTCTTGAGGCATTTGAAATCAACGAGAAGATTGACGCTATCTGCGTCGTCTGCGTAAAGGCGTGGCAGGACGATCTCTCCCTCTGGCTCAAGGAATACGACATTCGCAAGGTTCGCTGGATTGCGGACGCAGGCGCATCACGTCAGGAGTCCTCGCTCAATGCGCTCAACGCCGTTCAGGCGGACTGCACCGGTGACGATTACGTCATCATCCACGACGCCGCAAGACCGCTTGTCTCTCAGAAGATCATCAACGAAAACATTGAAAAGGTCAAGGAATACGGTGCGTGCGACACGGTTATCCCCGCTCACGACACAATAATCAAGAGCGTTGACGAAAAAACTCTTGACTCAATTCCTCTCAGAAAAGAGCTTTACCTCGGTCAGACTCCCCAGTCGTTCAAGTATTCGATCGTCAGAAAAGCATATGACGACTACTTCGCTCTCCCCGAGGACAAGCGTCCGGTAATGACAGACGACTGCGGACTTGTTCTTTCGGCAGGCGTGAAAATCGGAATGGCTATGGGCGACAAGCTCAATATGAAGATCACCACAATGGAGGATCTCCTCCTTGTTAAATCCATCGTCAGAGCCGGAAGATAAGGCAGAAAGGATTGGTTAATTTTGTTCGCTAAAAGTTACAAAATTACAGAGCCTAAAAGATTTGAAATATTTGTTGAGGATATAAGAAACGAAAATGTTCTTGTGCGCCCCGAGATTCTGGCGGTCTGCAAGGCGGATATCCGCTACTACCTCGGCAACAGAAGTCTCAGTATTCTCAAAAGAAAGTTCCCGATGAGCCTTATTCACGAGGCGACGGGCGTTGTTATCCGTGATAAAAGCGGTAAATTCAAAAGCGGTCAGAGGGTGGTTCTTCTTCCCTGCCGCAAGTCGGACTGCGACGGAACAAAGTGTGAGGTCTGTGTAAGGAACAATCCTCATCTGCTTGACAATTACTGTCCCGAATCAAAGTTCTGTTCAAGCAACTACGACGGCTTTTCAAAGGAGCTTATTGACCTTGAGCACGAATATATGATCCCGATTCCCGATGAAATCGGCGTTGAAGCTGTTTTCTCGGAGCTTATCTCTGTCGGATGCTGTGCTATGAGACGTGCGGGCTTTACCGACGGCGAAAAGGTCAAGAGCGTCACCGTCTGGGGCGACGGAATTATGGGATTCATCATCTCGCTCGTTGCAAAATACGGCTTCGGCTGTGACGTCAATATAGTCGGTCTCAACAAAGAAAAGCTCGATATGTTCGATTTCGCAAACGTTTATTATTCAAACGATATCGACTCCCTGCCGAGAATGTCCGTTGCGATTGAAGCTGTCGGCGGAAACGCCTCGGGAATAGCCGCAAATCAGGCTATCGACAAGCTCTATTCGGGCGGAAAGCTCATTCTTTCGGGTGTTGCAAACGAAAATGTTCCGCTCAACACGAGAATGGTGCTCGAGCACGGCATTTCAATCAGAGGAACGACAAGGAGCGTTCGCTGTGACTTTGAAATGGCTGTTGAATTGCTGAAAAATCCCGAGTTCAGAGCTCAGATCAAAAAGCTCCTGCTTTCGGTCAACGAGGTCAACAACATCCGTGATTACTATGCAATCTTTGAGAAAGAGTCAAAGTCAACGGCTCTGGGCAAAAACATAATGAAAATATCGTTCTGATCGAACGTCGGACTGCCGCAGATTAGGGTTTGCGGCAGTTTTTTTATGCAAAAATCGGCTTATGACGAATCGCTTTTGCTCTCATACACAGGCAGCTTTTCCGCTCGGGCAATGAACTCGCCGATGTCATAGCTTGCCGTCGATTTCCTGCCGCCGTCACGGCTGAACCAGCTGCGGATCGTCGCATAGTGACTGCGGTATGTCTTGCCCGTCGATGCCATATAGTTGTCGAGATTTTCAATGTATTCGTCACGCTTGCCGGCACCCATTTGCTCGGCAAGGCGCTCAAATTCGTCCTCTGTCAGCTCAACATTTTTATTTTCGCCGTATTTTTTCGTGAGCGTGCGTGCGCCGCCGTCAGGCTCAGACTCATTCTCAGACACAGACACAGACTTAGACATAGACTCAGATTCAGACCTATACTCAGTCTCAGACTCAGTATAGGGTTTTTCCGAAAACCGCTCGGTTTTATCGGTAAGCGTTGGGTTTTCGCTGTTCTCCTTTCTCGGTCTGCCGCCCTTTGCGCCGTTAATTCTGTTCGCCTGCACCTTTTTATCGTAGTTCGCTTTCGAGCTGTCGATATATCGCTTGACCCGTCTGAAAAACATCTTCATCGCTCTGTCCTCAAGCTCAGGCTCGCCCTGACCGTCAACATAGCGGAGAATGGCGTTGAACAGCTCCCCCGCCTCGGCATACGAAAAGTCCGCAAGATCCTCAAGACAATCGGTCGGCAAAACAAAGCTCGTCTTTTTTTCTTCCATAAAGTTCTCCCTTTCGGCGTGAATATCATATACACAATCAATTATACACGCCTCTCCGACCGAAAACGGTTTTGTGACCCCCTGCGACAAAAAAAGACCTTTTTCGACTTTTGACGGAGTTCGGTTCATTGCAAATGTCGGAATACTCGCAGGAACTTTCTTGCCTCCCTTGCCGGGGGCGCCCATTACAGTTCCTGCGGACTCTGCGGCACTTTATAGCCTCCCTCTTGAGGGAGGTGGCACGACGTAGGAGTGACGGAAGGAGTTTAGGTTTGATAAAACTTTACTCCCTCAGTCGCTTTGCGCCAGCTCCCCCAAGGAGGAGCCCACGCTTAAAGCAAATTACGAGGAAAATATTTATAGCCTCCCTTGCAGGCAATGTCATTAACTTAAGG
>DKDP01000008.1 GCA_002449395.1 Ruminococcaceae bacterium UBA6845 | reverse complement strand
CGCAACCGCCGCAGGTGCCTTGCCGAGCAGAGATTGATTATCCATACAGCCCTCGCCCGTGATGACAAGGTCGGCGCATTTTGCCGCCTGCTCAAATTCCATTGCATTCAAAACCGCAGGTGCGCCTTTGACAAGCCGAGCGCCCAAAAAGCTGATTAAGCCGAATCCCAGTCCGCCTGCCGCTCCTGCGCCCTCGACCGATGAGTTATCCTTGCCGATGGTGTCTTTCGTTACTTCTGCAAGGTTCCTCAGTCCGTTGTCAAGCAGTCTGACCGTTTCAAAATCAGCGCCCTTTTGCCCAGCGAAAACATAAGCCGCACCCGTTTTGCCGAAGAGCGGACTTACAACATCACAGAGAACTTCAATATCGGTTTGCGCAAGCCTCTTGTCAATTCCGCCGAGGTCGATCTTCGCAATATCCGAAAGTCCCGCACCGTTGAGAGAAACCTTTTTGCCGTTACGGTCGAGAAATTTTGCGCCCAGAGCCGCCGCACAGCCGATTCCGCCGTCGTTCGTGGCGCTTCCGCCGAGACCGATCAGAATCTTTTTACAGCCTCTGTCAAGAGCCGCTTTGATGAGCTGACCTGTGCCATAGGTTGTTGTCAGCATCGGGTTCTTCCGTTTGCCGACCATAGGCAGACCGCTCGCCGCCGCCATTTCTATAACGGCGGTCGAATCGGGAAGTATGCCGTAGAATGAATCTGCCGTCTCAAAAAGGGGACCGCAGACGCTGACGGGAATTTTCTCGCCGCCGTTAAAAAGGAGGGCGTCGACTGTTCCCTCGCCGCCGTCCGCAATCGGGAAGCATTTTATCTCAAGCTGTGGGTCGATCTTAAGAAATTCCGAGCTTATGATTTTGCAGACCTCGGCCGCCGACATAGTACCCTTATAGGAATCCGGAGCAATAACAATCATAATAAAACTCCCGTTACAGTTTGAAATCCTCTTCGGTAAAATGGCCGATTCCGATATTTTTTTTCGGCACTCTTTTCAGCGGATCATATTTGAAACTGCGGCAGGATGAGTCAAGCTGTCGTATGCCCGTTTTTACGCAGAGAACGCTGTCTCCGTCTGCCGCTATCATTCCGTGTGAGCAAAGCCGACAGGCAGGAGTGACGTCACTGCCGTTGAATAGCTTTTTTCGCATTTTATCAGTCCTTTCGAAAAGAAATATCCTGAAATATTTTATCATATTTTTTTCTCGGTTGCAAGATTAATGTCGATAATGGTAAACGCCCCGAGCACAAGCATAGCAACGGCGGCAGGTACGGAAACGGAATACGGCTTGATAATTATCTCGGAGAATGTTGCGAACACCTGAGCTTCGCAGGGAAAGAGACGAAAAAGAATATATGCGATCGGCAGTGACACGGCGCAGTTTACCGCTCTCGACAGCCAAAATTCACGGATCGGAACGCCGATTTTTTTGATATACGGCAACAGCTGCATATGCACCGCAAACCCCGACCAGCGCAGAATGGGAGCAAGAAAATAAAACGGCAGAATCTTTGCGGCAAATGAGCAGCCGTTTGTTACCTCGGACATTATGACGAGCGTGTTGAACAGAGGATTTATCGCCGCAAGTTTAATTAAAAACGGGTTGATTGCTGAGAAAAGGAGGATGTATGCACAGATTACGAGCATCGCATCGGTTGCGCTTGCAACGGATTGAGTGAAAACAGACGGATCAATACGTACCTGTGCGGCTGAAAAAGTATTGCGATCATTTTTTGCGAAAAATCGGGAGACAAATCCGATAAGCAGTGCCGTAAGGGTCTGAGAGGCGAAAAGAATAATTCCGCATTTCTTGTTGGAGAGCATTGATGATCCGACCGCACCGATAACAAAAGCGGGTCCGGAATTAACGCAGAACCAAAGCATTCTTTTTGCCTGATTTTCGGAAAGGCTGTTACTCTCAAGCAGTTGAGATATCATCCTCAGCCCGACGGGAAAGCCGCCGATCAGGCTCATAAAAATTGCACAGGCGGAGCACCCGGGGAGCCTGAACAGCTTTTCGGTAAGGGGCGAAAGGATCCTTCCGACGGCTGTGCCGACACCCGAGCGGACAAGGTAGTCGGAGACTATCATAAACGGAAAAAGAGAGGGAATAACCGTCTCGCCGCAGAGGAAAAGCCCGCTGCGAACGCCCGAACCCATAGCCGACGGGTTAAGAAAGAATAAAATTATGAACGCCGTTACGGATAACAGCGGAAAAATCAGTTTTCTGTAATTATTCAAGAGGATCACCCGTAAATATATATGAGGGAAAAACTTTGAATTATGATAGGGTGAGGACTATGCCGCAGAAGGACCGCAGACAGTACAATACACCGCTTGCACACCGAATATGCGAGAGACTTGAACTGCCCGAGGACGTGTTTCGCAATTGCAGTCATATTGAGCTGATTTCAAACTGCTGTGCGATGGTTGACGGGTGTAAGAGCGTTATGGAATATGACGACACAATGATAAAGCTGAACGTCGGAAAAAACAGCGTCAGTTTTATAGGTTACGGCTTAACGATAAAGTCGCTTTCTCTTGAGCAGGCGATGATTGAGGGAACAATTCTTTCAATGGAATTTGGAGAATGAGGTTTTAATATGATTTTCGGAGTTTTACACTTCCTTTTCGGCTTTGTCCGTTTCACGGCAAGCGGCGGCTTCGCCGAGAGGTTTATTAACCTTTGCACTTCAATGGGGATTCAGCTTTGGGCGATACGGAAAAAGCCCTACGGATTGAACGCCAGCACAACGATTGACGGATACAGAAAAATAAAAAAAGCCGCCCGAATGAGCGGAATGAAGCTGCGTATAAAGAAAAAATCGGGCCTGCCGTTTATCTGTAATAAGTACGAAAGCCACACGGGACTTTTTGTCGGACTCGTTGCGGTTTTGCTTGTTCTGACCATAATGTCAAATCACATATGGGTTGTCAATGTAAACGGCAACAGTGCGGTTGACGACGAGAAAATAGCCGACGTCTTTTCCGATGCGGGATTGAAAATTGGCGTCAGAAAAAATAAATTCGACGCAAGCGATATCAACTCCGATGCCGTACTCAGCATAGGCGAGCTGTCGTGGGCTTCCATAAATATTGACGGATCGGTTGCGGAGATTGAGGTCAGAGAGGCACTCCGCCGACCGAATGTCGAAAAAAGCTACGGGACGTCAAACATTGTCGCCCGAAAGGACGGTCAGATTGAAATTATTGAACCGTATAAGGGCTCTGCGGCGATAAAGAACGGACAGACGGTTATGCAGGGAGGATTGCTTGTAAGCGGGGTGACGCAGGTAAGAAGCGGAATGTCGGTGTTCACCGATGCGGACGGCTATGTCGTAGCAAGGACGACAATAAACGTCGAAGTGCCGATAGAAAAGGAAATAACGGTGCTGAAGCCGAAAACCAAAAGGGTGTATTCGCTCTTCTTCCTCGGAAAGGAGATATCACTTGCGCACAAGAGGGAGGCGGATGCGGTTTACCGTCATAAATCGTGGCTGTATATTCACGGGGTAAAGATGCCGTTCGGAATTTTTTACACGCAGTATACGGATTTTTTGGAGGAGAAACAGGCGGTTCCAAAGGATTATTCGGAACTGGCGGCGTTCAATGACTTTGCAATGAAAAGCTACCACGAAACGCTCCATGCTCAGAAAATAAAACAGACGGTACAGGTGAAAGGCAACAGCATTGTCGGGGAATACTCGTGCTTTGAGAATATAGTGAAAAGAGTTGAATTTGACACAGAGGAGACGCCGCCCGAAAACCCGAATTGACATTACGATCCGTTTGTAGCTGCAAAAAACCTCCCCGTAGGGAGGTTTTTGTTATTCACAGATGTATATTTCCTTTGCGTAGCCGCTGCCGTCGTTTGTGATGCGGAATGTCGGCATCTCATAGGGCATAATCTCAAATCTGAAGCCGGAATTGAGGCGGTTATACATTATATAAGCAGACTGCTCCTTGCCGCAGGTTTCCGCAACCCTGACAACGGTATCGCCGCTGCCGTCCTCCGAGAGCTTAACCTCGGTGAGGACAACTCCGTCGCCGTGAAGCTCAATTTTGCCGATATCGGGAGCTTTGCCGCCTGAAATGCCGTCGGCAATTTCTCTCGCCTTTTCGCTTTCACCGTCAAAGTGAGCGATCCAAGCCTCTCGGATTTTATCGGTTTTATCGTCGCCGTTGATTGCCGAAAGCATCTCGGCGTCAATAAGCTCTTTTTCAATTCCCTCGGGCTTAATACTGCACGTCGGGAGAGTAACTGTTTCAAGATCAAGGTGTGATTCAAAGAAAGCGTCCGCAAGCTCTTCATATGAAATAAATTCGTTTGCTTTAATAAACTCGTCGTCAACATCCGTCACGTCAACGGTTTCGGCTGTCATAACGAGAGTTCTGAAATCGTCGGCGCCCTGAAGCCACTTGCTTTCGTTTTCATCGTCAAGCACAACGGCGTCAAAAAGCGATGAGTAAACGGCCTGCGGAAAAAGATTGTTATATATCTTTTTTCCGTGGAACACACGGTATTTCTTGCCGAAATTGTCGAGAAAATATCTTACGGAATAAAGACAGCTCTTGATAAGGGCAATTTCCGAAAGCTCGGCGGAATTGTTCCAGACACCCGCATACGGGAACCAGCGGCCGGATTTAATCATATCGGAGATCTCGGCGAAAAGCTCGGGGTCAATTGCTTCCAGCTCGGTGAGCTGATGAGCATAAAGACCGTTTATTTTGAGCTTGTCAAAGGCATTGAGCTTTTGCAATGCGTCCCTGATAGCCTCAATGCTAAATTCATTCAATACTGCAATTTTGCTCATACCTGACCCTCCTCGTCAATAAATCCGTAGTATCTGCCTATCCAGTAAGCGTAGGTGTATATGTAACAGCTTTCAATACAGGTGCCCCTGTTTTCGCCCTTGAACAAATCGTAGGGGTTGCGGTCATACTTTGAAACAATTCTTTCGTCGGGCATAAGAAGTGCGGAAATCTCAAATTCACGTTTTTCGTCGTAATTTCTTCCGAGCTTAACTGCTACATCGTGACGGGCTGATTTGATTGAAGCGATCAAACGGTTCGGCTCAAAATGGGCAAACCACTTTGCGTCTCTTGCCAGGTCGATATCCGCATCGGGAACTCCGAGCTTGTACATAAAGTCGTAGCCGGGGGTGTGCTCACGGAGAATAAGTCCGCTCCACGATTTGAAAGCGGCACGGTATTTGGCGAGAAGCTCCCCGTCGGTTTCGAGCGTGCAGAGTATCCAGTATGTCATCAGTGCAAGCATATTGTCGCCGTACATAAGATCCTCTTCCGGGTTGACCTTTTCACGCATTGCGCCCTGATAGAATCTGTCGTAGTGCTTTGCACCGAGATCGGCATAGCCCTCGGAAATGAGCTTGTCGTATGTTTTCTGCCAAATTCCTTTTTCGCCTGTGATATACATTGTTATCTTGAGATAAACAAGCATTTCCGACGAATTGAGCGGAGCGTCAACATAGCCGATCGGATCGTTATCAAAGTAACGCTTGCTCCATTTTGCCCACGTTGTCGGCTTGCCCGACGACTCGCAAAATTCAAAGCCGTGATCAATGATATGCTTTGTTGTTCTCTTGCAGGCGTCCTTGATTATTTCGTCAAGCTCGGGATCGTTCGGCGCAAGAAAATCGTGAGCGATCTTCATCTGGAGAAAATGTCCGGTTACCTCGTCGCTTGAGGTGTCCGCCTTGTATGAAATATCATCGTCGGTATAGCCGAGATCACGGTAAAGAGCGGCAAGCCGTTCGGGAACGGGATAATCGCAGGGAACCTCTTCGCCGATTCTGCCGCAGTTTTGGGCTTCCGTTGTGAAGATGCAGTGTGCGGTTTTGCCCTCTCGCTTATAGAAGATTCCGTCGTCGGGAATCGGCTCGCCCGTAACGTGATATGAACGTGCGATAAAGCCCTCCGGTCTGCCGTGGACATACATAAGCAGGAGACAGGCTTCGCAAGCCTTTGTGGCGTTCTTTCTTGCGTCCTGCACTCTCGGATGATCCTCGCCGAGCTTGTCTTTAAGCGTTGCATAACGGAACATTTCACCGATTGCATAGCCCGATGTGAAAAGTCCGTCGTTATCGCAGGCGGCGTGCGCATAGCGTGAATCGTAATTTCTGCATTCCCTGAGGTCACGCTGGCTTACCATTCCACGTCGCATAACGTATTTATTTGTTTCGTCAAGGAGAATTTCCGCCTTTTCTTCAGCCGTGAGCATAATCATCTCAATGTGAGCAACCTTATCCTTGCAAAGAGCCCAGAGATCGGCGCCGTCGGCAAGGATTGCGTCAACGGCGTGGTGAGGCAGATGGCGGTGCGCACTGAAATACATTATCTTGTCCTCAATGCTCTCGCCGTTCGGATCAAAGCGTGTGATTCCTGTCTTTCCGCCGTACCACATTACCGAATTTTCACCCTTGGCAGAGCAGGTATAATCGCTCTTGGCCGAGGGGAGGGGGTATGGAAAATCGGAAAGATCGGGAGCTTCACTCACTGCACTGAAAAGTGCGGCGGGAATCTGCGGATCGTTTCTGTCAAGAAAAGTAATTTTTCTTGTTAAATGTTTTTTGAGTATGTATGGGGTCATAAAAGTCTCCTTATAAATAATCTCTGTTGAACCTCTGTCTGAAAGTTATTTCGCCGTCGGCAGTCATATCAATCATTGTAACGCCCTGCATCCAGTCTTTTTCATCCCAGCCGAAGTTTGAACCCATTGTGTATGTGTTATAGCCGTCGTACTGGGCATAGACGAGATAAACGCCGTCGTATTTAGCGCAGAAATCGTTGATGTGATCGTGACCGACAATTACAGCCTGTGTACTGCCGAGCTCTTTAATTGCGTCAAACATTCCGCTGTTAAACTCGGAACAGCCGATTGACTCGTACATTCCGCCGTAGAGGATTTCAGCCTTGCCTGTCGGAACATATTTGCCGTTTTCATCAAGCTGCATAACATTTTCGTACTCGCAGAGTGCAATGTGCATAGCCATTATGGACTTGAATTTGCCGTATTCGTTTTCAAGACTGCGAATGGTTCTCTTGTACCATTCAATCTGCTCTTTCTTCAAAAAGTCATAGCATTTCAGCTCGGCAGGCGCACCGTTTTCAATGTTGTGCTTCGGACTTGTGTTTCTGCCGGAATCGAGCATAACAATGCTCTGCTGAATCGCAGTCGGAGAGGAAAGAATGTTGATAAAAAAGTTGCCGTAGCCGAAGAGCGACGGATCGCCGAACTTTGAAAGACAATGAGGAAAGCTGACAAGGTTTTTCAGCATAAAATATTTATGATATTCCTTTTCCTCACGTGCTTCATGATTGCCGAAAACATAAGCCCAGTAGATTCCCATCTTTTCCATAAATCTGCCGAACTGAATACAGTCAACCTGCTGGTAGTCGGTGAGAACGACGTCGCCGGTGAAGAGAATAAGGTCGGGCTTTTCCGCCTCAACGTGCTTCGCAAGCATATCAAGCGACTTATTGATGAGCTCCATATCGTCGCAGAGATGCAGATCGGTCGTTACAAGAATTTTAAAGGGCTTGTTTACAATCTTTCCGCTTGTGTCACATTTTGCGATGAATGTTGAATCATCCGTTTCTTTAATGATTCTTACGTCTGTGCCGACGAATTTCGGTTCAACGGAGAAAAGATTCTTTGCATATTTGCCCTTTGAAACAGCTTTTATACCGTGTTCCGTCGCAAGCATTGCCTTAATGGAGTTGTGCCTTACAAATGTTGTAATAGGTCTCATATTCTGCTCCTTTATTTGGTCGGGAATTTTATCTCGCCCGATTTAATCTTTGCGATAAGATCGGTGAAGATGAGCTTGAGACATCTGAACACCATTTTTGTGCCGTGAACAAGTCTTTCAATGAGAGGACGTCTCTTTTCGACATTAAGCTCAATTTCGGGGCGAGCATAGTCCGTTGTGGTAACTTTAAGCTCGCAAACCATCATATTGTGATCCGAAACCGGCTGACCCGCAAGCGCGTTGTAATCGTCATATCTGAACTCTGTAACCTCAAAGTCGACGCTTGAATTTCCACGATAAAGAAGTTTTTCCGCAGAATCCCAGCGACCCCACGGGGCACCGCCGTAAATTTTTTCGAGTTCCTGGCGTTCGTCCCATGTGACATCGTGGTCAAAGTACACTCCGTCGTGGCAGAACATTGTCCAAGCCTCGTCGAAGCCCTCACGAGCAATAAAGATTTCATAAAGACCCGTGCCCTGCTGAGTGTGGGTGTAAACATTCATATCGCCGGTGATTATAACCGGGCGGTCAGCCGAATTTTTATCAATGTAATCGGCAAGCTGCTCGTTCTGGGCGTGTCTTGCCTTTGAGTCTTCAGGGGAGCCGTTCGCATCGGAATGAACATCGTAGAGATCAATAAGTATTCCGTTGTAGTCGACTGTGCATTTCATAAATCCCTTGGGGGTGAGACCGTCGTTTGCGGCGTCGAGGATTCCGTTGAATACCTCCCACGCAACACGTTCAACGTTGTAAATGGGGTACTTGGAATAAATATTCATACCGTCGCCGACGGGAACTCCGCCGCTCGTGTAGGTTGTGTAGGGGTAGTTTGTCATCTGCTTTGCGAGAATTGCGTGATACTGAAAATCCTCCTGAACACAGATAATATCAACGCCGCTTTTGTTGAGAAGCTGACCCATTATCTTCTGGGTTTTCGGAACAACCTTGCCGTCCTTGTCAAATTTTGAGGGAATCGGCAGACCCGCAACGTTAGCGGAAATAACCGAAAGAGTACCTTCCGTGGTGTTCGGATTTTCGTCCTCGGCAAATGCGACTGTACCGACCGAAAGCATCATAACGACGGCAAGCACAGCCGACAGTATAATTTTAAAAGCCTTTTTCATTATAACAGCACCTTACTTTATTGTAATTTCACCTGACTTGATCTTAGCTATAAGGTCGGTGAGGATTCTGTAAATACATCTTGCAGTGAGCTTAACCGTGCGGACAAGTTTATGACCGAACCATTCTTTCTTTTCTTTGTTGAGATCAATTGACGGGGCAACATAATCTGTCGCTGTAACTTCCATTTCGCAGATCATTACGTTGTGATCAGTAATAACGCCGTGACCGTCACGGTTATTGTAGTCCTCATAGCGGAAATCCGTCGGAGTAAGCTCAACATTATTGCTGCTACGGTAAACGACACGTTCGACGGAATCCCAGCGACCCCAATATCCGCCGCCGAACTTTGCTTCGTATTCGGCGTTCTGCTCGGGTGAAAGTCGATCGGTGAAATAAACGCCGTCGTTGCAATACTCTGACCATGCGTCCTTGAATCCGCCGTTTTCGATCATTACGGGATAAAATTCAGCATTGATATCGCAGTGCATTGCGATATTCATATCACCGGTGATAATAACCGGCATATCCTTGGAGTTTTCATTTATGTAAGCCTTGAGCTGTTCAAGCTGAGCTTTCTTTGCCGCACAGTCAGCGAGAGAACCGTTAGCGTCGAGGTGAGTATCATAAATATCAACAAGAACTCCGTTAAAATCGACCGTGCATTTAAGAAATCCCTTGGGAGTAAGTCCGTCGTTTGCGGCGTCAAGGATTCCGTTATAAGTTTCCCATTCAACACGCTCAATGTTGTAGATGGGATATTTCGAGAAAATATTAAGACCGTCGCCGACAGGAACTCCGCCGCTTGTGTAGGTCTTGTACGGATAATTTGTCATCTGCTTTGCGAGAATGGCGTGATACTGAAAATCCTCCTGAACACAGATGATGTCAATGCCGCTGTTGTTGAGCATCTCGCCCATTATCTTCTGAGTTTTCGGAACGACCTTGCCGTCCTTGTCAAACTTTGACGGAATCGGAAGTCCCGCAACATTTGACGAAATAACCGTTAATTTGTCAGATGTTTCCTCTTCCGCAAAAGCCACTGTTCCGACGCCGATCATAAGGGCAAGAACAAGCAGGGAAGAGATGATGATTTTGATATACCTTTTCATTACACACTGCCTCCATTATAGATATAAATTAATTATACTAATTTAAACCAAAACAGTCAATCTGATTGATAAAAATAATTGCATTTGTTCGGTAAAAATGATACAATAACAGTAATTTATTTACTAATTCAGATAGGAATCGAATCGCTATGTCGGATTATATTGAAAGAGCAAACAGGGTTGTGCCGTCAAAGGCGCAGATAGAGTTTATGAACACGGAGTTTATGGCGTTCATCCACTTCGGAATGAACACATTCTGCAACACGGAGTGGGGAACGGGACGTGAACCCGAAAAATATTTCAAGCCTGCCGATTTCTCGGCAAAGCAGTGGGTAAGCACCGTCAAAACGGCTAAGATGAGAGGACTTGTCCTGACATGTAAGTACTCGGACGGATTCTGCCTTTGGCCGAGCAAATACACCGATCACAGCGTGAAAAATTCACCGTGGAAGGACGGCGAGGGCGACCTCGTCAGGGAGCTTGCCGATGAATGTGCCGCCGAGGACATCAAGTTCGGAATTTATCTTTCACCGTATGATATGCACGAGCCGACGTTCGGCACAGAAAAATATAATGATTTCTTCGTCAATCAGCTGACGGAGCTTTGTACGGATTACGGGGATATTTTCTGCGTTTGGTTTGAGCGTGACAACAGCGGTCAGCAGAATTACGACTGGCAGAGATACTATGATACCGTTCGTAAATATCAGCCGAATGCTATGATCTGCAACTGCGGTCCCGATATTCGCTGGTGCGGAAATCACGTCGGAGTGAGCAGGACGAGCGAATGGAGCGTTGTGCCGAAAGATCTTATCAATAACGCACCGTCCAAGAAACTTGTCGAACCCGATTTGGGCAGCAGAAGTAAGATCAAAAGAGCAAAGGAGCTTGTTTGGTATCCCTCAATTACGGATATTTCCCTGAGGCCGGGATGGTTCTTCCACGAGACGGAAAATTTTGACGTTAAGGTGCTCTCAAAGGCGCTTGAGGTTTATTTTAAGTCTGTCGGAAACAACGGCTCTTTGATACTGAACATTTCACCGTCGCACACGGGTAAAATCGACAAGGTTGACGTTGAACATCTTGTAACCTTGGGAGTTCAGCTCGGAATTGAATTTAAGGAGAATTTTGCCGAGAACGGAAAATTTGAGGATGAGGGACACAGCGACGATCTTCACTCTTCACGGTTTATTAATTCGGGAAAATCCTATTTCAAGAGCGCACCGAAAGCAAGGAAAAGCGTTATCACTCTTGATATGGGCGAGGTAAGGAATATTAACAAGGTTGTCCTTGCGGAAAATATTGAAACAGGACAGCAGGTCGAAAAATTCAAGCTCTATTATTATTTCGATAAAAAATGGCACAAGCTGTACAGCGGCACAACAATCGGCAGAAAGAAAATCTGTCTCCTGCCGACAATGGATGCAAGACGGCTGAAGCTCGTTATCGAAAAAACGAGAGATTTTGCAACGATTACAACGTTTGAAGTTTATTGATTTTAATACATATAATTAAAAAGGCGTTTCGGAAATTTCCGAAACGCCTGATTACTTTCAGCTTTACTCTATTTCAAAATTTATTTAGCAACGTCGATCACACGATTTTCACGGATAACGTTGACCTTGATCTGTCCGGGATACTCCAGTTCATCCTCGATTTTCTTGACGATGTCTCTGGCAACAAGTACCATCTGATCGTCCGAAACCGCATCGGGCTTAACCATGATACGAACCTCACGGCCTGCCTGTATCGCATACGATTTTTCAACGCATGGGAATGAGTTTGTAATCTCCTCAAGTTTTTCAAGTCTCTTGATATAGTTCTGAAGATTTTCTCTTCTTGCACCCGGTCGTGCAGCGGATATTGCATCTGCCGCCTGAACGAGGCAAGCAACGATTGTTCTTGCTTCAACGTCACCGTGGTGAGCTTCGATAGCGTGAACAACATTTTCGTTCTCTTTATACTTTCTTGCGTATTCAACGCCGAGCTCAATGTGTGAGCCCTCCATCTCGTGGTCAAGTGCCTTTCCGATGTCGTGGAGAAGACCAGCACGCTTTGCGGTCTTGACATCTGCGCCGAGCTCTGCTGCCATAAGACCTGCGAGGTAGGAAACTTCAAGTGAGTGGTTGAGAACATTCTGACCGTAGCTGGTACGGTATTTCAGCTTGCCAAGCTGTTTGATAAGCTCAGGATGAATACCGTTGACGCCTGCGTCAATTGCGGCTCTTTCACCTGTCTGCTTGATTGTGTGCTCGACTTCACGCCTTGATTTTTCGTAAAGTTCTTCGATTCTTGTCGGATGAATACGTCCGTCGGCAATGAGCTTTTCAAGGGTGAGTCTTGCAATCTCACGGCGTACCGGGTCAAAACACGATACCGTAATGGCCTCGGGTGTGTCGTCGATAATGAGGTCAACACCTGTGATTGTTTCAAGGGTTCTGATATTACGTCCCTCTCTGCCGATTATGCGGCCTTTCATCTCATCGTTGGGCAATGCAACAACCGAAACCGTGGCGTCGGCACTATGATCTGCGGCACAGCGCTGAATTGCGGTTGCAATAATTTCACGAGCTTTCTCGTCTGCTTCATCCTTTGTTTTCTGCTCATATTCCATAATCTTGACCGCTTTCTCATGTACGAGATCGGACTCAAGAGTTTTAAGCAGATAATCCTTAGCCTGTTCCTTGTTGAAGCCTGAAATTTTTTCGAGCATTTCGATCTGACTGCGCTTAACAAGCTCAATTTCCTCCGCTTTCTTGTCAGCGGCCTTGATCTTGTTGTTGAGCTGTTCGTCCTTTCGCTCGATATTCTCCGTCTTTCTGTCGAGGCTTTCCTCTTTCTGAGCGATTCTGCGCTCCTGACGCTGAACCTCGCTTCTTCTTTCACGAAGCTCTCTTTCAAGCTCGTTGCGCTGACGGTGAATCTCGTCCTTAGCCTCAAGGATCGCTTCCTTTTTCTTGGACTCCGCCTTTGAAACGGCGTCGTTCACAATTCTGGTAGCTTCCTGCTGAGCGGAACCGATCGTGGCCTCTGCCACTTTCTTACGGTAAACAATGCCGACCGCAACACCGGCGGCTGCCGCAACGACAACACAGGCAATTATGATCACTACAAACAGTGATATTTTAATTGATAACAAAGTCTAAATGCACCTCCTGTCTTAGAATTTAATTAAGTTACAAATTTTAATAAATTTATGTTTGACCGACCGCCGAATGTTCGTTTTCGCCGATTCGATCCGACGCTTTTGCAGTTTGGCAAACTACAATAACATCTGTACTATTTTAATACATTTTCACGCTTATGTCAAGGTGTGTTATACGATTTCAATAAACTGTACTAATTTTATCTATATTATTTATGAAATATTGTATTTTGGTTTTTTATTTTGTTTGACAAATGGAATTATTTATTGTATAGTAAGTGTACTTAGCTCAGGCTGAGGTATATTTTTCATAATTATGTAATAATAATGAGAGATTAATCTTTTGCGTTTTTCGATAAGTGTGCAGATTTAAGACGGATCGGCGCAAGAGAAAGAGAGATGAAAGGGGATCTTAAACTATGAGAAAGATTACGGAAAAGGTGCTTGCGGTCTTACTGATACTGACAATCGTGTTTACGACCGGAGCAACATTCGGCTATGCGAAAACCGATGCCGATGTGCCGAGCGGAGAAATAATTTATGATGAAACCGACCCGGGATATAACGAGGGTAAGGATCATCTGACAACGGCACAGTTTTTCGCTTTTGTTGACAAGATCAATGCAATGTTCAGAAATGTTTTCGGCTTCAATATTATAAACGAAAACAAGATCAAGATTGAAGTCAACGGCGTTATGAACGATATCTTCACCGAGTGGACGATCAAGAGCGGCGGCACGCTTGATATTATCAAAATCGCAAACTGTCTGCCGAATTTTACGGACGGATCGGATAAGGTCTGCGAGCTTTTGAACATTAATGTTGATGTTCTTGCACCGATGTTTAAGGAAAAGGCGAATGAGTTCTATGCTCAGGGCAAAACCTTGCAGGGACTTTTCTTTGACTTTGCAAGAATGTATCTTCTTCAAATTGATCATATGTCGCTCGATGCGGATCAGAACAAGAAAGATCCGACAATTTATAATGTATTCATTGTGATATATTATAAGAACGGCAAGTCCGAAAAGATAAAATCCGACTTCATTTATGATACGAACACACACGAATTGAAGAGAAAAAATGAGCGTGGTGTTCTCGGATTCAACATTGACGCCGACGATTACACAATCTATGCGATCAAAAACACGTGGCAGAGATATTTCGGATTTTGCATAACCTATGATATTCTTGCAAATCTGACTGTATACGATTATGATACCAAGCGTATTTATCTCACCTACGGCGGCAAGGATTGGCTTTTCCAGATCTGGAAAGGTATCTACTTTATCGCAAACGGTGCGGAGATCGGTATATATAACCGACCTGAGCAGCAGATTAAAACGACGGTATTTCAGTGTGCTCCCGATGAGGATATGATGGTTATGAGCCTTGAGCTCTATCAGGGAAACCGAAGAATCTTTTACCGTGAGCCGCAGCTTCATTGGTGGGTGATCGGATTCTCAATCGAAGAAAAGGTTTATGACGCAAAATATCTCACCGCAAAGGGAACAATTGAATTTCCGAACGAAGAATTTGCAGAGCTGTTCGTAAGCAGTGCAAAGAAAAAGGGTCTTGAAGTAAGCTGTGACGGCGTAAACGTTGCGTGGACATGGGCACAGACAAATTGAACGGGATTAAGTTATCAGACAGCCCGAATATTTAAAATTTATAGCCTCCTCTTGATCTTGAATCAAGGGGAGGTTTCTCATAAGCGGCGGGAAAATAGAGATTTTTTCTTTTGAGGGGCATTTAAACAAAATTTCGATTTCCCTGTCTTTATCCCCTCCGGCTCTGCGAGCCACCTACCCTTAAATCATTTAAGGGGAGGCTGAACGGTGACGTAAATTTTATTTTTATATTTTAAAAGTCAGCAGAAACCGATTCTTGGCTCCCATGCAGGGGAGCTGTCACGACCCTGTGTCGTGATTGAGGGGTTTTCTTAAAAGTCTAATGAATCTTGAATTGAGCGTGGGCTCCTCCTCCGGGGGAGCTGGCGCGTGAGCGTCTGAGGGAGTAAGATTTTATCAAACTTTAACCCCTCCGTTTTCGGCGCAAACCGCCAAAGTCCGAGCGATTAAAACAAGCTAAGAAAAAGACTTTCCACATCGTGCCGCCGTGCTGAATAAAAATGATCCGAAACGCAGAGTTCTGCATTTCGGATCATTTGTTATTTGTTTTATTTTACCGTTACAACGTCGGCGAGCTTTGTGCCGCTGACGTCGGCGGAATCTACAACAGTAACGGAGTTGCCGTCGCTGACAACGGTGAAACCAACGCCGCTGAGCTTCAGACCGACGATCAAAAGTATCAGCAGGCAAACAATTGTAACGCCGATCATCGAGAGGGCGGTTGCTTTGCCTTTTTTCTCTTTTTCACACGCCTTGACGTACTGATCCATTCGCTTCTGCGCATCCGTCAGATTGATATCCGTCTGTTGTGCGGCTTTTTTCTTTGACATTGTCATCACTCCGATTTGATTATACATCATTAATTTTATCTTGTCAATTACGGCTGAACGGTGATCGGCTTGTCCTCGCTCTCGTGCTCAAATGAAATGAAATTATTCCTTTTCGCATATGCCCATCTCATATTGAAAAGCTCGCAGGCGTCGGCGGGCATATAGAGCTGGTTGTGGAGGCGGAGCACCTTAGCGCAGATCGTCTTTTCCTCACCGTTTACAATTGCCTTGTCACTGTTCTCGAAAAATTCAACACGTTTGCCGTAAATTTCAAGTGTTATTTTGCCTTTCTCCTTGACGACAAGTCCGCCGATATATCCTATAAGCGTGCCGAAGCAGGCGTACCAGATTCCGTCGATGTTTTCACACGGAACGGGATACTGGCAAAGACCCATAAGAGCACCCTTGTATGTCATACGAGTTTGGTTGAATTTCGGAGCGATTGCATAGGGCGTGATCTCATCCCTGCCCTTGTCGATCGTGCATTTGTCGACAATTCTGCCGTCCTCGACAATCTTTGACGTGAGCGTAATTTTATCGCCGTCAACCTCGACTATCGCAACGACTGAAACGTCCTCCTCCTCACAGTAGAAAGCGGAGTGCCAAACCTTTTGAATCGCTCTTGTTCCCGGAGGGTTCTGATTTGAGTTGCCGAGCATATAGTGGACGGTACCCTGAGACGGACGTTCAAAAAGCTCTTCATTTCTTCTCGGGAAGCTCCTTGCAAAGTTGTGTTCGTGACCCGAGAACACGATGTCGAGCATCTCAAAACCCTCGGTCATAACGGGATAGGCGTCATAGTTTGCGCAGTCGGAACCCGAATAGCAGATCGGGAAATGATATGTACCGATGTTCCACTGCCTGCGGTTCTTTTTCATATCGTCAATCATCCACTCGTTGACCTCTTCGGGACCGTTGATGCCGATCATCTGAAAGTGGACGTTGCCGTAATTGAATGTGTAGTTCTCTGTTTTCCAGTTTTCGGGGCCGTCATAAGCGTACGAACCCTTGAACTGATTGTCGAAAAATTCAGCCGGCTCGGCGTAATATCTGCCCGTCTCGTGCTTGGGATCTCTGAATCCACGGTTATCGTGATTACCGAGAGCCATCTGAATGGGAATACTCTCAACGATACCTTTCATACCCTCAAATGTGCCGTTCCACTGAATCTCGTGCTGACCGCAGTTCGTGTTGTCGCCGCCTGTGAGGATGAATCGTGCGTCGGGATTTTCATCGAGAGTCTTTTTAAGAATCTCTTTAAAATGTGAATAGTCGGGGGCTATCAAATCGCCCTTTTGCTGATCCGAAACGCAGATGAACTTGAATTTTGTCAAATTCTCGGGCTCGGTTGTAAAGCTAAATTTCTCACTTCTGTGCGAGTCGTCGCCGCAGGTGTAGAAATATCTCGTGTCGGGCTTCAGTCCTGTGAGCTTGACCCAAAACATATTGCTGATGTCGATATCGCTCTTGAACACATCGGTGTCGGCGTCGGTTCTTTTGATCTCATCCGAGCCGTCCTCACGGTAAAGAACATAGCCGCTTTTAACGTCGGTGCTTGTTCTCCACGTTACGTTCATTGTCGTTTTTGCATCGTCGGCAATGCTTATGAAAATATGATCCGGCTGTGACTTAGAGCCTCCTAACGGTTTCTTTGACATTGTGTTGCCTCCTTAGAAAATGCTTGAATCATTTATAATAATTGTGGAATTTTGTCTGTTTTCCGAGTCGCAGAAAGCCTTGACAGTCGGCATTGCCTCCGCCGCCTCGAAGTATGAAATATCGCTGTTCGAGTCAAGATTTGAGAGCAGCCGCTGATAAATTCTTGTACCCTTGTCAACGTTATTGTCGTTAATATAGCTGTCGAGCATAGCGCAGATGAGCTTACCCTGAGTCCTCATACCGTCGACTCCGAGAGTCTTGCAGTACCTGAAATACTTGATGAGCGTTTCGCCTTTGATGGTCTGGTTGCCTTTGGTGAGTATGAGGGTGTAGGCGCTGTTTCTGTATTCGATTCTCTCATCGACCGTGTATTCCAGTCCGTCCATATAGTTAATTGCAAGGGCAAAGGTCTCGGCATTTGAACCGACATATTTGCTGATTTTTACGCCCTCTTTTTCCTCAATTGCGGAGACGAGCTTTCCGGCGCCGCTCTCCTTGAGAAGCTGAACGTACGTCTTGCCGTCAGTGGTCTTGCCGTCGGGATTCAGCGGACGATCCTTGATTATACAGTTGTCCATATCCGCCTCAACAATGTGAATAAAATACATCTCCGAAAAATCGTTTGAGGAGCAGTATATGAGAAAATTTGTCTTTCCGCTGAGCTTTACGGGCGAAACAGGCTGATCATCGGCAGTTGTTTCATCGCCGCTTTCGGTCGTTGTCTCTTTTGAAAAAATGCTTTTCAGCGACAGCTCGTTATGCTTGAGGATGACGACTGCGGAAATTGAACCGAACACAAGCGCAAAGGCAAGAAATGCGAGAAAGAAACGCATCAGGTCGCCACGCTTATCCTGTTTACTTGTTTTAAATTTGTGACCTCTTAACGCCATTTATATCACTTTCTTTTCAAGATTACTGTTGATTTTTCTTCAATATCGACCATATTTGCGGCAACCTTTCCGTTGCCGAGCAGATCGTATGCGTCGCACCATTCGGATTTCACATAGTAGGTTATCGGGTGCGGATTGCTGTTGGAAATAACCAAAATCGCTTCGCTGTCATTCTTTCTCGAAAAGGCTACGCAGCCTGCGACAGCGGAGAGAATTTCAAATTTTCCGTCCTTGAAAACGGGATTTTCTTTTCTTATTTCACCGAGCTTTTTATACCATTCGATAAGCTCTGTGTTCTCCTTGCCCCACGGGTAGCAGCGGCGGTTGAACGGATCCTTATAGCCCTGCATCCCCGCCTCGTCCCCGTAGTAGATTGTCGGTATACCGGGAAGTGCAAACTGCATTGCGGATGCCGCCTTGAGAAGCCGAACGCCGTAGAGATAGTCCTTTTCACCGAGCGAATGGGTGCTTTGCCACTTCCTGTCACGGTAGGCACAGCTCTCTCCAGCAAGAGCGGTAATTGCCCTCATTGTGTCGTGGGTGGAAAGATGATTCATCAGCACGTCGAGAACCTCTTTCGGATAGTTTTCCGTAATATTCATAACACGTGACGCAAAAAGCTCGGCTCCCGCATTGCGGATAAAGTCGATCACCGCATCGGCAAAGGGATAATTCATCACGCTGTCAAGCTGTTCGCCGAGAAGATAGCGGCGCAGCTTGCCGTAGCTCGACTTATTGGAGGCGTCCTCCCACACTTCGCCGAGGACGAGAGCGTCATTCTTTTCCGCTTTGACTGCCTTGCGGAAGTTATCGAGAAATTCGTCGGGAAGCTCGTCGGCAACATCAAGTCTCCAGCCCGACGCTCCGAGCCTGAGCCACTTGCGTGCGATACCGTCCTTGCCTGTTATATATTCGATAAAATCGGGATTATCCTCGTTGACTTCGGGCAGGATTTTTATACCCCACCAGCTTTCATAGTCGTCGGGCCAATTGTTGAATTTGTACCAGTTGTAATATGGCGAATCCGTCGATTGATAAGCGCCGAGATCGGGATAACGTCCGTAACGGTTGAAGTATTTGCTGTCGTCTCCCGTGTGGCTGAAAACGCCGTCGAGCATAATTTTTATACCGAGCTTGTCAGCCTTTTTGCAAAGCGACGAAAAATCTTTTTCGGTTCCGAGAAGCGGATCAATATTTTCGTAGTCCGCCGTGTCATATCGGTGATTGCTCTGCGCCTCGAAAATCGGATTGAGGTAGATGCAGGTAACGCCAAGCTCCTTCAGATATCCGAGCTTTTCCTCAATGCCCTTGAGATCGCCGCCGAAATAGTCGTTGTTGAGAACCTTGCCGTCGGACGTCGGTACCCAGAATGGATCGCCGTCCCTGTCTGTGCGCAGAATCCTGTCGGTCGGGACGTTTTTCTTCTCCCTGCCCGAGAAAGCAAAACGGTCGGGGAAGATCTGATAGATCACGCCGCCCTTGAATCGGTCGGGGGTGCGAAAGTTTTTATCGTAGACAGTGAGCTGCCAGTCATCGCCCTCGCTTTGAATGGCGGCAATGCCGTTGCCGACCGTGTAAATTCGGCTTGTTCCCCACGAGGTGTCGTATTCAAAGTGGTATTTGTAGATTGCGGCTTCTTCTGCGGTGAAATCAATCTTCCACCACTCCTCGCCGCAGCCCTCCATACAGTCCCAGTGCATATCAAGACAGCGATATTGCTCATCCTCGGCTTTTTTTATAACCAGCTTTGCCGCGTGACAGCAAAAATCACGGGGCAGAATAATGCGAAACGTCACGGTCTGATCGGTTTTTACTGCCCCGAATATGCTCTTGTGATATTCAAGTCGTGAATTATAGGGTATATACATTAATCAGTCGAACCTTTGCTGCCCGTGGTAATTTCATCGGGCGTTTTTGTAACTATATCTTCAAAGTATTTCTTGTCAATTTCCGTCTTACTCTCCGAAACGGTGGTTTTTTCCTCGACATACGGAGCTTCGGAAATTTCAAGCAGTGCGTCCGTGATAAGGAAGCCTGCAATCACAAAGACGATGAAGAAAATTGCAATAGTGATGTATTTCACCACGGGCATCCATGAGCTTTTTCTGTCCGTGCTGATGAAATATTTTTTATTGTCGCTGTACGAGGAGCGAAATTCGGTTATGCTCCTGCGGCGCTTATTATATTTTTGGTATTTTTCCATGCTTTTACTCCAAAGAGCGGCATATAATATAATGTCGGCTCTTAAATTGGTTTTGCCATATTTTGATGGTTGAATACCGATTTTAACAGGCATATACTTTGTTATGAGGAGATGCGTAAATGGATATTCAACCGATAAGCAGCAATAAATTTATAGTAGGGTTAACCCTCGACGATATGATCGAGCTTGATATTACATATGATGAAATGGATTATTCCAATATTGAGACACGCCGTGTGATATGGACGATTCTTGATACCGTCCGCAAGGATACGGGGCGTGACGTCGACCCATCGGGTAATCTTATGATTGAGGCGGCACCCGATCCGGACGGCGGCTGTCTTTTGATGTTCACCGTTGCAAGCGGACGAAATAAAAAGTCCGAAACCGTGGTGCTTAAAGCGAACGCAACGAGGATTTTTGAATTTGAAAATGTCGATAATCTGCTTGATTTTCTGCGTTTTCTGCCAAGCAATGCTTCAAAAAGAATTTTTTCGGCAGAGGGAAAGTACAGGATCGAGCTTGCGACCGACACGGCAAATTCGCTGAACCGTATAATCAATGAGTACGGCAGATTTATCGGAAAGGACAGCCTGACCGTTGCCTACACTCACGAGCATTGGAAAGAGCTCAGCACCTCAACGCCTTAATTGTTGCGGTAGGATCGTCTGAACCGAAGATCGCACTGCCTGCGACGAGGACATTTGCGCCTGCCTCAACAGCGATCGGAGCGGTTTTTTCGGAGATTCCGCCGTCAACCTGAATGTCAATATCAATTCCACGCCTTGCACATTCCTTGCGCAGGGCGATTATTTTGTCCATCATATCTCCCATAAATTTCTGACCGCCGAAGCCCGGCTCAACAGTCATAATGAGAGCCATACTCAGCTTGTCGAGGTACGGGAATATCGACTCAACGGGAGTTTTCGGCTTTACGGCAAGGCCTGCCTTGCATCCGCCGGCGATAATCTTATCAAGCGTTTCGTCAACGGGGGAGTCGGACTCAACGTGAAAATCAATTATATCTGCGCCCGCCTTGACGAAATCGTCAACGTATTTGAGCGGATCGCTTATCATAAGGTGGCAGTCGAAAACCTTGCCACTGCATTTCCTGATACACTTAACGACGGGTGCGCCGAAAGTGAGGTTCGGCACAAAATGACCATCCATAACGTCGATATGAATCCAGTCTGCGCCGCAGGCATCCATACGTGCGGTTTCTTCACCCATTTTTGAAAAATCACAGGAGAGAATTGACGGAGCAATCTTTATCATAAAAACACCCTTCCCGATTATACATATATTATATAATACCAATAAATAAGCCCGAGGTCAAGAAAAAAAGACAAACCCGCAAAGTAAATTTTGGCTGAACGGGTTTGCCTTAAGATTATTAAAGATAATTTTTAATTTCCGCAAGCGTGCGGACGGTGAAGTCGGGAACAGGGGAATTTTCAAAGGTGGCGTTGTGGTCGTACCAACAGGTTTTCATTCCCGCCGCTTTTCCTCCGCCGACGTCGGCAGTCAGTGAGTCGCCGATCATAACGGCTTCGCTCGGCAGGATCGGTGCGATCTCCTCAAAGCATTTCTCGAAAAATTCCTTTTTCGGCTTTGAAAAACCGATCTGCTCGGAAATGAATATTTTGTCGAGATATTCTGTCATTCCTGCATTGTCAAGGCGCTTTATCTGTTGCTCATACGATGCATTGCTTGCGGCGCAGACAATATATTTGCCGCTGAGGTATTTCAGAATTTCAAGCGCACCGTCAACGGGCTCCGCGCTTTCGGTCAGATATGAATAGAAAACATTTTCAAACCGCACACCGTCAACGTCAATTCCGAGAATCGCAAATATCATATTCCAGCGGCAGGCGTAAAGCTCCTCTTTTGTGAGATCGCCCTTTTCAATTTCGAGCCAAAGACGGTTGTTAACCGTGTTGAACGTGTCAAACATCTGCTCGTTGAAATTCAGATTGTAATCCTCAAACGCTTTCTTCATTGACCAAAGCGCACACTTGTTGAAGTCGAGCAGGGTGTTGTCGATGTCGATGAAAACAGCTTTGATCATACGTTGACCTCAATGTAGTAGGGGCAGATGTCCTCATAATGACCGTCTTTCATACGGAATCCGTGCGGAATCGTGCCGAGCTGTTTAAATCCGATGCGCTCGTAAAGATGTCTTGCGTGAATGTTCGTCGCAACGACTGCGTTGAACTGCAAAATTCCGAACCCGTGTGCCTTTGCCTGTGCGATACAGTCAAGCACAAGTTTTTCGCCGATGTGAAGTCCACGGCTCTTTGACGAGACCGCATAGCTTGCATTGGCGATGTGACCGCATCTGCCGACATTGTTCGGGTGAAGAATGTAAAGTCCGAGCACCTCTCCGACGCCGTTTACAGCAACGCCGCAGTAGCTTTGCTCGGCGAAAAACTTTCTTGCCCCGTCTGTCGTGAGATCGTCCTCCTGCGGAAAAGCGATTCCGTCGTCGACAACCTCGTTCCAGATGTTTTTCATATCTTCAATATCGTTTTTAGTATATTTTCTGATCGTTATATCCTGCATAGTTCTTACCTCCGTTTACAATAAATAAATCATACCGCCGATGCAGAAAAATGTCAATACTCGTGAAAACACTTGTTTTAAGTTATAAAAGCAAAAAAATGTTAAAATTTTGACGGATATAACTCAGTTAGCCTTGACTAATTGACAAATATAGATTAAACTATCTCTGTATTATTTTAGCGAATCAATAATTGAAAGGATTTGAGTTAATGAAGAAAGTTATCGCAATTCTTCTCTGCGTAGCCACAATGTTCTGCCTTTTCGCAGGCTGCGGCTCAAAGGGAAACGACACAAATGAAAAGGTATGGAAGATTTCCACCGACACAGTATTCAGACCGTTCGAGTACAAAGACGCTTCGGGCAAGCTCGTTGGTATCGACGTTGAGATTCTCGCCGCTATCGCTGAGGATCAGGGCTTCAAGTATGAGCTTAACAGCGTTGGTTGGGACGCATCTATCGCAGCATGCCAGGCAGGTCAGGCAGACGCTATGATCGCCGGCGCTTCTATCACAGATAAGCGTAAGAGCGAGGGCTGGATCTTCTCCGACGGATATTATCACTGCACACAGACAATGACAGTTGCAGCTGATTCCACGATCAAGGGCTTCGAGGATCTTAAGGGCAAACAGGTTGCCGTTAAGACAGGTACAATGGGTGCCGACTATGCAAACAGCCTCAAGGATAAGTACGGTTTCACAATCGCATCATTCGAGGATTCTCCGACAATGTATCAGGCAGTTATCGGCGGCCAGGCAGTTGCCTGCTTCGAGGACACACCGATTATGAAGGATTCTATTAAGAACGGCAATCTTGCACTCAAGGTTCTTGAGAACACAGCAAGCGAGGGCAGTGATTACGGCCTTGCAATCTTCAATTCCGCAAATCAGGAGTTCCTTGATATGTTTAACGCAGGTCTTAAAAATATTAAGGCAAACGGCAAGTACGATGAAATCATCAACAAGTACGTTGGCTAATTAAAAAATGAGCGGTGGGGCGTCTGCAAAGATGCCCTGCTGTTGTCAAAAGGAGTCCGCTAAATGGCAGATATAATTTCGGTTTACGGCAAGCTGCTGCTTGAGGCGATGGGACAGACGCTTATTATGGCTTTTTACAGCCTGATTTTTGCGAGCGTTATCGGTCTCGTCTTTGGTATGCTCAGCGTGCTTAAAAGCAAGGTATGCAACATCATCGCACAGGTATTTGTCGATATTATCCGTGGCGTTCCGATGATCGTTCTTGCTTTCTTCGTTTTCTTCGGCGTGCCCTACGCTTTGAAAAACTTTTTCCACAGCACATTCACATTTACCGCATTGCAGGCAGGTATAATCTGTCTTTCGCTCAACTGCGGCGCATATATGTCGGAGATCATCCGTGCAGGAATCCAGTCCGTTGACGTCGGACAGATGGAGGCGGCAAGAAGTCTCGGTATTCCTTACTGGAAAGCAATGCAGAAAGTTGTTCTTCCGCAGGCTATCCGCACGATGATACCGAGCATCATCAACCAGTTTATCATCACGCTCAAGGATACCTCGATTCTTTCCGTTATCGGTTTCCCTGAGCTTGTAAATGCCGCAAAGAACGTTATCGCAATCAACTTCAAGTCGTTCCAGGTTTGGCTCATTGTCGGCGTGATGTACCTTATCGTTATCACAATACTTTCCAAGATTGCAAAGGCTCTTGAGAGGAGGATGGACCGTGGCCGTAAATAAGAACAACGTTAAAATTCACGTTTCTCACCTCAAAAAGAACTTCGGTCATCTTGAGGTTATCAAGGACATCTCGACCGATATTTACGAGGGCGAGGTTGTCGTAATCCTCGGACCGTCGGGCAGCGGTAAATCAACATTTCTCCGCTGCATAAACCGTCTTGAGGAGCCGACAGGCGGCGATATCGTCGTTGACGGTCAGACGATTACCGATAAAAAAGCCGATCTCAACAAGATCCGTGAGAATATCGGAATGGTGTTCCAGCACTTCAATCTTTTTAACAATCTTAATGTTTTGCAGAATCTTATGCTTGCTCCCGTTCAGCTGAAAAAGGCTTCTAAGGAAAAGGCGAAAGAGGAAGCAATGGCAATGCTTAAGAAGGTCGGACTTGAGGACAAGGCGGAGGCTTATCCGCACCAGCTTTCGGGCGGACAGAAGCAGAGAGTTGCAATTGCACGTTCGCTTTGTATGAATCCCGATATTATGCTCTTCGACGAGCCGACATCGGCGCTCGACCCCGAAATGGTCGGAGAGGTTCTCCAGGTTATGAAAGACCTTGCAGCTGAGGGTATGACAATGGCGATCGTTACCCACGAAATCGGCTTTGCCCGTGAGGTTGCCGACCGTGTGCTTTTCATTGACGACGGCTATATCATCGAGGAGGGCACTCCGCAGGATGTTATCCTCAATCCGAAAGAACCGAGAGCAATTGATTTCTTCAACAAGGTTCTTTAATCAACAAAAAATGAAGCAGAGATTTTCCTGATTGGAAGATCTCTGCTTTTCTAATATAAATTTCTTTACATATAATGATACTTCTTGCGCTTGGCGAATAGGAAGATGAGGGAGAGGATAAAGGCAAAAACCTCTGCGACCGTGATTGCCCACCATATTCCGTCAACGCCGAGAAATATCGGAAGTATCAGCACCGATGAGGTCTGGAAAATCAGCGTTCGCATAAACGATATCGCCGCTGAGACCGCTCCGTTGTTGAGCGCAGTAAAGAATGATGAGGTAAAAATATTAAAGCCTGCCAGCAAGAACGAATAGGCGAACAGTCGGAATGCGTGCCTTGTCAATTCGTAAAGTCCCTCGTCGTAGCCGACAAACAGCTTTGCAAGCGGAGACGAAAGCATAATCGCAAGCACTGTCAGAATGACGCCCGATACGGCGCTGAGAAACGAGCTTTTTCTCAGCATATTTTTCAGCTCTCTGTGGTTCTGAGCTCCGAAATGGTAGCCGGTTATCGGAGCGCATCCGATTGCATATCCTATGTAGATAGCAACGAAAATGAACTGAACATACATAAGCACGCCGTATGCCGAAACACCGTCCTCGCCAACATACTTCATAAGCTGAAAGTTGTATATCATACTTACAACCGATGAGGAGATATTGCTCATAAGCTCCGACGAGCCGTTTCCGCAGGCATTGAGAATCGGTTTGATCTCCAATTTCGTTTTCGTAAGCCGCAGCAGACTTGAATTTTTTGCCGAGAAGTAAATCAGCGGAAAAATTCCGCCTACGCACTGGCTGAGCCCCGTTGCGATCGCCGCACCGGCAACGCCCCATTTGAAAACGATGATAAAAACTGCGTCGAGCACCATATTTGTGCAGCCTGCCAGCACTGTTGCAAGCAGTCCGAGCTTAGGCTTTTCTGCTGCTATCAAAAAGCTCTGGAAAACGTTCTGAAGCATAAAGGCGACCGTAAAGCCCGTAACGATTCTGCCGTAAAGTATGCAGTCCTCCATCATTGCCTCGGTTGCGCCGAGAAATTCCGCCACCCACGGCATAGAAACAACTCCGACGACCGAAAGCACTGCTCCGAGGAGAAGCGTAAAAATAATCATCATTGTGAAGATTTTATTAGCTTTTTCCTTGTTGCCCTCACCGAGCACCTTTGACACGAGTGCTGTGCCGCCCGTGCCGATCATAAATCCGATTCCGCCGAGAATCATAACAAACGGCATAACGAGATTTATTGAAGCAAATGCGGTTTTACCTGCAAAGTTTGATACGAACAGTCCGTCAACAACTCCGTATATGGAGGTGAAAATCATCATTATTATTGACGGAAAAACAAAACGTAAAAGTTTGGAATAAGTAAAATGATCCGAAAGTTTAATTCTCATACCTGCTTATCCTTGAACCACTGCTTTGCATACTCGGCAATGAACGGCGTTATCTCCTTAATATTCATATTTGTTGTGTTGACGCAAAGATCATAGCCACGCTTGTCGCCCCAGTCGGTTGAGGAGATCATATTGTAGCTCGAGGCTCTGCCCTTGTCAATCTGCTTGATTTTTTTCTCAATTTCCTTGTCCGTGAGCTTGCTGTCACCGGCACGCTTGCGGCATCTTGCAATTTTCGACTCCATATCGGCGTAGACGAAAATTCGGAAAGGATCGTATTTTTCAAGCAGAACGTCAGCAGCTCTGCCGACGATTATACAGTCGCCCCTTTCGGCAAGCTCATTGATAATATTATTCTGAGCGGCAAGGAGCTTGACCGTCGGATCGGGAGCGGAAATGTGCGAAAAAGCGCAGGCAAAGTGAATCTGAAAAGTCGGCTGAATACCTTTTTCAAGGGAATGAGCAACGTAATTTTCATCAAGATCGGCTTTTTTGGCAATTTCGGTGATGATTTCACTGTCGTAGTAGGCGATACCGAGCACATCGGAAAGTCTCTTTGCAATTTCTCGTCCGCCGCTTCCGAACTCACGGCTTACGGTAATTATTTTCATATAATCAATCTCCTTTTATCCGGAAAAAATCGGATGTTTTATTGATTATATTTTACCTTGATTTTCCGAAAGTGTCAAGCCGCAGAAGAGTCGGAAAACTGTCACAATTTTGGCTATTCCGTCACCTTGCCGAGGAAAAGAGTGACCTTTTTATCTGGTTATTTGGATCGCAGAAACGGTTGATTGCAATATATGATGAAATGTGCTATAATTCTTTTCAAAGACATCGGCAAGAAGGTCTCGGACTAAAATCGGTACTTCCCTGTCGGACGCTGAGATAAGAAAATGGGAAACGGAGCATAAGAAAATGCTGAGCAGAATTGCTCCCGATGAATTTGACGTGTTACATTATGCGGCGATTGCCGAGTTGAAGAAAAGGTGAATTGATATGCTGCCGAACAGAAAAATTGCATTATCCGAGCTTGAACTTGCGGGGAAAATGAACCCCGGACCGTGGACCGATCATTCAATGAACGTTGCAAAGGCGGCGGAGCTGATCGCCGAGGCGTGCGGACTTGACCGTGAAAAGGCGTTTGTCTGCGGACTTCTGCACGATATAGGCAGAAGAACCGGCATTGCCGCAGTGAGACATATAATAGACGGCTATGATTATGCGATGTCAAAGGGCTGGAATGAGGCTGCGAGAGTTTGTCTTACCCATTCTTTCCCGATCAAGGATATTGACGCAGATATCGGAAAAAAGGATATTACAGCCGAGCAATATAATTTTATCAAGGCGTTCATTGAAAATATTGAATACGACGATTATGATAAGCTGATAATTCTCTGCGACTCTTTGGCGGACGCCAACGGCTTTTGCATTCTCGAGAAAAGATTTGTTGACACAACAAGGCGATACGGAATTTTTCCGTTCACCGTTGACAGATGGAACAAAACAATTGAATTTAAGGAATATTTTGAAAAAATGATCGGCAGGTCAATTTATACATTACTGCCGAATATCGAAAAGTGCATATATAACTGAAACGGGCTGCCGCTGATAATGCGGCAACCCGTTTCTTGCTTTAGGCAGTATCGCACATTTTAATTTGTGCGGTATTGCCTTATGTACTTTTTGAATGCGTTCACAAAGTGCGACAGTCCGTCGGCGGCGAGAAGAATCATAACAGGATAGAATGCCAACAGATACCTGCTGTTGCATTCCCAGATAAGCATAAAGAAGAATATTGCAAAAATTGAAATTCTGCCGGCGAGAAGTTTCTGATTCGTCGGCGATTTCTTCTTCCTCAGACTTTCGATCGCCGAGAAAAGTATACCGAGCGTTATAAAGATATAATAGAGCCACGAGAAGGTCAAACCGATCGGGCGAAGATCGCCGTGCAGAGAGAACAGCCTTATGAAAATTCCGTTTTTATGAAACGGTTTGCGGTCTATGTAATCGCCGCCTGCCAAAGTGCAGCTTCCGAATGTGCGGATAACCTTGTCGGAGAAAAGGTGGTTAACAAGTCCGAGAAATCCGTAGTTTTCGATTCGGTTTTTAATCTCTCTCTTGTTGAAATTTTCTCTTTTCTCGTAGGTGTCAAAGCTCTTTGTGCGGTCGATATCCTCCTGTGAAAATCCACCGAAGCCGAGACCCATCATAATCCAGTGTGTCGGCGGAAATTCATATTTATCTTTCATTTCCTCGGTGATGCCGAATTTGTTTTTATAGATCGGTACGGTAACTGCCTTGACCGCCGCAGCCGTTACGCCGAGAGTCATTACACTTACAAGGAAGAAAGATAAAAACTGCTTGAAAGTTATCTTCGTGAAAATGATGCCGATTATCATTGCGACAAAAACAATGAATGCGGTCAGCTTTACAAAATATGTGATTGCTCCGACAAATCCGAGCAGAACGCAAACAATAATTTTTTCCTTTTTATTTTCGGTTTGCTGTAATTTGAAATACAGGAACAGCATTATCGAAACAAGCAGAACGCTCGGTATGTCGGTGTAAAAGAATCCGGAGTAAAGGTAGAGCGGCAGGCAAAAGAGGGCAAGAAGTCCTGCAAAAAAAGCTTTTTTCTCGGAAAAGATCAGCCTTGCCGTGCGGTAAATAAATTCAAAGGCGATCTGTACAAAAATGACCGAAATTACCATTGTCACACGTTTATAAACGGTGACGCTCGCACCGCCGGCAAAGAGCTTTATAAACTTGAAAAGAGTAACCAGGCAAAGGAGCCAGAACTGATTGTTCGGATATCTTGCATAGTAGTCGGGGATGTCGATACTGCCGTTTTGTATGTAGTTATATGATGATTTGATGAGTCCGCCCCAGTCCCATGTGAGGTTAACTTCAAACGAAAACGCAAGATTCATCATCAATGCGAGAGACAGGACTCTTAAAATCCACCAAGCCTTTTTACAGTCGATTTTTTCAATAAGATCCGTTCTTTTACCGCAAATGTAAAGGAACAGGAACGCAACCGGAATCACGAGTAGCCCGGCAAAAAATGACTGAAGAATCATTCGGGAAAATGCCGCCTCAAAGATCATTATTGCCACAACGAGGAAGCATACATCGAAAATATTATTTAAAGTTTTTTTCAATTAATATCACCTTTTAATTTTCATTTTATTTTCATACTCTTAATTTGAACGATATTATATCACATTTTGCCTTTTACTGCAATATATAATTGCATATACATATTTGAAAAAACATCCGATCCCTTTACGGATCGGATGTTGCTTCAGTCAAATTGAACAGGCATTTTTTCATCAGAATAAGCGTCAAAACACATCTTGATCTGATCGGCGTTATTCTTTTCCTCGGCAAGCTCGGGAAGCTCGTCAAGCGAAAAATATGAAAACCCGGTTGTTTCAATATTATTTTCAAAGTGACCGCCGATCAATTTGCAAAGAACAAATATTTTACAGATTCCGTAGGCATAGGCGGGCAGATTATGCTTTGCCCTGTCCTGCACGGCGATAATTCTTTGTGCCGTTACGTCCAATCCCGATTCTTCTTTAACCTCTTTAACGGTGTTTTCGCCGACCGAAACATTGACATCAACCCAACCGCCCGGGAGCGACCATTTGCCGTTATTTTCTCTGACAAGCAGAATCTTGCCGTCCTTAAAAACGGCGGCTCTTGTATCAAGCTTCGGGGTCTGATATCCCTTTTCATTGCAGAAAATGTCCTTTACCTTTTCAATCGGAACGTCGGATTTGTGAGCTGCGATTTCAGCAGAAATCTCACGTATCCTTTCAAAATGCTCGATGTCGTAGGCGTCCTTGCTGTAAGTAAGCCCTGCCTGGGCAAGACTTTGCAGCTCAATTGCCCATTCGAGCCATTTCATTTCATCACTCATAGCTTTCCTCCATAATTTGAATATATGTTAATCATATCTTTTTAACAAAAGCAAAGAAAACTACCGAATAAATCTTAGGATTCCCTGCTATAATATTGCAACGAGAAAAAGCCAAGCGGTCAAGTCATTTTTATCGGCAAAATTTTATCGCCGTCAAATTCGACCTTATCAATGCAGAGAAATCTTGCGTCACGATCCTTGATGTCCTCACGGCGGCGGTGATATACCATCAGCATCTCTCCGCCGTCAAGCAGGAAAAAGCCGTTATGTCCCGGACCCTCGGCAACGCCTTTCTGAGATGAAAGAATTGTACCGAGACTGTCAAAAGGACCGAGCGGACTGTCGGCAATGGAGTAATCAACACGGTAGGTTCCCTCGCCCCAGCTTCCGCAGGAATACATAAAGTAATATCTGCCGTCCTTCTTCATCATACAGGGTCCCTCGACATAGTCGTGCGGTGTAATCTCCTTGAAAATTTCTCCGTCGTCAAACGGAACAAAGCCTGTCATATCCTCGTTCATCTTGCACACATTGCAGTGCTTCCATCCGCCGTAGTAAAGATAAATTGTTCCGTCATCGTCTTTGAAAAGGTGAGCGTCAATCGGCTGAGCACCGTTAATTATCGTGCCGATGAGCGGCCTGCCGAGATAGCCCTTAAACGGACCTGTCGGTGAGTCGGAAACGGCTATTTCAAGTCCGCCACCCTCGTTATCCTCGTGGATATCGTTCGTGGCAAAGATGTAGTAATATTTGCCGTTCTTTTCGATTATAGTCGGAGCCCAGACAGCTTTCTTTACCCACGGAAAGCCGGACATATCAATGATTGACTCAATTTTCTTCCAGTGTTCAAGATCCTCGGAAACGAACACATCCTGATTAAGCTGCTGCTCGTACGGGAGACTTCTTGTGACGTAAATGCAGTATTTGCCGTCATAAATCCTTGCCTCCGGATCTGCGTGCCACGCCTCGGAGATAGGGTTGTTAAATTTAATCATAATAACTTCCTTTAGGATTATTTAAAAATTTCGTAGTCGGGCAATGCTTCTTTTAATGCGTTTAATACACATTTATTAGGCTTAAAAGAGTCGTGATAATAGCGACTGTTAAGAACTTCCATTTCGTTAACCATAGAAGAGTTTGAAAGAAGTAATTCGGCTTTCTCGCAAAGTTCATCGCTCGAAATAAAAGACAAATAGTTTCTTCCCTCACCGAAATTCCCGGGGAGAACATATCGAAAAGGGTCTGAAATAATTGCTCTGCCGGATGAAATGAGCTCACCAAACCTTGCGCCGATACAGTATTGATGACCGCTTGAGATTATGCCTATAATATTTGAATGCATTGTTTCAAGATATCTTTTGCGAGTTGTTATTCGCTCATCCGTTGTGATTAATTCAGGGCAAACTCTTTCGGCGTAACTCCCCTTGTCAATTCCTCCTATAAGGCGATCACCGTACTCTTTTTTCAAGGTTGAACATATTTCAATTCTTCTAAGGTTAATATCACGAAGCATTTCAGAACATTCTTTTGCAAGCTTTGTTGCCTGTTCATAGTCTAAAAACGGGTAGGATTTGTTTATCTCATCTACGGTAACAGTTTCTTCATTGAGACGTGTCCAAAAAAGAAGATTGTATGAATCAAAATGATTGACATTTTCAGTGTTTCGATAGTCATTCGACTTTATGTATTCTTGATGGTGTTTAATTTTATATATAAACTTAATCAATCCGTCACGATTAAGCTCATAATGATCTGAAAATATTTTGTCATATGGATTACCGGGACAGGTTGCATTGAATGTTCCTGCAACAAATGGATGAATCTTGTCTTGACACTTGAGACCGATATACTTTTGAGGGTCACAGTTGCTTTTGAAAAGTGCTGTTACATTCTCCATTTGCTGATCAAATAAATTTCTGTCCAAAAAACTTTGATATCCGTTTTCATAATCGAAAACAATTAGTTTATCATCAATGCGTACTTCAATTATATTATTATGCTGATAAAGGCTGTCTTTTAGAAAGTTATTATAACACTTAATTTTACCAAGTCGAAGCAGTCCTTCTTGTTCAAGAAGGGCAAAGCCGGCAAGAATCCATGAGGCAGGGGGACGGTGGCAATAGCGAATATCGCAAATCGGAATGTTTGAATTAATCATTTTATAAAACTCCTTTTGAACTATCGGTTCATAACATAAATATACCACATTTTATTACTGCTTTCAATAAATCAAACTTCATGATTCTCATAATACTTTACCACAAATTCTACTCCGAGGCAATAGGTTTTTATGGCTTGTATTGAATCACTCGAAAGTTTGTGATATAATAAAACAAATAACCGAAAGGAGCAACCGCTGATGGATAGAATAAAGAAAAATTTCGGATTCGGAATGATGAGACTGCCGATGAACGGCGAAAATGTTGATATTGAAGAAACCAAGAAAATGGTTGACACGTTTTTGGATGCCGGCTTTAACTACTTTGATACGGCTCACGGTTATATTCAGGGCAAGAGTGAAACGGCAATCAAAGAATGTCTTGCCGACCGTCATCCCCGTGAAAGCTATGTTCTGACGAATAAGCTGACGGATTCTTTCTTCAAAAAGGAAGAGGATATCCGCCCGTTCTTTGAAAGTCAGCTTGCCGCCTGCGGAGTTGAATATTTTGATTTTTACCTTATGCACGCACAGAATGCTGAGACTTACAAGAAGTTCAAAGCCTGCCGTGCATATGAGACGGCATTTGAACTTAAATCCGATGGCAAAGTGCGCCACGTCGGAATTTCTTTCCACGACAAGGCGGAGGTGCTCGAACAGATTCTTACAGAGTATCCGCAGATCGAGGTTGTTCAGATTCAGTTTAACTATGTTGATTACAATGACCCCGGAGTGCAGAGCCGAGCCTGCTATGAGGTTTGCCGCCAATTCAATAAGCCTGTGCTTGTTATGGAACCCGTTAAGGGCGGAAATCTTGTAAATCTTCCCGATGATGCAAAGGCGGTTTTCGATGAGCTCCACGGCGGAAGCTATGCGAGCTATGCTCTGCGTTTTGCCGCAGGCTTCCCGGGCATTATGACGGTGCTTTCGGGTATGAGCAATATGGAGCAGATGAATGATAACATCAGCTTTATGAAGAATTTTGAGCCTCTCAATGAAACAGAGCTTGAGGCTGTAAAAAAGGTTCAGGAGATATTCAAAAGCAAGAATCTTATTCCTTGCACCGCCTGCCGTTACTGTACGGACGGCTGCCCTAAGCATATTTCGATTCCCGATCTTTTTGCCGATATGAACGCAAAACAGATTTACCACGACTGGAATGCCGATTACTATTACTCCGATGTTCATACCTCGGAGGGGCGCAAAGCCTCTGACTGCATAAAGTGCGGCAAGTGTGAAAAATCCTGCCCGCAGCATCTTCCGATTCGCAAGCTGTTGGTTGATGTTGCAGAAACATTTGAAAATAATTCAGAGGAATAAAATCAACGGGGTTGCCGCATTGATGTGCGGTAACCCCGTTTTTGTGCTTTCAGATTTCCCATTGAAATTTTTTCATATCGACGCATCCGTTCGGCTTGAACTCCACGCCCTCGCTTTCAAGAAGCGAACGCTGTTCAGTCCACCCGGGAGCGGTGCGCCCCGAGCTGTTGACAACACGGTGACAGGGAAAATCGCCGTAAAATTCGGCTCGGCCGAGCACCTTGCCGACAAGCCGTGAATTTTTATCCCGACCGATCAGCCGTGCTATCTGACCGTAGCTCGCAACCCGTCCGCACGGAATTTCTTCCACAACGGACAGAATTTCATATATCAGATTGTCGTTCATAATATTTCCCATATTATCGCCCCGTTTTCATAATCATAGCATTAAAAAACGGATATGTCAAACAGTGGGAGTAACGGCAATTTATTTCTTCATAAGTTTGTTTGTATAGAGCTTATGTATGCCGAATTTCCAGCAAAGGAGCATTCCGAATACTGCGCCGACAACCGCCTGAAGAATCTGGAACGGAAGTTTTGCCACTGCATATGCCGGTGTGCTGTAAATAAATGCTCTGCCGAGTGAATAGCCGACAACCATAATAATTGCGCCGATTGTGACGCCGATTCCCGAGCTGAGCACAGGCTTTTTCTTCAAAACGTAGTGGGAGAATACGGAAATGACGATTGCCTGTAAGCCGTGAGTTACAAGCGAAACCCACATCGGTGCGGGATAGAAGAAGAAATCGCCGAGAAATGCGCCTACACCGCCTACCATAAATGCCGCCAGCGGATCGAGAATAATTGACGCCGTACAGATAACGATGTCGTTTAAATAAAGGTGTCCGCCGGGAACGGGAACACCGAATGAGCTGAGCGCCACATTCATTGCCATAAGCACTGCCGTTGTGCAAAGCCACATTGTGTTTTGTCTTGCTGTTCTTTTTGCTTGCATTTGCTTTTCCTCCTTGCAAATCTGTTGGGAATATTATATAATAGCTCTGATAATATAAAATAGTCAGAAACGGAGAAAAATATATAACCAGATGAAATATAAAATAGATAAGCAAAATCATCCCGTGTATCTGCAAATTTATAACCAGATAAGGGATGACATTACAAGCGGAGCGTATGAATTTAACAGCAAGCTGCCGTCGAAAAGACTGCTTGCCGACGAGCTCGGAGTGAGCACGGTAACCGTCGAGCACGCATATGAGCTTCTCTGCGACGAGGGCTATATCGAGCCGAGGGAGAGAAGTGGATATTTTGTTATTTTCAGCCCGAACGACGGCTTTGCAAATGTTTCTCATATTTTAAAATCGGCAAGATCCGTTCACACGTCTCCGTCCCGGCCTGTTTTTTCGGTTTCTCTTTTGAGCAGGACTATGAGAAAGGTTCTTTCGGATTATAACGATGTGATTCTTGAAAAGTCGCCGAATGAGGGATGCTTGGAATTGAGGACTGCGCTAAAGCAGTATCTTGCGAGAAATAGGGGAATCAATGTCGGAGTTGAGCAGATTATTGTCGGCTCGGGTGCGGAGTATCTTTATAGGCTGATTGTTGATCTGCTCGGCAGGGACAAGGTGTATGCGATTGAGTCGCCGTCTTATCAGAAAATCGAGCAGGTTTACCGTGCGGCAGGCGTGCAGTATGAGTCTCTTCCTCTTTGCAACGACGGAATCGACGGAGCGGCACTCGCAAGAACGGAAGCCGATGTTCTGCACACGACGCCGTATCGGAGCTTTCCGAGCGGAGTTACCGCTTCGGCGTCAAAAAGGTATGAGTATATACGTTGGTCGGACAAGGCGGACAGATTTATAATTGAATCGGATTACGATTCGGAATTTTCCGTCCACTCCAAGCCGACCGAGACACTTTTCGCACTTTCCGATCACGATAACGTGATCTATCTCAATACGTTTTCAAAAACGATTTCGCCGTCGTTTCGTGTCGGATATATGGTTCTGCCGAAAAGGCTCGTCAAGCCGTTTGAGGATAGACTCGGCTTTTATTCCTGCACCGTTCCGACGTTTGGACAGTATGTTCTCGCCGAGCTGATAAATAACGGCGACTTTGAGCGCCATATCAACCGCGAACGCCGAAAAAAGCGTCGAGAGGCGGAGCAAAAGACGGACGAAAGCACTTAAAATGCTTGAATTTTTCCCGGAAATAGATTATATTGTTTATACACTTATGCACAGCATATCGGAGGTAGTTTATGAAAGATTTCAGATTAAGACAGGTACACCTTGATTTCCATACTTCGCCGCTCATTCCCGATGTCGGCGCAAAATTTGACAAGAAAGAATGGCAGGAAACACTGAAGCTGGGTCACGTTGATTCGATCACGGTTTTCTCAAAGTGCCATCACGGATATTCATATCACCCGACAAAGGTAAACACAATGAACCCAACACTGAAATTCGACCTACTTAAGGCTCAGCTTGAAGCCTGCGAGGAAATCGGAGTTCGTGCGCCCGTTTATATCTCGGCAGGCTTTGACGAAAAGGATGCGGTTGCGCACCACGATTGGCTGAGGGTCGACCCGTCGAATATCGGCAAGGCACCCGATTTCAGTCAACCGGGCTACCATTTGATGTGTTTCAACACGGCTTATCTTGACAAGCTCATTGCCGAAATTGAAGAGGTTATGGTCAATTATAATCCGTGCGAAATCTTTCTTGATATCGTCGGCGAGCCGATGTGCTGCTGTGAAAAATGCTGTTCGGATATGACCGCCGCAGGTCTTGATTACAATAATATTGAGGACGTAGCGGCGTTTGGCAGAAAGGTATATCGCAACTATCTCGACAGGGTAGAGGAAGCGGTTCACAAGCACAATCCCGAAACGATTATTTTCCAAAACTCGGGTCACGTTTCAAAGGGTAGACGTGATCTCATCGACACGATCGACTGCCTTGAATTGGAGAGCCTTCCTACGGGCGGATGGGGATATGATCATTTTCCGATGTCTGCGGCATATGCGAGAACTCAGCGTGATTGCTTCCTCGGTATGACGGGCAAATTCCACCAGACGTGGGGCGAGTTCGGAGGCTTCAAGCACCCGAATGCACTTCGCTATGAGACGGCGCTTTCTCTTGCAGAGGGCGGCGGATGCTCGATCGGCGATCAGATGCATCCCGAGGGACTTCTCAACAAATCAACCTACGGACTTATCGGAAAGGCTTATGCCGAGGTAGAAGCGAAAGAACCGTGGTGCAAAGGCGCAAAATATATTGCCGATATCGCTGTTCTTGCCGCCGAGTGCATAAAAGGCAGAGACGAGGGCGGCTGGTACGATGCAGGCGCAAACCGTATTCTCCTTGAAACAAACAGGCTTTATAATTTCATCGACCTTGATGAGGATTTTACGAATTATAAAATGCTTATCCTCCCCGATGTTTGGATTTTTGACGAAAAACTCAAATCAAAGATAGACGACTACCTTGCACAGGGTGGTAAGCTGCTTCTTTCAGGCGTGTCGGGACTTGATAATAACAATGAATTTTGCGTTGATACAGGTATCAATTTCATTGGCGAAAATGAATACAGACCTACATATTTTATTCCCGAATTTGACACGGTAAACGGCAAGACTGAGTATCTTATGCGTGCGGTGAACTATCGCTTTGACAATGTTGACGCTGAAATCGTTGCGAACGGACAGAATCCGTATTTTAACCGCACAGCCGAGCATTTTTGTTCCCATCAGCACGCTCCGAACGATCGAAGCCTTACCTATCCGACCGCCTCAATCAAGGGCAATATTGCGTATATCGGATGGGATATTTTCAGAGGCTATGCGGAAACGGGCGATTTCCACATCAAGGAGTTTGTCGCATATGTTATAAAACGACTTATGGACGGCGAATTTACGATTGAAAGCACCGTTCCCGATAAGGGCATCGTTACACTTCTTCAGCAGAACGGCAGAAAGATCGTCCATCTTCTTTATGCTCACACAACCGTGCGTGGACAAAATACAGAGGTAATCGAAGAAATCGTTCCGCTTTATAATGTCGATGTCAGCGTGAAATGCGACAAGCCAGAAAAGGTTATCCTCGTACCGCAGAACGAAGAAATCGACTTTACCTACGCCGACGGAAAAACCTCTTTCACCGTCCCCAAGGTCGAGATACATCAGATGGTTTCGATTGAGTAATCAAAAAAATTAAGGAGAATAAAAATGACAGAACTTGAGAAAATACAAAGAGCAAAAATGTATATTGATAAACTTGCAAACGGAGTAGATCCGTTGACAGATGCCGAAATAGCAGGTGACAGCACACTTAACAATGTTCGTATCAGCAGGTGCTTGTTCTATGTTTCCGATATACTCGGAAAGGTGATTGACAACGGCGGTGAGGTTGGAAGAAAAAAGTCTGTACCGAAGCCAAAGCTGTTGCCATTTGAAATAACAGCAGAGCAGGCAGCAGCGGTTGAAATAAGCGAACAGCCTGTCGGAGTAGCTATTATCGCCAAGAGAATAAATGAAGTCATTGACGAAAATGTGAAAAAAGCGGCGGCGGTTCATATTTCAAATTGGCTTGTGGAACAGGGCTATCTTGCCGAGGAGATTGCGGCAAATAAGAGAAGAAAAGTTGCAACCGCAAAGGGAGAGGCGCTCGGAATATACACAGTCGATGCAATCAGCCCCAACGGTGTGCCGATAAAAAAGAATGTCTATGATGAGCACGCTCAGCGCTTCGTCGTGGAGCATATTATGCAAATCGAAAGCAATTATAACTGATTGAGCAGCGCTTATTACTTTCGCAAATAAACTTTGTTTGATTGTAAGGCGAAAATGAAGCCAAATTAAACGAAAAAATTAAAAGCAACATACATAAAGGCATTACCGACCAAAAAAGTCAGTAATGCCTTTTTAATATTGTATTAAGATAATTGCACCTGCAAACCGATAGAACGCTTAGAATAAAGCCGTTTTCCGGTTTGCTATCATTTTGCTATCAAATCGGGAATTTGAAAGTCTAAAACCCAGTATTTATGCAGGATTACAGCACTCTTGGTATTATTCCCACTCAACCGTTCCGGGGGGTTTGGAGGTGATGTCGTAGACAATGCGGTTGACGCCGTCGACCTCGTTGGTGATGCGGTTGGAGACGGTTGCAAGGATATCATACGGGATTCTTGCCCAATCTGCGGTCATAAAGTCATCCGTTGTGACGGCACGAATTGCAATGACATTCTCATATGTTCTGTGGTCACCCATAACGCCGACCGACTTTGAACCTGTGTAAACGCAGAAGAACTGACTGAGGTTTTTCTCATAGCCGTTCTTTGCCATCTCGTCTCTGAGCACAAAGTCTGCGTCTTGAAGGATTCGGATCTTCTCGGCTGTGATGTCGCCGACAATTCTTACGCCGAGACCCGGACCGGGGAACGGCTGACGCCATACAAGCTCATGAGGAATTCCAAGCATTTCGCCGACCTTACGAACCTCGTCCTTAAAAAGATCCTTGAGCGGCTCAATCGTGCCGAGGAACTGTATATCAGACGGCTTTTCGACCATGTTGTGATGAGTTTTGATAACGGCTGTGTTTGCTTTATCCTTACTCTTGCCCTTACCTGACTCAATTCTGTCGGGATAAATCGTACCCTGTGCGAAAAATCCGTCCTCTGCCTGCTTTCTGACCTCGTCCCAGAACACCTTGTAGAATTCCGTACCGATAATCTTTCTCTTCTGCTCGGGGTCAACAACGCCCTTGAGCATCGCAAGGAAGTGATCACCGCAGTTTACGCGGACAAAATTCATATCAAAGAGGGAAGTGAAGGTCTTTTCGACAAAATCTCCCTCGTCCTTTCTCATAAGACCCTGATCGACAAAAACGCAGGTGAGCTGCTTACCGACGGCACGGCTGAGAAGCGCAGCGGCAACAGAGCTGTCAACGCCGCCCGAAAGACCGAGAACGACCTTTTTGTCGCCGATCTTTTTACGGAGCTTTTCAACGGTTGTGTCAATGAAGCTGTCCATCTTCCAGTCGCCCGTACAGCCGCAGACGTTGAAAACAAAGTTTCTGAGCATCTGATTGCCGTACTCGGAATGAGTAACCTCTGGGTGGAACTGAACGGCATAGAGCTTTCTGTCAATATTCTGCATTGCGGCGCAGGGGCAGTTGTCGGTCTTAGCGATGATCTCAAAGCCCTTGGGCGGCTCGGAGATATAGTCCGTATGGCTCATCCAAACAACGCTCTTTTCGGGCACATTATCCCAAAGAAGGCTGTCCTTGCTCAGCTGAAGCTCAATCTTGCCGTATTCGGAAACGGGAGCGCTCGATACCTTACCGTCACCCATCCATGCCATGAGCTGACAGCCGTAGCAGATGCCGAGAATCGGAACGCCGATGTCAAGAATATCCTTTGTATAATGCGGAGATTCCATATCGAAAACAGAGTTCGGACCGCCTGTGAAAATGATTCCCTTGTAGCCGTTTGCCTTGATCGTCTCAAGGTCGGTGGTGTAGGGGAGAATCTCGGCGTAAACGTTGAAATCACGGACTCTGCGGGCGATGAGCTGATTGTACTGTCCGCCGAAATCGAGGACAAGTATTTTTTCGTTCATTCTTTTCGTCCTTTCTAAAAATGGTGAGGGGTTGTTGAATTCAGATGCAGAAAGCGTTTTCTTTGCCCTGAAGCTGTACTTGTGTACTGCGAGAGGGCAAAAAAGCGCTTAAAAGAGCAAAATTATACATAATAAATAACATCAATTAAATCAAAGCTATAATCCACATGACTTATCTTGGCTACTGTATGTGAATTATAGCTTTTTATTTTTGCTCTTTGGTCTGCGCTGAATGCGGCAACACCTTTTATCTATAAATAATTTCTTCTCTCTTCGGACCGTTGGAAACCATTGTAATCGGCTTACCGATCTCCTTCTCAATGAAGAGAACATAGTCCTGTGCTTCCTTCGGGAGCTTGTCAAATTCCTTGATGCCCCTAATGTCGCACTTGAAGCCCGGAAGTGTTACGAGAACCGGCTTTGCCTTCTTGAGCATATGGGTGTTCGGGAAATCCTTGACGATTTTTCCGTCGATCTCATAGCCTGTGCAAACCTTGATCTCGTCAAGATAGCTGAGGCAGTCGAGAGCGGTCAGGCAAACCTGAGTTGCACCCTGAACCTCGACGCCGTAGCGTGTTGCGACGCAGTCGAACCAGCCCATACGACGGGGACGACCTGTTGTTGCACCGTATTCACCCGCGTCGCCGCCGTGATTACGCATTTTATCTGCTTCCTCACCGAAAATCTCGCTGACAAATTCGCCTGCGCCGACTGCTGAGGAATAAGCCTTTGTAACCGTGATGATATCCTTGATCTCGTGAGCAGGGATACCTGCGCCGACTGCGCCGTAGCCTGCAAGAGTTGAGGAGGATGTAACCATCGGATAGATACCGAAATCGGGATCCTTGAGTGAGCCGAGCTGACCCTCAAGAAGAATTTCCTTGCCGTCCTTGATTGCCTGACGGACAAAAGCACCTGTGTCGGCAACGTAGGGAGCAATCATTTCCTTATACTCCATGAGAGTGTTGAACAGCTCGTCAACATCGAGGAGAGGTTTATGATAAACGTGCTCAAGCAGGAGGTTCTTGACCTCGCAAACGCTTTTGAGCTTTTCTTTGAGCTCATCGGGATAGAAAAGATCGCAGACCTGGAAACCGATCTTTGCGTACTTGTCCGAATAGAACGGAGCGATACCCGACTTTGTTGAGCCGAATTTTTTATCTGCAAGACGCTCTTCTTCGTATGTGTCGAGAAGAACGTGATAGGGCATCATAATCTGAGCTCTGTCGGAAACGAGGAGCTTCGGCTGAGGAACGCCCTTTGAAGTTACATCGTTGATTTCCTTAACGAGCTTCGGAATGTCGAGAGCTACGCCGTTGCCGATGATATTGGTGATCTCCGGATGGCATACGCCCGACGGAAGAAGATGCAAAGCAAACTTTCCGTAGTCGTTGATTATTGTGTGACCTGCGTTTGCACCGCCCTGGAAACGGATAACGACATCCGCCTTTGACGCAAACATATCTGTGATTTTACCCTTACCTTCGTCGCCCCAGTTAGCGCCGACAATTGCTCTTACCAATGAAAGCACCTCCAAATGAGATATGGAACCCTGTTCCAAACACAATAATTATAATATTTTTAAGATGTAATGTCAATGAGAATAAGGAAGTTTTTCGGAGTATTTCAAAGCGTGGAGATTGATTAGTTCTTTTCCAAAAGAAAGTAGGCGAACAGATCGTTAACACGGTACTGCTCGATGCGCTTTACTGCCGTATAATTATCGGTTAGCTCGTTCGGCCAGTCAGCCGCATTAAATGTTACGGAGCCCTCAACTCTTAAAACAACAAAGTCAACTTTTTTATTCTTTACGGTTTCCAATCTGTCTTTATCCATTTGCGGATTGTCCCAGTTTAATGCGCAATATGCCCATGTTGTAGGAGTGATATCTGCAACAGTATAAAAACCGCCGTCCAGTTCGTTGAAATCAAGAAGAGTCGGTGATTTGTACTTTTGGTGCATATACTCGGCGAATTGATACTGAGCAAGCGTATCGGGCTTTTCAAGAAATCTTGCGGGTCTCGGTTGGTTATTTATTGCAATGAAAAGAGAAGCGAAAAATATAAGAATTGCACTGAGGATCGAACTGAGCCTTAGCATTGTCTTGTTAAATTTCAATTTATTACAGATTGCCTGAAGTACATATATAATCCCAATAGCTCCGATTATCGAAAACGGGGCAAATGCAAAGAAATAATATGACATCATCGCTCCGTGAAGATAAACTGTGGCAAACTGTATAATGAGACAAGAACAAAATATAATTTTAAGCGTTAACGACTTCTTTTTTATAAGAACAAATATAAGAGAAATGAAAATTGCAATACATAAAACCGTGCTTAGCTCAAGTTGATGAACGAATGTCCATTCATAGCTATTTAACAGCTTCGATATGGTAATCTGTTCACCGTATCCTGTGACGTTATTCATAAAATAATATTGCATAAGTTCCTTGAGAGAATGATTAATTGCAAAATAAAGCACGCAAGGAATAGTTATAACGATCATTCCGAGCAAAAAGAAAATTGCACTTTTAACAGCATAAAGAAATTTTTTCTTAAAAACGAGATGAAAGCATATTACTGCCATCCAAGCAAAATAGAATCCAAGCAGGGAGTACTTCATCCAAAGAATAATTCCGGCAAGAAGTCCGTTAATAAATAGTGATTTTAGAGGAATTTCTTCTTTGTTACCAATATATTTATACGTTGTGTAGATTGATGCAACGAAACATGGAAGAGTATACAGCTCAACTATTTGAGAACTTGAAAGTGAATAGCTGGTGAAAATAATCAAGGCAAACAGTATTGTTGAAATAAAAGCAAATAGTGGTTTCAAATTTGCACCAATTGCAAGTTTGTATCCAAAAAATGCGGTTATTGCCATTAGAATCATTTGAATAATCCATACTCCGAGGAAAGTTGTATGAGATATCAAATAAGCAGGTATTTGAATTAAATAAATTAAAAGACCCTTTTGCTCAAGTATATCACGGTATAAAACACGGCCGTGTAATATCGCTTTTCCAACGCTGAAAAAGCAGTGTGATTCTTCGCAAAAAGCGAATAAAGGTGAGGTTGTTGCACAAATTGTGAATATGGTACAAAAAGCAATTATTGATAAAACGCCAAACAGGTGAGTTTCGTTGAGATGATATTTGCCTTTATTCAATTGTATCAACTCCAAATTTAGATCGAGAATTAATGGTTACATTTTGATTCTTATCAGAAAAGCCCTTATAATAATCAAGCATAAAGACAATAACGACAATCATCATAGCAATAGACCCCAACCACAATGGACATTGCCTGAATATTCCTCTGTAGATATATCTTAAGTAAGTATATGTGGAGGCAGAGATCGATAAAATGGGAACAAACCAGCGCTTCTTATGGCAAAATGCATAAACAATGCTTAAAATGTCAGCAATATAGAAATACCGTTCATGCATTTTGGGAAGAAAGAAAGGAATAGCAGTAACAAAGATACAAGCTAATTCTAACCATTGTAAATTGTTTATTGAAAACTTTGTTTTGAAAACGCTAATCAAAATAAAGAAGACAAAGAGGCCGGTAAAACCGACGGCGGATGCAATTAAAAGCGGAGTGGCTTCAATCTCAAGATCTCTGGTAAAACCTAAAAATGAAGCTGCATTTGAGGATAAGTAAGAATACTCAGAGCCCTGCCTGAAATATACAGTGAATAAACTGACAAGATTGCGACCGGCGATAATAGCCGGAACACCTGTAAGGCAGTAAATAATCGGGATGATAAAGAGGTGCCTTATTTTGACTTTTTTCTTTAACCAAAGACATATGAAAATCGGCGCAAAAAAAATGCTTTGAAGTTTTATGGCAAATGCTATACCGTACATTATACATGATTTCACAGGTTTATCTTTTAGAATAAATGATAATGCCCCTATTACAAAGGTAGAATAGATTACGTCGCACTGACCCCAAATTGCAGAATTCATAATAACTGTTGGACACAAAAAGACTGCAAGATATGTCCAAGCGGAGACCTTTCTGTTCTTGGTTAATGTTAGAATTATATCGAAGGCAAAAAAAGCTAATAAAAAGTCAAAAAGGCATGAAACAGCTTTGATTGCATAAAGTCTGTTTACCGGAAGAAAAGTTATTATAGCAAGAATATACATATAAGGACACGTATAATCTCCCAAATCTAATCCAAATCGTTTGAACCCTTCGGTTTTATCCATAACATCCATCCAATTGGTTAGAAAAAAACTGTAATCCGGTGTTTCATAATTAAAAAACAACACTCGTATAAACAAACCGAGCAAAGATGCTGTCAAGATAATAAGAACATATTTGGATTTTAACTGGTTCTGTTTCATAACTGTCTCCAATCTGTAAAGATATATTTTATTTTATCATAAAGGACATATTTCGTCAATCTTTGATAATAACGCTTATATTGATGTTTACCGCTTATATGTGGATTGACGGCACGTAGTTTTGATGATATAATCAAGGCGGTGATTAAATTGAGTATGAGAAAGCAGATAAAATTTAATAACGGACACCTCAAGGTTTTGCAGATTTCCGATTTGCAGGATAATCGTTTCACCTGCGTTGACACACTTCGTTTTATGGAGGCGGCGGTTGAAAAAATAAAGCCCGATCTTATTGTTTTTACGGGCGATCAGCTTGACGTTGTTGACCTTTGGGGCAAGGGTGAGAAGTGCCGAAAGAATGTTGAAAAGGCGATCAATAATCTTTTCAGTGTTTTTGAAAGATTTGACATTCCTTTTGTGCTGACATTCGGCAATCACGACCGTGAAACAGGGCTTCCCAATGAGGAACAGGCGAAGATCTATGCAAAGATGAAAAACTGCATCTGCTTTGACGATTTGAACGACGGCAGACCCGATGCAGGTACCTTTAATGTGCCGATTATGTCGTCGGACGGAAGCCGCACGGCGATGAATATTTATGTTGTTGACACGGGTACGAAAACCAACGGTGTTTACGGCGATTTCAGAAAGGAACAGCTTGAATGGCTTGACAAAACAAGCCGTGAGGTCAATGCGGATTCAATCGTTTTTCAGCACATTCCCGTTGACGAAATATATGAATTGCTTGAAAAGGTTCCGAAAGGCACAAAGGGTGCGGAGCCCGCCTATGGAAACAGAAAAGGCGAATATTACAGACGCAAAGACGGCATAAAATTTATGGGAAAGTACGGCGAAACGCCTGCCGCTATGCCCCGTGAGTGCGGCGAATTTGAACAGCTGAAAAAGCAGGGCGATGTATTTGCCGTCTATTGCGGTCACGACCACTATGACAGCTTTATCGGCACGGTTGACGGAATTGACCTCGGCTATTGCCCCGGCGCAGGCTACAACACCTACGGAATAGAGCAGAGAGAGGTCAGGGTATTTGAATTTGACGAAAACAATGTGAGAAATTATAAAACATACACGGTAAGCTACGGTGACGTTTGCAAAAAGCCTCTTGCCGAGCCCGTTAAGACCTACATTTTCAGTATTGCACCGTGCTGTACCCCGCAGTTACCGATGTTTGGGGTAAAGGTTTTGGCATTGCTTGCCGCAATCGCTGTGTTTTTTGTTCTTCTGGCTAAGGTGCTCGGAAAGTGGACTTCTATCGGTGCTTTGCTGGGTGTGCTCACCGGTACGGTAATTTACTTCGGCGGAGCGATAATTTATAATATAGTTACAAGAAAAAGATTGATTGAGAGGTACCGAAATGAACGAGGTAATTAAAACGATTCTTGAAAGACAGACGATAAGATCATATAAAAAAGAGCAGATAACCGACGAACAGCTTGATTTGCTCATACAGGCGGCGAAAAAAGCTCCGAGTGGAAGAAATATGCAGCCCTGCCACGTTCGTTTTATTCAGAACAGGGAAATGCTCGACCAAATGAATACGGATTTTAAGGAGCTTGTCGGCTACGATACACCTGCCTACACGCGCTGGGATGTTAATCCCGTGTATCACAACGCACCGACATTTGCTGTTCTTTTCGCTGAAAATGAGAACTATATGGACGGCGGAATAATGTGCGAAAACATTTGCATTGCCGCTCAGAGCCTCGGACTGGGAACCTGTATAATCGCAAGCGTCGGAGCGCTTTTTGCCGACGGGAACGCAGAGGGCAACAAGTGGAAAAGGGCGTGGGGTATTCCCGAAAACTACAAATTCCTTATCGCAATAGCGATAGGCTATCCCGACGAGAAGCCCGAGGAAAAGCCGAGATTCGATGATAGATTCAAGGTAATAAAATGAGATATTCGATAGAAAGAATTGAAGAAAATATTGCCGTTTGCGAGGACGATGACGGCAGCGTTCTGAAGCTGAAACTTTACGAATTGCCGCAGGGAATCCGTGAGGGCGATATAATTGATCAAACAGAAAACGGATTCGTTGTCAACTTCGCCGAGACGGAATCCCGCCGTAAAAAAATGGCCGAGATGCAAAGAAATATATTTGGGAAGAAAAGGTAATGAAAAACGAAAGATTGAGCGGCAATTTGATGCTGATTTTTCTGACGATATTTGTCGGCGTCGGAATGTATACCCAAATTAAAAGGGATGAGTCTCTCGATTTACCGCTGATAAGTGTCGGATGTATTGTGTTGATAATAATCATCAATGCAATAATCGAAAAAGTCAACATCAAAAAGAAGTGGATTGCGATGAACAAGTCCATAAAAAATG
>DKDP01000035.1:10388-10564 GCA_002449395.1 Ruminococcaceae bacterium UBA6845 | reverse complement strand
TTAAGTTAATGACATTGCCTTGTAGGGGAGCTGGCGGCGCAAGCCGTCTGAGGGGTTTTATAAAAAGTTTGATGAAGTTTACTTTAACCCCTCCGTCTTTGACGCACAGCGTCAAATCCACCTCCCCTGCAAGGGAGGCTATAAAGTGCCACAGAGTCAGCAGAAAATTAACATAG
>DKDP01000035.1:0-10314 GCA_002449395.1 Ruminococcaceae bacterium UBA6845 | reverse complement strand
AAGCCGACTGAGGGGTTTTATAAAAAGTTTGATGAAATTTACTTTAACCCCTCCGACTTCGGCGCAAAACGCCGAATCCACCTCCCCTGCAAGGGAGGCAAGAAAGGTTAGCGCAAATTCCACGATGCTCACACCGTGCCGTTTAAACATAAAACATCAGCAAAAAACGGAAAGAACCTCGCAATTGAAGTTCTTTCCGTTCGTTTATTTACTGTAAATTCTGTTGGTGACGAATGTTGTTACGCCCATAGCGTAATATTTCTGCATTGTTTCCTTGTCGTCGATTGTCCAGCAGGCGAGGGGAATGCCGGCGGCTTGGAGCTGTTTGATCTTCTTTTCACTGTTAATCTTTTGGTGACCGTTAAAGCTGACGCCGATTGTCGGATCGTCAAGGCATTTTTGAAGATTTTCCTTATTCAGCTTCGACACGAGCGCATAAAGAGCAATATCGCCGTTTCTCTCCCTGACCTTTGTGAGAGCCGTGCGGTCAAAGGAGATGATTGAGCAGGACTCCGTAAATCCGTTCCTGTCGATTATTTTGAGCAGCTCGTCGAGCCCGTCGTCGGTGTAATCCTTTATTTCGATCATCGGTCTGAGGTTGTTCTCAAGGCACACCTTGAGGATCTGGTCGAGCGTTGCAATTTTTAGACTGCCGTAATTCTTATGATTTGCGCCGTTGTCAATGTTCGCCGTTATCAGATCATAATATGTATATGACGAGATTTTTCCTTTTTTATCCGTCAATCCCTTGATGTCGGCGTCGTGCGAAACGACCCAAACGCCGTCCGCCGTCTGTCTTACGTCAATTTCAACGGTGTCAAAGCCGTATTCGGCGGCTTTCTTGATTGCGGGGATTGTGTTCTCGGGGGCTTGGCAGGAGTAGCCACGGTGCGCTATGAGGTGAATTTTGTCACGGTCGGTTTTCTTGATGAAAGCCTCGGACAGCGATATCGGGCTCTTCGCCGTGTATCTTTTGCGGCTTGCGGCGGCGGTGGAAATCAGCGGCGCCGAGATTGCGACAATGAGAATTATAACCGCCAGAACGATGGGCCATTTCTTCCTCTTTATGATGCGGAACGATCGCTTGAGGGATTCTTTGTTCATAACAAAACCTCCGAATTGATTTTATTATAGTTTATATCATTCGGAGAATTATGTCAAATAGGATATCTGCCGACGGTGTTTTGCCGCCGGCATTATATTAAACGAACATTGTTAGGTCACGGCTTTTCTGCGGACAGGATGTCACCGTAGACCAATATCCGTTGATCTTAGTCTTTACATCCTGTTACAGTATATGCCCGCAGAGTTTGTCGGGTCTCAAAAAAATAGCGGAGCCGACTTTTAATGAGCCTGCTCCGCCGCTTTTTCGCTGTTATTTATCCTTGTGTTCTTCCGATTCCTTATTTTCCTTATACTCGTTATATTTCTCGGAAACGGTTTCAAGAACGGATTCTGTCTTTTCCTTTACCGTTTCGGTTGTCTCCTTTATGAAACGCTTGATCTTGTTTGAGCTCGTTTTCGGGAACTCGCTGTCACGGATCTTTACCTTTGTGATCTGCTTATATATCGGAAGCTCGACGCACGCTTTCTTGATGCTCTTGAGCACCTCGGCGGGCGTTTTCTTCTCCTCAAGATAAACCTCGGCGGTGAGACTGCTCTCGTTGCCGTCCTTATCCTTTTCGCCGCTGACAACGACCTCGTTTACATAGTCGATATCCTGAATGTAGCCCTCAATTTCCTCGGGATAAACATTCTTGCCGTTGTTGAGGACGATGACATTTTTCTTTCTGCCGGAGATGATAAGCTGATCCTTTTCGTTGATGTAGCCGTAATCGCCCGTGTAGAACCATCCGTCCTTAAGCACCTCGGCGGTGAGCTCGGGCTGTTTGTAGTAGCCGATCATAACTATATCGCCCTTGACGCAGATTTCGCCGATTCCCTCGTCGTTCGGCTGATCAATACGCCATTCGATGCACGGCAGCTTGATGCCGACGGTCTTGAAATCGTTATACATATCGTGGTTTGCGCAGACGAGCGGAGAGCACTCGGTTATTCCGTAGCCGTTGATAAGGTCAAGACCGATATCGTCGAAGAATTTCGCAACCTCGGGTCTGATCGGTGCGCCGCCGCATACGATTTTCTTGAGCTTTCCGCCGAAGCCCTCAAGAATAAATCCGAAAAATTCACGGCGCTTGTCGATTCCCTGAGCACGAAGCTCGTTGCTCTTCTCAACGAGTGCATTGAACTGATCTTCCATTCCCTGCTTCTTAATGTTTTTCATTATGCGCTTATACATTGATTCCGCGATTGCGGGAACAACATAGACGTATGACGGCTTGTAAATCACAAGATTTTTGAGAATTGCGGGCAGACTTTCGTTGATACAGAGTGTGGAATGATGATGGAACGAAACGAGGATGTCGCTGACCGCCTCATAGGTATGATGATAGGGCAGGAGGGAGAGTCCCGTGTCGTAAACGGTCGAAACCATAAGTCCGTAGTATACGCTCGAAACAAGGTTGTGCTCGGAAAGCATAACGCCCTTTGAAAAGCCTGTTGTGCCCGAGGTGTAAACAAGGAGCTTCAGCTCGTTCGGATCGCTCTGCTCGGCGAGAAATGCCGACGGGTCAAGCGATTTGCCCTTTTCGAGCGCCTTGTCGTATGAGAGAAATTTTCCGTCGTCCTCAGCTCTGCCGAACACGATAAAATGCTCGACCTTTTCGAGCTTATCAAGGCTGTCCTTGAAAAAATCCTCGTATTTCTGATCACAGAAAACAACCGAACATTCGCTGTCGTTGATAACGTGGAGGATGTCCGCCTCGGGCAGATCCTTGTCAACGGGGACAAACACTCCGTCACTGCGAAGCGTTGTGATATATGCGGTTATCCAGTCATATGAATTTTTACCGACGCAGGCAACGTGCCTCTTGTCGGCTGAAATATCGTGGAGAAAGGCTCCGAGAATCGTTACCGTATCGACAAACTGCGAAAAGGTGATCTCACGGATCTCGTCGTTCTCCTTGAACTTATATGCAATCTTATCTCCGGCGTCCCTGACGGCAAGCTCAAGCATTTCCTTTATTGATGAAAACGGCTGAACGTCATAGAGCGGATAGTTAATTTTTTTCTTCATAGGCAATACCTCCCGGTTACTAAACTAAATTATCGCATTTGAAAATTAAAAAGTCAATAGACGATTTGCCGATTATTTGTGAACAAAAATAGGCTTATATGTACCTTTTTTAGTTATTTATACTTTATTTTCGGCATAGAAATTATATGAGGTGATAATATGGAAGCGGCAAAAAGCATACCCGAGGAGACTGCCGAAAGGGTGACGGAGAAGAGGAGCAGTCCCGTTAATACGGTTATGATTGTGCAGACGGTCGTCTGTATAATTGCGGTGCTGTTTGTCTTTCTCATCGGCAGGCTCAGTCCGCAGACCTTTGATTTCATAAAGGACGAATACAACAGAATAATGTCAATAGATATGGGCGCCGATGAAATGGCGGCGTCGGCAAAGAGCGTGATTGACAAGGCGAGTATTCCGTCTCAAAAGAGTGAGGAAGAGGTTACAAAATCCGACGAAAAGGAAAGCACCGATCAGGCGAAAACCGAATCCGGCGACCGCACTCTGGCGGTTATGTCGCTCTTTAAAAGCAACGAGGAAATAACCGTTCCCGTCCACGGAGAGATCACATCGGAATACGGCAACAGGATAAATCCCGTATCGGGAGAATATCTGATGCACTCGGGCGTGGATATTGCCGCCGACTCGGGTACTGCGATCCGTGCGGCTTACTCGGGCGTTGTCAGCGAGGTCGGAAGCAACAGCGTCGGCGGGAATTATATAAGCCTTGTTCACAAGGACGGCAGTGAGACGCTTTACTGCCACTGCTCAAAGATTATTGCCAAAAAAGGCGACGTTATCCGTGCAGGGGAGACAATAGCCCTGGTCGGAAGCACGGGGAGAAGCACGGGGCCGCATCTGCATTTTGAAATGTGCATCGGGGACAAGACGGTTGATCCGCTCATCTATCTGCCTGTGAAGAACGGAGCGATATGAGGCTTAAAATAAGGGGCGTAACCCTGATAATCAATTATTATTTCATTGCCGTGCTGACGCTTATGCTCGTCGTTTTCAGAAACGAAAGTATTCTTCTCTGCTTCGTTTTCTGTATTCTTCACGAGCTGGGGCATTTGACGGCAATGTTTTTTCTCGGCGAAAGGGTGAGGAACATCACCCTCGGCTATTTCGGAATGAGGATCGACTGCGGCGGTCGCATTATGTCCCGAGTTCACGAAACGCTGATCGCCGCCGCAGGGCCTGCCGTCAATCTGATCTTGGCGTTCGGGTGCCGTCTTATGAATTTCGATGAGGCGTTCGGGATGAATATCGGTCTTGCGGTGTTCAATCTTCTGCCCGTTTCGATGCTCGACGGCGGAAGAATCCTTTCGTCATTCGTCAGCGACAGGATTATGAAAACCGTCGGAATTGCCGTCGGTATATTTCTTTGCGCTCTCGGCGCCGCAGCCGCCGTGTATACAAAAAATAATTTTCTTATTCTTATTGTGTCCCTTTATGTGCTCATCGGCGCAATTAAAAACGATTGAAAATAATTCCATAGAATAAATCCCGACGGATGAAAGAAAATAATGTCAGGGTGATTCTATGGAATTTTTAACGGCATTTTTAATCGGAGGGCTGATCTGCGTTGTCGGTCAGACCCTCATCGACGCTACGAATATAACTCCGGCGAGGATACTCGTGATCTTTGTCGTGCTCGGCGTTGCGCTGGAGGCGGTCGGACTTTATCAGCCCCTCGTTGACTTCGCAGGGTGCGGCGCAACCGTTCCGCTGACGGGCTTCGGCTACACGCTCGCCAAGGGCACGGAGAAGATGATCGGCGAGCAGGGCTGGCTCGGAATACTGACGGGGCCGTTCAGCGCGGGAGCGGCGGGAATTGCGACCGCCCTTATCTCGGGACTGATCGTTTCCGCAGTCACAAAGCCGGGGAATAAATAAAAAAAGGAGTAAGCATTTCGCTTACTCCGTTCTGTTTAATATGTCGGCTTATTTAGCCTCTACCTCAACGGGCTCCTCTGCGTCACAGCATGAGCAGGAAACATAATCGCTCTCGTCATCGTCTGCAACCTCGTTCTTGCAGGGAAGAACCTTTGTTACAAGATAATAAACGCCTGCAATTGCACCTGCGATAGCAACAAGGATACCTACTACCTTAAAAATCTTCTTTATAACATCGCACATAGTTGAAAACCTCCAAATGTTTTATTTCCCTAATTATAGTATAGGAGCAAAATAAAGTCAAGTCTTTTTGAGATAAATTCATTTTTTATACACAAATGCAGGGCATTGTAATACTCCCCGAAAAAAACAAAAGGACGGAAATAATCCCGTCCGTTATGCCGCATTCCGATTAGTCTGCAAGGAGCTTTGCAAGAGCCGACTTCTTTCTGGCAGCGTTGTTTTTGTGAATAAGGTTCTTAGCGCAAGCCTGATCTACCTTCTTGATAGCTGCTCTTACGACTGCTTCCTTATCTGCTGCATTTGTCTCAGCAGCAACGTGAGCCTTCTTGATAGCGGTCTTCATTGCAGAATTTCTTGACTTGTTGCGTGCAGCCTTGGTCTGGTTAACAAGCACTCTTTTCTTAGCTGATTTAATGTTTGCCATTGTTGCACCTCCTTTAATAAATGCATTACACAGTTAGTTATGATATCATTAAAACGCTTAAATTGCAAGTGTTTTTTCGATATTTTTTAAAAAAGACCGATTATTTTTTATATATTTCGATTGGAGAGAGATTTAATGGATTTGAGAACCGACCTTGCGCTTGAAAAACGTGAGCTCCTCGGCAAGAAAGAACCTGAGGGAGTCGAAAGCGGGGAGTTCGCTCTCGGCGGCGTTAAATTCACCAAAATCAGGGTGATTGACGAAAAGGGGAGCGAGGCTCTCGGCAAGCCGATCGGCACATATATCACCGCCGAAATACCCGAGCTGATGAAAAATCCCGTCACCGACGAGGATATGATAGAGGCGATTGCCGCACAGCTGAGATCGCTCCTGCCGAAGGACGGGTCGATACTTGCCGTCGGTCTCGGCAACACTCGGATAACGCCCGACGCAGTGGGGCCGAAGAGTGTTTCAATGGTGCTCGCAACTCGGCATATCGGAAAAGAGCTGTCCGACGAGATCGGTCTCGGCGAGCTCAGAAGCGTTGCGGGCTTCGTCCCCGGTGTGCTCGGACGGACGGGACTTGAGGCGGCGGAATCGGTAAGGGGACTTGTCGGTGCGGTGTCGCCGTCGGCAATAATTGTTGTTGACGCACTCGCCGCAAGAAAGCTGTCAAGGCTCGGCACAACGATCCAGATCTCGGATATAGGGATAATCCCGGGGTCGGGCGTCGGCAATGCGAGAAAGGAGATAACCGAGCGCTCCGTCGGCGTTCCCGTAATATCGGTCGGGATTCCGACGGTTGTTGACGTCGGTACGCTCGTCGCCGATCTGACAGGCTCGCACAGCGAGATTCCGACAGAAAGCCGTGATATGATAATCACACCCCGTGAGATTGATATCGTGATCGAGCGTGCGTCCGAGCTGATCGGAATGTCGATAAACAAGGCGCTCCAGCCCGATATATCCGTCGATGAGATGATGATGCTTGTCGGGAACTGACTACCTTATCTGCGACACGGCACCCAGACCTATTGCGTAGCTGTTGATCTGATCAATGTCGCTCTGACCCACGGCGTCGTCAAAGTCCGTATCTGCGGCAAATTTAACGCAGTCGGCATATTCGCCCATTCCGTTTTCGATGCAGGAGACAATAACGGAGTCCTCACCGTTTATTTTGCAGTCGCCGTTGACGTCGCCGAACAGTATAATTGTATATGATTTGTAAAGGACACCCCGAATTGTATAAACATTGAGGACGGAACCCGTTCCGTTGCCGAGGGCTGTCGGTACAAATTCGGCACTGCCCGTACCCTCGGTTACGGTTACATAGCTTGCGATATCCGCATATCCCTCGTCCAGTCCGTAGATATAGCCTCTTTTTGAATCGGACATAACTGTCGTGGACAGGTCAAAGACAATCTCGGGCTTGACCTCGCCGTAGTCGAGCATCTCGACCGCATTGAGGCTCTTGTATTTATATCTCTTGGTCGTGGAGACCGAGGTGTTTGAGATTACGGTCTTGGTCGAGGATTTTCTTATTGCATTGTATACGTCGTCAACCGAACTGTCGGGGTAGACGGAAAGATACAGCGCCGCACAGGATGCGACGAGCGGAGCCGCCTGAGACGTGCCTGCCATAATTGAAAACTTGCCCTTTTCGATTCCACAGCCGACTATCGCATATCCCGGGGCGGCAATGTCATAATACTGACCGTCGTCCTCATCGTAGTTTGAAAAATCGGTGAGCATCGACGTGTTTGCCTGACCGATTGCCATAACGCCGATAACATTGCTTGCGGCGGCAGGGTAGGAGAGCCCCGTTTTGCTTCCCATAGCGGAATTGCCCGCCGAGGCGATTATAACCGTTCCGGCATTGTAGGCGGAGTTCACGGCGTTGCGGATGACGTTTGGATAAGCCGACACACCGAGCGACATACTGATCACATCGGCATTGTGCTGTTTTGCATAGTTTATGCCTGCGGCAACCGCATCGGAAGTGATTGCGGTGTAGTAGACAGTGTTGCCGTCGGCGTCCGTTTTCGTTGTTGCGCCGCCGTTTGCAACCCTTATGAGCATAAGCTCTGCGCCGAAAGCCGCTCCGACGAAGTTTGAACCGTTCGACGCCATTCCGATTATACCGGCAACGTTTGAGCCGTGTGCGCTGTCGGCGAGCGCAGTTCCGTTCCTGTAAACGGGCGAGATATCGGCGGAATTGTTTGCGGTGTTCCAGCCGTGGTTGCCGTTACCGTCGTCCCAGAGATTTGTCGGGAAATCGGTCGCATCGACATAGAATCCGTTGTCAATAACCGCAACGGTAACACCCTCGCCGCAGGTCTGATATTTTTCCCAGGCGGCGGGGATGTTCATAACGGTGTCAAGATACCATTTTTCATAATTAACGTAGTTGTTTGACGGAGCGGTCAGCTCCCTCGGCACCGTGTAGCCGCAGGTTTCAAAAAGATAGTTCGGCTCGGCATAGCTCACACCGTCGATTTTTTCAAGCTCACGGCAGGTTTTTTCAACATCTCCGCTGATTTTAGCAACATATGTAGCGGTTCTTGAGGTCACGGAAGAAGTTGTGAAAAGCGTGCTGTCCTCATAGGTGTCGATCTCCCTCGTCTGAGTAACGCCGAGAGCCGAAAGACGTGATTTGAAATTGCTGTTCGCTCTGCGTGCTCCGCCCGAGGAGGGGGCGGTGTATTCAAAAATAACCTCGCCGTCAACATAGTCTGCGCCGACCGTGTCCTCGGCAAACGATGCGACGGGCAGACAGACGAGCGCTATGACTGCGGCGGTCAGAATACAGATTATTTTTTTGAATTTCATAATATCACATCCTCCGGTAAAAATAGTATGGGGTGATTATTTTGAAAAGAATTACAGCTTTATTAATTTCAATTGTACTGCTTGTCCTGATGTGTTCCTGTTCGGCGGATATGCCCGACGGCGAGATCACCGAAATGACAACGGCGGAAAACGTCGCAGGAAAAACTCAGAAGAAAGCGGCGGCAACCTACACGGGATATCCCGCGCTTGAACAGGTCACGCTGAAATGCACCGATCCCGAGAACTCAAGGGGTCTTGCAACCGCAAAAATCTCACATTCCTACGGAGTTGCAAAGGACGGCAAGCCGCATCAAATTTCCGTTGATTCGGAAAAATTCTTTGAGTCAAAGAATTATAAGGCGGTGACGTATGACACGAAAACCCAGGGAAAGGTGCTTTACCTGACCTTCGACTGCGGCTACGACAACGGATATACGGATAAAATCCTCGACACGCTCAAGCAGAAGAATGTCAAGGCGGCGTTTTTCTGCACGGTTGACGAGATGAAGTCGGCTCCCGAGGTTATCGCACGTATGATTAAGGAGGGTCACATCGTCGGAAACCATTCGACCACACACCCGTCGTTTGACGAAATCAGCCGCAGTGAGATGACAAAGGAGATTCAGGACTGCGACAATTATCTGCGCTCGAATTTCGGATATACCTCGCCGTATTTCCGCTTTCCGAAAGGCGATTATTCCGAGTGTGCGCTCGAGCTTGTCGGTTCGCTCGGATTTACAAGCGTTTTTTGGTCGCTATCATACGCCGACTGGGACACCAAGGCTCAGAAAGGGGCGGACTACGCCTTCCAAAAGGTGACCGCACGCCTGCACCCGGGCGCAATAATTCTCCTGCACGCCGTCTCCTCCGACAATGCCGGGGCGATGGGACGTATAATCGACTATGCGAGGGAGCAGGGCTACGAGTTTAAAAGCCTTGATGAACTGAAGATATAATTATTATATCATATTATAATTATCGGTACAACAATTTTTTAGAATATCGGCGTATTGCATTTTGAGCTGTGAAATGCTATAATTGACCCATCAAATAAATCGGAGGAATCAATTATGGCTTCACAGCTTTCTATGCCCGCAAAGGGCGACATGATCGCAATTATGAAAACGAACAGGGGCACAATCAAATTCAAGCTCTTCCCGAACGAGTGCCCGAAAACCGTAGAGAATTTCACAACTCACGCCAAAAACGGCTACTATGAGGGTATCATCTTCCACCGTGTAATCAATAATTTTATGATTCAGGGCGGTGACCCGACAGGCACCGGCAGAGGCGGAGAGAGCATCTGGGGCGCACCCTTTGAGGATGAGTTTGACCTCGGACTTCACAACGTCAGAGGCGCACTTTCGATGGCAAACGCAGGTCCCGGAACGAACGGAAGCCAGTTCTTCATCGTCCAGGCGGGCACGGTTGACGGCAACCTTATGGGTCAGATGGAAATGATCGGCGAAAAGATGTTCCCGGCCGACTGTATCGCAGACTATAAAAAGGTCGGCGGAACACCGTGGCTCGATTTCAAGCACACCGTTTTCGGTCAGGCTTATGAGGGAATGGACGTTGTCGACGAGATCGCAAAGACCCGAGTCGATCTGATGGATAAGCCGTTCGACGACGTCGTTATCGAGAAAATCGAGATCGGCGAGTATGAGGGCAGATGATAGATTTTAGATTTTAGATGCTGGATTTTAGATGTCGGAACATTCCGCAGAAACCATAATAGGCGCCCCTTTAGGGGGAGCGAAGTGTCGACAGGATTTTCTTAGGCGCCCCT
>DKDP01000050.1:17870-18135 GCA_002449395.1 Ruminococcaceae bacterium UBA6845 | reverse complement strand
AGATGGCTATGCAGAGACTTAAGGAAGCTGCTGAAAAGGCTAAGATCGAGCTTTCGGGTGTTACATCTTCCGACATCAACCTTCCGTACATCACCGTTGACGCAACGGGTCCGAAGCACCTTGAGCTTACGCTCACAAGAGCAAAGTTCAATGAGCTTACAGCAGATCTCGTTGAGTCCACAATGGGTCCCGTTCGTCAGGCAATGAGCGACTCGGGTCTTTCAACCTCAGAGATTGACAAGGTTCTTATGGTCGGCGGTTCTTC
>DKDP01000050.1:0-17799 GCA_002449395.1 Ruminococcaceae bacterium UBA6845 | reverse complement strand
GCATCAACCCCGATGAGTGCGTTGCAATCGGTGCAGCTCTCCAGGCAGGTGTTATGGGCGGTGAAGTTAAGGGACTTCTTCTTCTTGATGTTACTCCGCTTTCACTCGGTATTGAGACAATGGGCGGCATCAATACAAAGATCATCGACAGAAACACAACCATCCCTGTAAAGAAGAGTCAGATCTTCTCAACCGCAGTTGACAATCAGCCGTCTGTTGAGGTTCACGTTCTTCAGGGAGAGAGAGAGTTCGCTAAGGACAACAAGACACTCGGTGTATTCCACCTTGACGGAATTATGCCGGCACGCCGTGGTGTTCCGCAGATCGAGGTTACATTTGATATAGACGCAAACGGTATCGTTCACGTTTCAGCTAAGGATCTCGGCACAAACAAGGAGCAGTCAATCTCCATCACATCCTCGACAAATATGTCAAAGGACGACATCGAAAAGGCTGTTCACGAGGCTGAGCAGTTCGCTCAGGAGGATAAGCAGCGCCGTGAGGAAGTTGACACAAGAAACAACGCAGATCAGATGGTTTACCAGTGCGAGAAGCTCCTCTCTGAGGAAGGCGACAAGTTCGACCAGGCAGATAAGGACGCTCTTAACGCTGAGATCGAAGGCTTGAAGGAAGCTCTCAAGGGTCAGGATATCAACCTCATCAAGAATAAGCAGGAATCTCTCCAGAAGAAGTTCTATGAGGTATCCGAGAAGATTTACAAGGCTGCTCAGGGCGCACAGGGTGCGGCAGGTCAGCAGGCAGACCCGAATATGGGCGGCAACCCGGGCGCAGGTGCACAGGGCGCTGACGGTTTCTATGATGCCGACTACACAGACGTAACGGACGACGACAACAAATAATTGTCAATAAACTAATAACGGGCACGCCGTTTCGCACGGCGTTGCCCTATTTCAAGTCAGGGGCTTTAATTTATGGCTGATAAAAGAGATTACTATGAGGTGCTGGGCGTTGACAAAAACGCAAGTGCCGATGAAATAAAAAAGGCTTACCGTAAAAAAGCCAAGCAGTACCATCCCGACCTGAACCCCGGCGATAAGGATGCCGAGGCGAAGTTTAAGGAGGCCAATGAGGCTTATGAGGTGCTCAGCGACGAGCAGAAAAAGGCTCGTTATGATCAGTACGGTCATGCTGGAGTTGATCCGAACTTCGGCGCAGGCGGTGGCGGATTCAACGGCGGATTCGGCGACGATTTTGACCTGGGCGACATATTCTCCAGCTTCTTCGGCGGCGGAGCAGGCGGCTTCGGCGGTGGCGGCAGACGTGCCAACCCGAACGGACCGAGACGTGGCGAGGATCTTCAGTCGAGCGTTACAATCTCGTTTGAGGAAGCGGCAAAGGGCTGTAAGCGCAAGATCAACATAAACCGCATTGAGGTATGTCCCGAGTGTAACGGCAGCGGAGCGGCGGCAGGCACATCTCCGAAAACCTGTCCCGAATGTCACGGTACAGGTCAGGTTACGGCTCAGCAGAGAACTCCTTTCGGTGTTATTCAGACCCAGCGAGCCTGTTCAAAGTGCGGCGGAAAGGGCAGAATTATCGAGACTCCGTGCTCAAAGTGCCGCGGCAGAGGACGTGTGACGAAGCAGAGTACGCTTGAGGTCAATATCCCGGCAGGCATTGATGACCGTCAGATTCTCAATGTCCGTGGTGAGGGCAACAAGGGCGTCAACGGAGGTCCCGCAGGCGATCTCCACGTTGTTGTAAATGTCAGACCGCACCCGTTCTTTGAGCGTGACGGCTTTGATGTTTGGTGTGAGGTTCATGTCAACCTCGTTCAGGCAACTCTGGGCGACACGCTTATGGTTCCGACTCTTGACGGCAAGGTTAAATATGATATCCCCGAGGGTACACAGCCCGGTTCTGTATTCAGACTCAAGGGCAAGGGTATTCAGAATATCCGCAGCAAGGCGAGGGGAGACCAGCTTGTCAGAATTATCGTCGATATTCCGACAAAGCTCAATGCCGAGCAGCGTGAAGCATTGCTTAAATTCAATTCGCTGATGGGCGGTTCGGCACCGACGGGCGAGGAGAAGAAAGGTTTCTTCGGTAAAAAACGTAAATAATCGTAAAACGGTATCAGGAAAAATCCCGATGCCGTTTTTTGTACTTTATTGATAAAAACTTCTTGTATAATTTATTTGTATATGGTATTATTAATTGAACTTTAAAATCGGAGGAAAATATCATTATGAATAACATACCACGTCCCGAACACCCGAACCCGCAGTTTCAGCGCAGAGAATGGCTGAACCTCAACGGAAAATGGAATTTTGAAATTGATAAGTCAAAGAGCGGTCTTGCTAAGAAATATTACGAGCCGCAGACAAAGCTCGAGAGAACGATCAATGTTCCGTTCTGCCCGGAAAGCGTGCTTTCGGGCGTCGAGTACAAGGATTTTATGGATGCCGTATGGTATCAGAGAGAGTTCACCGTTCCCGAGAAGTATGCCGATCTTAAAACAATTCTCCATTTCGGTGCTGTCGATTATAAGGCGACGGTCTACGTCAACGGCAAGGAGGTCGGCACGCACAAGGGCGGCTACATCTCCTTTGAATTTGACATCACGGACTACCTCAACGGCGGCACTAATATACTGACGGTTTATGCCGAGGATGATACAAGAAATCCCCTCCAGCCGAGAGGAAAGCAGAGCGAGGAATACTATTCTCACGATTGCGATTACACCAGAACGACAGGTATCTGGCAGACGGTTTGGCTTGAGTTTGTTCCCGAATCAAGGATCAAGGGCATCAAGGTTTTCCCGAACGTTGAAAACTGCTCCGTTGACATTCAGGCAGAGGTAATCGGATCGGGCAAATTCGAGGTTCTCGCACTCTATCAGGAGAGAATTATGGGCGCCGCAAGCGTTGAGACGGAGGGCGGACTGATAACTGCTCATCTTGACCTCAAGGAATCCTATCTTTGGGAGGTCGGCGAGGGCAGACTTTACGATCTTGAGCTTCGTTTTAATGAGGACAAGGTTGACAGCTATTTCGGCTTACGTGACGTAAAGCTCGACGGTCAGAAATTCCTCATCAACGGAAAGTCCGTGTTCCAGCGCCTTGTTCTTGATCAGGGCTTCTATCCCGATGGAATTTATACCGCTCCGACCGAGGAGGCTATGATTAAGGATATTCAGATTTCGATGGACGTTGGATTCAACGGCGCACGTCTCCACGAGAAGATTTTTGAACCGAGATTCCTTTACAACTGCGACAAGATGGGCTACATTGTATGGGGAGAGTACCCGAACTGGGGTCTTGACCATTCAAACCCGAACATCGTTTATTCCGTAATTCCCGAGTGGATCGAGGAGGTCGAACGTGACTTCAACCACCCGGCAATAATCGGCTGGTGCCCGCTTAACGAGACATGGGACTACGACGGAAGAAAGCAGTTTGACGACGCACTTGCACTTATCTATAAAACAACCAAGGCGCTTGACAAGACCCGTCCGTGCATTGACACGAGCGGAAACTTCCACGTTATCACCGATATCTTCGATCTTCACGATTATGAGCAGGATCCCAAGGTATTCAAGGAGCATTTCGATATGCTTATGACCGAGGGCAAGCTCTACGACAATCACGAAAGACGTCAGAAGTACCCGGGCGGCCCGACCTTCATCAGCGAATACGGCGGAATCCGCTGGTCTGTTAATGAAAATGAGCAGAATGCGTGGGGCTACGGTGATGCGCCGAAGAATAAGTACGAATTTATCGAGCGTTACAAGGGGCTGACAGACGCTCTGCTTGATAACGACCAGATGTTCGGATTCTGCTACACTCAGCTCTACGATGTTGAGCAGGAGCAGAACGGACTTTATACATATTCGAGAAAGCCGAAGTTTGAAACTTCGATTTTCCGTGCAATCAACTCAAGAAAGGCTAAAATCGAGCTTTGATCGGAGGGCAACAAATGTTAAATATACCGAAATATTATGAGGATCCGAAAACCCTGCATATCGGCTGTGAGGAACCGCACGCATATTTTATTCCGTATCTTAATGAAGAAAATGCTCTTACAAAGTCGAGAGAGGATTCAAAGTATTTTCAGCTTCTTAACGGCGAGTGGGATTTCAGATTCTATAATTCGATAATCGACGTCGAGGACGGATTTTATGCTGCCGACTACGCAATTAACGATAATTACAACAAAATTAAGGTGCCGATGAACTGGCAGATGGATCTTGATAAGGGCTATGATGTGCCGAATTACACAAATTCCGATTATCCTTATCCCTGCGATCCGCCGTATGTTCCCGACGACAACCCGTGCGGAATCTACATCCGTGATTTCGAGCTTGACGAGAATGATCTCAGCCGTGACCTTTTCCTCAATTTTGAGGGTGTTGATTCCTGCTTCTATCTTTGGATCAACGGAAAATTTGTCGGTTACAGCCAGGTCAGCCATATGACGAGCGAATTTAATATCAACGAATTTGTTCATACGGGTGCAAACCGAATTGCAATGCTTGTCCTCAAGTGGTGCGACGGCTCGTATCTTGAGGATCAGGATATGTGGCGTATGAGCGGTATTTTCCGTGACGTTTATATTCTCAAAAGAAGCCGCAGAGGAAGAATCCGTGATTTTTACATCACCACGGAGCTTAAAAAGAAATTTACAAAGTGTATTCTGAACGCCGACATTGATATCGTCGGTGACAGAGAGGTCGCTTACAGACTTGTTTCGCCTCACGGTGAGGAAATTGCATCGGGCGAGACCGTTAACGGCAAGATAAAGCTGAAATTTGACAACCCGATCCTTTGGAGCGACGAGTCTCCGATGCTTTATGATCTCTTCCTTGACGTTTCGGATGAGGTCGTGCTCGTAAAGCTCGGCATTAAGGATCTCACAATTTCAAAATCCGTTCTCTACCTCAACGGACAGAAGATCAAGCTCAAGGGCGTTAACCGCCACGATTCGCATCCGCTCTTCGGTCACGCAACGCCGATTGAGCACGTTTTGGAGGATCTTTATATCTTCAAGCGCCACAATGTCAATGCCGTGCGTACCTCTCACTATCCGAACGATCCGAGATTCTTGGAGATGTGCGATCAGCTCGGTTTCCTTGTAATTGATGAGTCTGATCTTGAGGCTCACGGTTTTTCAACCTCGGTTGACGGCTTCTTCTTTGAGCGCTGGAGCTTACTTGCAAACGATCCCGACTGGAAGGACGCATATATTGACCGTGCAAGGAGAATGTTTGAGCGTGATAAGAACCACGTTTCGGTTATCTTCTGGTCGCTCGGCAACGAGTCGGGCTGCGGAGACAACCATCAGGCAATGTACGACTTCATCAAATCACGCAACAAGAACGTGATTGTTCATTACGAGAACGCAAATTACCGCTACTCCGAGCTTGCGGGCAAGTTCCTCGGAAACTGTTCCGATGTTGAAAGCTGGATGTATCCCTCTATCGAAAAATGCAGGGAAATCCTTTCAAGCAAGAAACGTAAAAATAAGCCGCTTTATCTCTGCGAATACTGCCACGCAATGGGCAACGGACCGGGAGACCTCGTTGATTACTGGGAGCTTATCGAGTCTGACGACAGGTTCTGCGGCGGCTGTATCTGGGAGTATACGGATCATTCCGTTGCAATCCCCGACGGAAACGGCGCTTACAAATACACCTACGGCGGCGACTTCAATGATATGCCGAATGCGGGCAACTTCTGCGTGGACGGACTTGTCTATCCCGACAGAACGCCGCACACAGGCTTTGAAGAGGCAAAGTATGTCTATCAGCCGTTCTTTGCCGAATATGCAGGCAACGGTAATGTCACGATAAAGAACCGTAATTTCTTCGTCGGACTTGACGACGTGGGAATTAACTGGGATATCAAATCCGACGGCAAGGTTATAGCGTCGGGCGAGATCTCCGGCCTTATGCTTATGCCGAGAGAGAAAAAAGAATTTTCAATTTTCGATCCGTCGGCTTACAGCTTCACGGGCGAGACATATCTCACGCTTCATTTCGTCAACAGAACCGATAAGCTCTGGGCAGAGGCGGGATATGAAATCGGTCTTAAGCAGTTCAAGCTCAAGTCGGTTCCGACAGCAAAGACCGCCCTTGCGACAACATCGATTATTGCCGATGAGAGCGACAGATATGTTGAGATAACTGTCGGCAATGTTAAATATGTATTCGACAAGGCATACGGCAAGCTGAACAAGATCAGCTTCGACGAGACTCAGCTTTTGGCAAATCCCGTTGAATTGAATCTTTACAGAGCCTATATTGACAATGACTCGATCGCTTACAGAGAGAAATGGTACAAGGTCGGTATGGAAAAGCTCGGTCAGAAGTGCCGTTCTGTCAATGTGACAAAATCCGACAAAAAGGTTGAAATCACTGTTGATCTCGCAATCAGCGTTCACACTTTTGAGCCGATATTTGAGGGTAAGGTGACATACACGTTCCTGCCCGATACAAGCGTACTTATCAATGTCAACGGCAAGAAGGCGGAGAGAATGGACGTCCTGCCGAGAATCGGACTTCAGTTCATTATGCCCGAGGGCTTTGAAAGCTATGAGTATTTCGGCTACGGCCCGAAGGAGAGCTACATTGACAAAAAGAGCTATGCCTATGTTGACGGTTTCAAGACGACTGTAACGGAGAACTTTGAACACTATGTCCGTCCGCAGGAAAATTCAAGCCATTATGCGACAAAGTGGACAAGAGTTTATAACGGCGAGGGAGTCGGACTGTTCTGCCGCGGCGAGAATATAGGCGATTTCTCGTCAAACGCACAGCACTTCACTCCGCAGATGATCCGTGAGGCAAAGCACGATTACGAGCTTCAGCCGATGAAAGAGACCGTTCTCAGCGTCGATTATAAGATGGCGGGAACAGGCTCGGGCGCTTGCGGTCCCGATCTTGCGGAGAAGTACAGCGTGAACGACAAGACATTTGATTTCACATTCAAGATTCTTCCCGCAAAGGTCGACGAGCTTGACCCGTTTGCGGTTTGATGAAATAATTTTCGGAGGGAAATAAAATGATAAGTGAAGTAATCTCGGAATTGCACAGAATTTTCAGCGGCCTTGGTGAATTGGGATATTGGGACTGGGCAAAGGAGTTGTTTGAATACGCTTTCAGCCTTTCGGGCTCTCCGCTTGAGTTTATTTTCAATTTCATATTAGCCGCTATATGGGTATTGGCTTTCCCGGTGATGGGTATTGCCGCAGCCCTCGCATCGCTGTTCAAATGAAAATAAAAGCATAAAAAACAAGGTATAAGGCTTCATAGCTTTATACCTTGTTTTATTACGGTTTAAATGCAAAAAACAAGCCGAAGCACGGAATTGTGTTTCGGCTTGCTGCTTAATTTAATGTCAGATCTTCATTGCGACGTCATATGCACGCCATACAACGGAGCGGAGGTTACCGATTGCAAGGCAGTCACCGACGAGGTGAACGTTGCCTGACTTCTCGGCAAGAGGTGCCGGAATGTAGCCTGCACAGCTGATGACTGAATCGCAGGGGATTTCGATCTCCTTGCCGTCCTTCTGAGTGCAAACGATTGAGCCGTCCTTAACTTCCTTAAGGGTTGTCTCAAGATAAACCGGAGTCTTGTTGAGTGCAAACCACTCTCTGAGATATGAGGAGTTTGCAAGGCAAACGCCCTTCTGGCTTACAAGGTCGTCCTTCATCTCAACGATGATCGGATTCTTGCCCTTGAGTGCAAGCTCATAAGCGATCTCGCTTCCCGTAAGTCCGCCGCCGATAACGGCAACTGTGTCGCCGACCGGTGTGCCTGTAAGGAACTCGCAAGCCTCAACCATCTTCTCGTAGCCCGGAACTCTTCTGAGCTGACGGGGAGTTGAACCTGTCGCAACGATTACCGGAGAATCGCCGAATACGGAAACATCCTTAACCTCATCGTTGAGCTTAACCTCAATGTTGAGCTTCTTCATCTGAAGTCTGTACCACTCAAGGAGCTCACGGAGCTTGCCCTTGTAGCTCTCTGCACTTGCAGGGATGAATGTACCGCCGAGAACATCGCTCTTCTCGTGGATGATCGGGTTGTGACCTCTGAGCTTGAGAACTCTTGCAGCCTCCATACCGCCGATACCGCCGCCGATGATGTGAACGGTCTTGGGTGAATTTGTTTTCTTAATATAGTGCTTGTTCCACTGCATTGTCTCCGCATTAACTGCGCAACGTGCAAGGTGGAGACTGTCGGAAAGCTCCTGATCGTTAGGAACGCCCTTATAATGGCACATATTGAAGCAGCCGTTGTGGCAAAGAATACAGGGACGGATGTCCTCTTCCTGATCGTTGATCATCTTTGTGACCCACTCCTGGTCGGCAAGGAACGGACGTGCGAATCCTGCACCGTCGAGCTTGCCCTCCTTGATTGCGTCTGCGGCAACTCTCGGATCGAGACGGCCTGCGCAGACAACGGGGATATCAACAAAATTCTTTATGTGTTCAACGTCTGCAAGGTTGCAGTTTTCGGGCATATAAACAGGAGGATGTGCCCAATACCATGCGTCGTATGTACCGTTGTCGCAGTTAAGGCAGTCATAGCCCGCATCCTGAAGATACTTAGCAGCTTTCTCTGACTCTTCCATATCACGGCCGACCTCAACATAGTCCTCACCGGGGATAGCGCCCTGACGGAAGCCCTTTGTCTTGGAGATAACGCTGTAACGCAGCGAAACGGGGAAGTCATCGCCGCAAGCCTCTTTGATAGCCTGAACGACCTCAACGGGGAAACGGTAACGGTTCTCAAAGCTGCCGCCGTATTCGTCGGTACGCTTGTTGACATACTTGAGTGTGAACTGGTCAAGAAGATAGCCCTCGTGAACAGCGTGAACCTCAACACCGTCAACGCCTGCATCCTTGAGCATCTTTGCGCTCTTTGCGAATGCTTCAACAAACTTGTGAATTTCTTCCTTTGTGAGAGCTCTCGACGGAACCTTGTCCGACCAACGGTTCGGGGAGGGGCTGGCTGTTGCAGTGATCATATCAAGATCCATAAACGGCTTGCTGAGAACCTTGAGCACAGGATTGGTGAAAAGGCTCTCCATCATGGAGCTGATTGTGAACGAACGGCCGAAGCCTGCGGTAAGCTGAACGAAGAGCTTTGCGCCCGTCTTGTGGAACTCGGGCATCCACTTCTTAAGGTCGTCGTACATCTTCTTGTTCTTGTACAGCCACTGACCGAACATCGGGTTGTAAACGGGCTGACAGCCGGGGAGAATGAGACCGACATTGTTCTTTGCGATCTCCATAATGAACTTTGCGCCGTCCTTATCGAAATGGTTCTTTTCCATCCATCCGAAAAGGTCGGTGCCGCCCATACTTGTGAGAACGATACGGTTCTTGATCTCACAGTTACCGATCTTCCACGGCGTAAATAATGGTGCTAATTTCTGATCCATATTATACCTCCTGAATTGATTTAAAAATCAGTTTCCGTTTAATTATAACACGCCATAATAAAAAATGGAAGTGGTTGAGAATATTTTTTGTTAAAAAATTCACTTATTATAGGCGTAATACCGAAAAAATAGTTTTTCTTGCAAAATTTCCCTGCCCGTGATATAGTATATGTGCAGTCCGCTTATACGGCTGCTTTTGAAAGGATGGGTTTAGATGGATTTCAACTGTCAGGTATCTGTTATAGTTCCTGTTTACAATGTTGAAGCGTATTTGGAAAGATGCCTTAAATCATTGATAGAACAGACCGTTGACAAGAACGATATGGAAGTAATTCTTATTGACGACGGTTCAACCGACAGCAGTCCCGCAATCTGCGACGACTATGCCGCAAGATATGAATATATCAAGGCTTATCATATTGAAAACAACGGCGTTTCAAACGCAAGAAATTTCGGAATCGACAAGGCTCGGGGAAAGTATATTATGTTCATTGATTCCGACGATTACCTCTCGAAAAAATCCGTTAAGAGTATTGTGAGGTTTTTCAATAAGAACTACGATAAGATTGATGTTGTCACATACCGTGAAAAGATTGATTTGGACGGAAAAATCAAGGACAGCACGCATTACAGATATAATTATATAAAGAAGAGCGGAGTGTATGATCTCGATACGCCCGAATATATGTTCTTTGTTCAGTCGCATATGAATATCTGTGTGAAAAACAGGGGAAAAGATAACTTTAAGTTTGATACAACAATGATATTTCACGAAGATCAGAAGTTTATCCTTTCCAACCTTGCAGAAAAGGGCAAAATCGGCTTTTGCAGACCCGCCGTGTATTATTACTACAAGAATGTGAACGGTGCAACAAGCACAAGAAGCCATCCCTATTATATTTTTGAAAAGACAATGGCTCTTTGGGAATCATTTATTCTGAATAAAGAGCACGTTCCGAAATATGTTCAGGCTTTTTTTCTGCATGACTTTCATTGGAAGCTCAGAGCCGATCTTCTCTGGCCTTATCACTATAAGGGGGAAGATTTCCAAAAGGCTTTTGACAGGATCGTGAATCTGTTAAGACACGTAGACGATGATGTTATAATCAATTTTCCGGGACTTGCTTATCCGCATAAGGCATATATTTTTCAGCTTAAATACGGCGACAAAGTAACTCTTAATGAGAAAGAGGATATGTATACATTCGACGTGGACGGGGAGGATCTGCTCAAGTGCCCGAATATCGAATTGTTTGTGTCACGTTTCAATGTGAATCACGGAATACTTACAATGATCGGCGTGGTTAAATGTATTGCGTTCAACTTTACCGATGATATTAAGGTTGCCGCAGAATTTAGATTTAAAAACGGCGAAAGCAAAAAAGAGGAGCTTGAGCTCAGAGAATCATCGCTTGGCATTTTCGCATCGCAGACAAGGACGAATAAATTCAAGATGTTTATTATCAAGCGTCCTGTCGGCGATTTAAAGGATATTGTATTCACAGCGACGCTTGACGGAAAATCCTACGATGTGAATTTTACTTTCCCGCAGACCTGTCCTTTCAATAAGGCAGTGCACAGAAGCTCTTATATTTGTGAAGATAAATTTATAAAATATAAAAAGAGCAGGATAAAATTCAGAAAATCAAATGTTTTTCACATTCTTGCTTATGACGTTAAAACCGTTTTGCTTGCCCCGAAGATAGGATACCGCAACGCACTGACAAAGCTCGCTGCACCGAGAATAAAGAAAAACCGCTGTATTTGGCTTTATTGCGATTCTTCCAAAACCGTGAAAGACAATGCCTACTATCAGTTTATCCACGATTGCAAAAAGAACGACGGAATTGAAAGATATTATATCTGTAATAAGGATGCCGACATTACGGGCTGGTTTGACGATTCACAGAGGGCGCAGCTTATTGAATACGGTTCCGTTAAGCATCGGCTTTATGCTCTTTCCGCAGATAAAATTCTGACATCGTTTTACGGCTTGCAGGATTTTCTCTGCTATCCCAACGGAGCATATAAGTATTTTGCCGACCTAACGACATTTGAGCTTATTTATCTTCAGCACGGTGTGCTCCATGCTCATCTGCCGACAATGTATTCGCTTGACAGAATGGCGATTGACAAAGAGGTCGTTTCAACTCGGTTTGAGGTTGATAACCTTATAACGAATTATTGCTTTGAGGATTCTTTTTTGATCAAGAGCAGAATGCCTCGGTTAAAGCATATACCTAAGGATAAAAAGCCGGAGAAAAAAATTCTTTTTGCTCCGAGCTGGAGAAAGTTCCTTGTTGAGTCCGACGGTAAGGGCGGTTGGATTCCGAAAAATGCCGCTTTCATCAACTCTGAGTTTTATAAAAATGTTATGGCTTTTCTGACAGATGAAAGACTCAATGAAGCGCTGAAGAAGCACGGCTATGTTCTGGATTTCAAGCCGCATCCGAATTTCAGAATGTATGATGAATATTTCAATCTCAACGGCGAAACCGTGCGTCTCGCACCGAGGAAAGTTGACGAATATTCTTACAGTGTGTTCGTTACGGATTTCTCATCGTTTATGTTCGACTTTATTTATCTCAAACGTCCGATTCTCTATTTTATGCCCGACTTTGAGCTCTTTGAGGCGGGTCTGAACCATTACCGAAAGCTCGATATACCGTTCGACGAGGGATTCGGAGAGTTCTCCGACAATCCCGAAAAAGCGGTTGATGATGTTATCGCACTCTTAGAGAACGGATGCGTTCCCGAAAAGAAATACGTTGACCGTATGGACGGAATGTTCCTTAAGGTTGACGATCCCGAACAAGCCCTGTATGAAGCGCTTATAAAAGAATAATTTATAGGTCGCAATCTTAAAAGTTTTTGCAAAACCAAAGCTGTAATTCACCTTGTAATCAGCAAGAGTGAATTACAGCTTTTTTACTCCATTCTTTTCCTGAGATCACGGAGCGTTTTCTTTTCTATTCTTGAGACATATGATCGGGAAATGTTCAGCTTTTTTGAAACCTCAAGCTGAGTCATCGGTTTTGTACCGTCAAGTCCGTAACGCATCATTATTATTGCTTTTTCTCTCGGATCGCCGATTCGCTCTATCTCCTTGGACAGCTTCTTGAGCATAGTCATTTTATAGATGTCCTCGACAATTTCGTCCTCGGTTGAAATAATATCCATCAGGGTGAGGGGATTGCCCTCGCTGTCTGTGTCAATCGGTTCATTGACGGATATATCCTGTGCGGATTTCTTCTGTGCCCTGAACTGCATCAGAATTTCGTTTTCTATACACCTGGCGGCATAGGTCGCAAGCCGTGTGCCCTTGTCGGGATCAAAGGTGTTGACAGCCTTGATAAGCCCGATTGTGCCGATGGATATCAGGTCATCCTGCTGAACGCTGTTGGAATAATATTTTTTTATTATGTGGGCGACAAGCCGCAGGTTATGTTCGATAAGCTCGTTTTTGGCATTCATATCGCCCTTTTTCATCGCTTCGAGGCACTCACGCTCACGCTTTGCCGAAAGCGGGGGAGGGAATGAATTTGTTCCGGAGAGGTGCAGGGCAAAGAAAAACAGATTTGAAAGAGTTCGCATCAACAATTCGGCTATCATAAAATCACCGTCCGTTTATTTAATCAGCGGGTACTTAATACTTATGACGGCTTTGTTTTATAAATACCCAACGGATTGTATAAATAGATAAAAAAATCAACAATACATTGTTCAATATGTAAAAATAAGCGGATCGGAGATTTAATATGGTTGACTTTTGAAATAAAAAAATATATAATGTTAATGTATATAAGTGTGGGGTAAACCGCACTTTTACAGTAAAACTTTTTGGGAGGAATATTAATGGCTAAAAGCAGACGTATTCTCAGCGCTTTGCTGTCCGTTCTGATGGTTCTCACCATAGTTCCCGCAGGACTTTTCAGCACAGCCGGTGCCGTTTCGGATAACGAAATAAGCACCACGTCGATTGAGCTGAACCGGAGTTTCCTTGAGAGACCGAATATCAGCATCAGCTCGACAGCAGTCATTCGTACAGCGGCTGCAGCTAATTCGCAGGCTGCCGGTACAACCATTGTTAAAGCCACGGCTTCAGGCTTACCCGAACTCACGGGCAGCACGGCAGAGGGCTTCTATGCGGGAGAAACTCCGCAGGATCCGATGGTAGTTTTCACTACCGATAAGGCTCTCAAGGCTAACCCGACAATTACCTGCTCAAATGCGGCTCTCACATTTACACCTGCCTCGGCAGGCGCATATGCGGACGGCGTTTACACCTATTCATGGAAAGTTTCGGGTGCAAATGTTACCGCTAAGCAGCTCAATTTTGAGGTCGGATATACATATGAGTATACCGACGTGAACGGTAAGGTTGTCACAAATACCTATACCGCTTATACGACAAGTGCGGTTGAGAACGTTGCTCAGCCCGGCGGTATTTCCGCTTACCGTTACCGTTCATATCATTTCTTTGATCACAACTGTGACAGAAAAGAAAAGGTTAGCTACATTGCACGTATTGTCGGTGCGAATACATTCGGTACATTTGTTGACAATACGCAGTCCGGATGGTCAAGAGGTTACTGGGATTTTAATACCGGCAGCTTCACAACCGTTGACGGTGTGGCATCAGGCTACGGTCAGGTTCGTTACGACGATCACTCAAATGATGGTACACAGACAGCTAATACAGCAAACGACTTCAATCGTCCCGTTACAACTGCTTATGTCGACAGAAGTATTGTGGCTTTGAGCAACTATAATCTCAGATTCACAATTACCGATTTCCTTAACAGAACCGATGATTATTCAAATTACGGTATTAAGGAGTTTAAGATTGTTCCGGGTGCAGTTGCATTTGATGAAAACACTCCGGACAACAACAGTGCAAACGAGCAGCTCGTTCCTGTTAAGCCCGCAAACTACAATGAGTCAACCAAGGAATACGATACGGTTGCAGGCGGTACAATCACCATTCCGTTCACAGGAACAACCTATGAAAAGAACGCAACAACGCTTGATAACGGAAACAAGAGTGTAGATTACACAATTATTGTTTCTTTCGGTGATGAGTATAAGCACATTTCAAGAATCCGTTCCGCTGTTAACCTCAACATCGTTACATACGACAAGTCAAATCTCCGTACTCATCTTCAGGATCTGTACAGACTTTATACTCCGACGAAGCTTATGGCTTCCGAGTCTGAGATAGGCAACAGCCCGAACGAGTGGTTCTATTCGGAGGGCTGGGATCAGTATCTTGCAGCTATGAAGAACGCTCAGTTCGTTCTCAATGATCCCGATACCGATCAGCAGAAGATTGACGCAGCGGATGCCGCTCTTCAGGCAGCGGTTAAGGCTCTCAAGGTTGCTACTGCCGATTACACAGAGGCAAACGTAGTAAAGGATGAGGTCAAGGCTCTTAACGCTTCACTCTACACGGATGAATCCTGGTCAAGAGTTCAGACCGCCGTTGCAAATATTACAGACGGTATCAGCGTTTTCTGCCAGGCATATCTTGATTCTCTCGTTGCGGATCTCCGCAAGGCGATCTCTCTTCTTGAGATGAATCCGGCTGATTACACAAATGTTAATACAATGATCGAAATCTATGAGGGTCTTACTCCGGAGCACTACACTGCGGAATCGTGGGCAGTCCTCAGAGATACGGTTAATTCCGTTGACTGGAATCTTAAGGTTGACAAGCAGGGACTTGTTGACGCATTCGCCACAAGCATAGACTCTGCTATAAACAACCTTGTTCTTGCTCCCGCCGATTATACGGAGGTTGACAAGCAGGTTGAGAGATATAACAATGCTCTCCCCAACAAGGATCTTTATACCGATCTTTCATGGCGTGCGGCTCAGGCAGCTTATAACGCAATTGAGCGTGATAAGAACTGGAAACAGCAGGATGAAGTCGACGATATGGCTACAAACCTCAAGAGTGCAATTGACAGACTTAAATATAAGGATGCCGATTACAGCGCACTTGAAGCTGCAATAGATGCAGCAAGCTCAGAGGTTGAAAGCTGGTACACTCCGGAGACATGGGCTCCGTTCGCAGAGGCACTTGCCGCCGCTGAGGAGGCATATGAGGCTTACGATTCAGGCAGTCCGCTTGATATCAACCATCAGAGCGAAATCGACGCAATTAAGGATGCGCTCGTTACCGCTCAGAAGGGTCTCATCATTGCCGACGGCGACTACACAAAGGTTTATGAGGCAATTGACTCAACAAATGACCTTGACGAAAGCAAGTACACGGCGGATTCATGGCAGGCTCTTCAGGATGCCATTGATTCGGTAGTCTACAACCTCAATGCTAAAGAGCAGGAGAGAATTGACGGCTTCGCAGATGCTATCAATACAGCAATTAAGAACCTCAAGGAAAAGGGCGCAGACTATACGGAAGTTAACGCAATCATCAAAGAGTGGAACGAGATGGATAAGTCTCTTTACACAGAGGCATCAATCCTTAATGTTGCAAATACGGTTAATGCGGTTGACTGGAATCTTCCGGTAAGCAAGCAGGCTGTTGTTGACGGTTACGTTGTTTCTATCCGTGCGGCAATCAATGCTCTTGAGTATAAGCCGGCGGATTACACAAAGGTTAATGCTGCGGAAGCTAAGGCAAAGGAAGCTATACAGCTTCAGAAGGATTTTGCAGCCGCACATAACGGATATCTCTACTATACAAAGGAGACAATGGATGCTCTTGAGGCAACATTGAACTACACAAAGGGTCTTGATATCAGATATCAGACAACTGTTGACGGCTATGCAGACGCTATCAACAATGCAATTGCGAAGATTCAGCTTAACAACGCCGACTATTCGGCAGTTGAAGCGGCACGCAAAAAGATCCCCGCAGACTTTGACAACGATGTTTATACAGATGAGACTGCCGCAGAGGTAATTGCAGCTAATCTCGCTGTTACAGAGGGTCTCCTCACAAAGGATCAGGACACCGTTGACGGTTATGCAAGAGATCTTGAGGCGGCAATCGCAGGACTTAAATATAAGCCTGCCGATTACACAAGAGTTGAGGCCGAAAAGGCTCTCATTCCGACCGACCTCACTCCTTACACAAAGTCATCTGTTGAAAATCTTCAGAACGTTCTTGCAAGCGTAGACTATGACCTTGATATCAATCATCAGTCAGAGGTTGACGGCTATGCAGACGCTATCAAGGCGGCAAGAGAGGCTCTTGAGCTTGACCTTGCAGATTATACAAAGGTTAACGAAGCAAAGGCTAAGGCAGAGGAAGCTATCAAGGATACGAACTACACAGATGAAAGCATTCAGGCTGTAAAGGACGCTATCGCAAAGATTGTTGAAAAACTTCCGAAGTCCGAGCAGGCAAGAGTAGACGGCTTTGCAACGGCAATTGATGATGCGGTTGCACATCTTACAGATAAGCCGCTTGATCTTACAAGCTACAACAAGGCTATTGCACGTGTACCGTCGAATCTCGGCAACTACACAGACGCTTCTGTTAAGCTCTACACAGACGCACTTGCGGCGGCTGACAGCTACAAGCTCACAAAGAACTCAATCAGAAATCAGACAGAGTTTGAGGCTCTTGTATCCGCTCTCGATGCGGCTATCACAGGACTTAAGCTCAAGGGCGCAGATTACACAAAGGTTAACGAGGCAAAGACTATTGCCGACGCTAAGGCTGAATCCGGCGATTACACTGCAGATTCTGTTGCAAGATACAATGATCTTATCGCAACAATCAACTGGAACCTCTCAATTGAGGATCAGAAGACTGTTGACGGCTATGCAGACGCTATCAACGCATTTGTATTTGAGTACATCGGCGCTGATTACACCGCCCTTACTGCCGCAATCGCAGAGAGAGAGGCTGAAATTGAACAGGGCAGCTACACAGTCGAGTCGGTTGCAGACTTCAGATCTTTGATCGGATCATTTAATATGGATCTTAAGAAGCCGAGACAGCCTGAGGTTGACGATTATGTTGAGCAGGTTAAGAACTATAAGTTCACATACAAGTCGGCTGATTATACAGATCTCGACGCACTCATCGAAAAGGTAAACGCTCTCGATTCATCACTCTATACAAACTATGATGAAATCTATGACAGCTACATCTTTGACTATGTATTCGGTTACATCCCGGCTCACAGAGATTACAACATCACAGAGCAGGATAAGGTCAAGGAGATGCAGGATACTCTCCAGAGCTACATTGATATGCTCATCCTCAAGGATCAGAAGGTAGCAAGATTTGACCTTATCAACGGCGCAAAGGTAAAATCAAGCGGCGGAGTTAAGTACATCATCGGACTTAAGACATCGCTCACAGACGATGCGTTTAAGAAGACATACACCTCAAGTGAAAATGTAACAA
>DKDP01000049.1:4304-27831 GCA_002449395.1 Ruminococcaceae bacterium UBA6845 | reverse complement strand
GGCGCCCCTTTAGGGGAGCTGTCACGGTTTGTCCGTGACTGAGGGGTTTTATAAAAAGTCAGAAAAAATTTGCTTTGAGCATAGGCTCCTCCGCCGGGGGAGCTGGCGCGTGAGCGACTGAGGGAGTAAGGTCTCATCAGACTTTTAACCCCTCCGACTTCGGCGCAAACCGCCGAAGCCACCTCCCCTAAAGGGGCGGCAAGGAAGATTTGCTCAATTTCCACGGTGCGATGTGGTCAGCAGGAGCTATAATGGGCTCCCTTTTAGGGGAGCTGGCGGCGCAGCCGTCTGAGGGGTTTTATAAAAAGTTTGATGAAGTTTATTTTAACCCCCTCCGTTTCGCTCCGCTCAACACTTTCCCTGCAAGGGAGGCGAGAAATGCCTGCGTCAAAAGTAACTTTTATCAGAAAACACAGAAACACCGTTCACTTGCTGTTCGGTGTTTTGTTTATTTTCCGGATTTCCGTCAATCATATTATCGGTGATGGAAATGCTTGTAACATTGGTTCGTGCGCTTATACTGTATATACTTATTATAGTCTGTATGCGCATTATGGGCAAAAGGCAGCTCGGCGAATTACAGCCGACCGAGCTTGTAATAACAATTCTTCTCTCGGAAATTGCGGCTATTCCTATGCAGGACAACGCATTGCCGCTCGGAAATTCGATCGTGGCGGTTTTGCTCCTTGTAGCTTTGGAGGTCATAAATTCCGTTGTGGTGCTCAAAAGCTCAAAGTGCCGCAGTCTGCTGCAAGGAAATTCACTTGTCGTTATCCGTGACGGAGTTGTTGATCAGAAGCAGCTCAAAAGGCTGCGCTTTACAATGGACGACCTTTTCGATCAGCTCAGGCAAAAGGATGTTTTTGATATTTCCGACGTAAGATATGCAATCGTCGAAACAAACGGACAGCTCAGCGTTATGCTAAAGCCCGAGAAAGAGACCGTAACGGCAGAAATGGCAGATCTCCCGAACGAGACCAAGGGACTGCTGTGTATGGTTATCAACGACGGCAAATTTCTCAAACGTTCGTTTAAGGAATGCGATCTTGATGAGGACAGAATATATGATATCCTCCGAAGAGAGCAAACGCAAATTGATGAGGTGCTTTTTATGGTTGCGGACAGAGAGGGTAACTACACCATTGTAAAGAAGGACGAGTATCAATGAAAAGAATAATTGCGGCGCTGGCAATTCTGATTATTGCTTTCGGGTCATCTGTGTGGATATATTTAAAGATCATTTCAACCGTTGACGAACTTACCGAGATCGCAGAAGAGATAAGAAACACGGTCAACGAGCGTGGAAAAACGAATTACATTGAAACAAAAAGGTTTTCGGATGCGTGGGACAAGGCGGAAAATTTTATGGTTTCGTTTCTGCCGCACTCGGAGCTTGACGATATTGAAATCGGAATAAAAAATATAGCAAATTATCACGGGCAGGGGCTGACGGACGAATATCTGGAGGAATTGAACAACGTCATCAACCGTCTTGAGCACATAAAGGAGAGCGAAAAACCGACGGTTAAAAATATTTTTTGAGTTTGTTGACAGAAAAATAACAATATGATACAATCGATTTGCAGACGGAGGTGATCGTGTGCTGTGGATATGGATTGGTCTTATTGTTATTTTTGTTATTGTTGAAGCGGCGACGGTTCAGCTTGTTACGGTGTGGTTTGCCGTCGGCGGAATTGCGGGTCTTATCGCTTATGCGTTCGGGCTCGAAATATGGATGCAGATACTGATTTTTGCTGTCGTTTCCGCTGTTGCGCTTGCCGTTACACGCCCGTTTGTAAAAAGGTTTACCAAGGGGCGGAAACAGCCGACTAATGCCGACCGTTATATAGGTCAGGAGGCGACAGTCACCGAGCCGATTTCAAACGAGCTCTCCAAGGGAGCGGTGCGAATCGGCGGACTTGAATGGACGGCAAGAACGGTGGATAACTCCGAAGTCGATAAGGGCGAGAGAGTTACTGTTGAAGCAATCGAGGGAGCTAAACTGTTAGTTAAAAGAAACTAAGCTATTTAGAAGGAGAGATGAATTATGGGTCCTGTCGGAATCGGTGTATTGGTGTTTATTATTTTATTGGTGGTTCTTCTTATAGTTACAAACGTTAAGATCGTACCGCAGTCAAGAGCATATGTTGTCGAGCGTCTCGGCGCATACCGTGAGACGTGGCAGACGGGTATTCACTTTAAAATCCCGTTTTTTGAGAGAGTTGCGAGAAATGTTTCCTTGAAGGAGCAGGTTGTCGATTTCCCGCCTCAGCCCGTTATCACAAAGGATAACGTTACAATGCAGATCGATACCGTTGTTTTCTATCAGATTACCGATCCGAAGCTCTACGCTTACGGCGTCGAAAGCCCAATCTCGGCGATCGAAAATCTTTCTGCGACAACCTTGCGTAATATTATCGGTGAGCTTGAGCTCGACCATACTCTCACATCGAGAGACACAATCAATGCAAAAATCAGGGGAATCCTTGACGAGGCGACCGACCCGTGGGGAATCAAGGTAAACCGTGTTGAGCTTAAGAATATTCTTCCTCCGCCCGAGATTCAGGACGCTATGGAGAAGCAGATGAAAGCGGAACGTCAGAGACGTGAGGCTATTCTCCGTGCCGAGGGTGAAAAGGCAAGTAAGGTTCTTGTTGCCGAGGGACAGAAGGAATCCCAGATCCTTGCCGCAGAGGGCGATAAGAGAGCCGCTATCCTCCACGCCGAGGCTGTTAAGGAAGCAAAGATCCGTGAGGCAGAGGGTGAGGCTGAGGCTATTCTCAAGATTCAGGAAGCCGAAGCAAAGGCGATTGAGCTTATCAACGCATCTAACCCGGGCGACGGATACATCAAGATAAAGAGCCTTGAGGCATTCTCAAAGGCGGCTGACGGACAGGCGACAAAGATCATTGTTCCGTCCGAGATTCAGGGACTTGCCGGTCTCGCCGAGGGCGTTGTCGAATCGGTTAAGAAATAAAAACAGCATAAAAGATTTTATAAAAACACTTGACATTATCGGCGTTAGCTGATAAAATATTAAGGCTGTAAAATATTGATTACAGCTATCCTTGCCGCTGAGTAGGCGGCCGGAATGACCAAAAGGAGGTGCTTTTAAATGGCAGTAGAGAACTATGAGGCAATGATCGTTTACTCCGTTAAGGAGAGCGAGGATGCAGCTAAGGCTTTGGTTGAAAAGTTCAAGGCTCTTATCGAGAAGCATGGTACTGTTGAAAGCGTAGATGAGTGGGGTAAGCGCAAGCTCGCTTATGCTATCAACTACGAGACAGAAGGCTACTATGCTCTTTACAATTTCTCGGCTGAGCCGGAGTTCCCGGCAGAGCTTGACCGTGTCCTTAATATCACGGACGGCGTGCTTCGTTCACTTATAATCAAGAAGTAAGGGGGACGCAACAATGATTAACAACGTAGTTTTGATGGGTAGACTTGTTGCAACTCCCGAGTTGCGCAATACCCAGACAGGTCTTGCCGTAACGTCCTTCACAATCGCAGTTGACCGCTCCTATGTACGTCAGGGTGAACAGCGTCAGGCTGATTTCATCAACTGTGTTGCATGGAGAAACACCGCTGAATTTATCACAAGATATTTTCAGAAGGGTTCTATGATCGCTGTAACGGGATCAATTCAGACTCGTAACTATGAGGACAAAAACGGTAACAAGCGCACAGCGGTTGAGGTTCTGGTTGACCAGGCGAGCTTCTGCGGATCAAAGGCAGAAACAGGCACAGGCAACAACAATTACAACCAGAGCTATTCGGCTCCTGCGCAGCCTGCCGCTCCTTCATTCTCAACCGGTTCCGACGGTGACTTTGAGGAGATTTCAGGAGATGACGATCTGCCGTTCTGAGGCAGATGTCACCCGAATTAAATAAGGAGGTATTTTGTAATGGCTTATGATAAGAACAACGGCCGTCCTAACAGAAAAGGCCGCAAGAAGGTTTGTTCCTTCTGTGTTGATAAAGTTGAGAGCATTGATTACAAGGATGTAAACAAGCTCAATAAGTACACTTCCGACAGAGCGAAGATTCTTCCCCGTCGTGTAACAGGTACTTGTGCAAAGCATCAGAGAGAGCTTACAACAGCTATCAAGCGTGCTCGTCACGTAGCTCTTATGCCCTACACATCCGACTGATTTAACAGTTAACGGACTGTCGCTTTTGCGGCAGTCTTTTTTCGATTTAGTTTGACACGAGGTGTTGATATGAAGTTCAAAAATGTCCTGCTTGCAAGTGACTTTGACGGAACGCTTGCCGACAGCAGCGGTAAAATTCCCGAAAATGTGATATCGGCAATTAAATATTTTATGTCCGAGGGCGGACTGTTCACCGTCTGTACGGGCAGAATCTACCAAGGCTTTCACCTTTACAGTGAGGTTTATATCAATGCTCCCGTGCTTCTCGGCAACGGCGCAATGGCTTATGATTATAAAAACAAAAGCGTGATTTTTAACGACGCAATCGGCGACGAGGGCATACCTGCCGTGGAGGACGTTATCTCTCATTTTCCTAGCGTTGCCGTGGAAACCTATAATTTCGGCACTGTTTGCAGTATCAATGCCTGCGAGGACAGTATTCATCATTTCACAAGTCAGGGGATAAACTTTACACGTATCAGCGATCCGAATGATGCGCCGAGACCGTGGACAAAGGTGATGATTTATGCCCACGGATGTTCATTCGATGTGCAAAGACTTCTTGATGAGCACGAAGAGGTCAATTACCTGAGAACGACGGGCGATTACATAGAAATTCTCAAAAAAGGCGTCGATAAGGGAACGGGACTTCTGAAGCTCGGGAAAATGCTCGGCTGTAATGTCAAAGATATTTATGCCGCCGGGGACGGGTATAATGACGTTGATATGCTCAAGGCGGCGGCAAAGGGATTTGTACCCGAAAACGGATCGCCCGAGGCACTGAGCGCTGCCGACTTTGTTACACGCTCAAACGATATGGGATGTATTGCCCACGCAATAGAAATACTTGATTCAATATATTGAACAGCACTTACGAAAAAGAGCCGCTACGCAACAGCGTAAACGGCTCTTTAGCTTTATTATTCTGATATACCGCACGCATCAATTGCACGGAATTGTCTTGATTATCGAGAAAATTATCTTTGCCGAAAGCTCGATGAGCTTTGTCAGAAAATCAAAAATTTTGCCGATTACGGTCGGCTGGAGAAGCTCGTCGGTGACAGGGGAGAGGGTGTTATCCTTGCTGTTATACTTCATAAACTGCGGATAATTCTCACTGTCATATACCGTTAACTGTTTCTCACTCTTTGCAAGCCAAATGAGAAAATCGGTGGACTCGCCAACGTTGTAGTCAACGTGCGCCATATCACGAACGAACCATGTCCGGTCAGGGAACATACAGGTTGATGCATCAATCTGACGGTCGGCGCTGAGGTGATTGTGTCCGTCATCTTTTGCCTGTGTATAATTGTCAGGGAGAGTTTCACCGAGCTTTGAGCTGATCGCTCCGCCCGAAGCGTAGCCGACGTCAATCAAGAAGTCGTTGTTGCTGTTCGTCGATGTATCGGAAACGGGGAGACCCTGCATATTGTACTGCGCCGTGATATAAATATTCGTATCCTTTTCGGCGGCTTTGAGAATGTCGTAAGCCTTAGCCTGCACATTGTAATGATACTCGTCGATCGACTTGACAAGCGCCGGGTCGGCATCGGAAAGCATAACGCTTTTGGCTTCCTCGTAATTGTCCGCCTCAACAAGCGCCCACAAACCCGGCATATAGCCGAAAACGGGGATGATAAGCTCCTTGTAAAGCCGGTCATTGAGATTTGACAAAATACCGTTTATGTATCCGTCGATCGAGGCGTTGATTTTGTATGCTTCAAGCGAGTTGTCGATCAGCATCACCAATTCATCAAGGAAATCGTTTCTTGTAAGCTGTGCTGTTCTGCGGATAAGTCCGTATGCGTCAACGCTCAATTCGCCCGAGAACATCGAACCCATACACGATGTTCCCTGAAATGCGGTTGAGCAGAGCGAAACGCTGTCTACGTCGGCACTGCCGTATTTGTAAAGATATGAGCAGGTGACAGTTCCGCCCATACTGAAAGCGGCAAGGGCAACACGGTCGCATTTTGTCTCAGCTTTGACATTCTTAATGAATTTGTTCAGCTCGTCTGCGTGCTTGAGGGGATCAAGTCTCCAGTCATAGTTGAAGAAATATGTGTTGTCTGCGCCGAAAGCCTCGATACCTGCCTTGACAACGCCGCCCTCATCCTTGACCTCATTCATAAAGCTGTCGGGATAGTTGCCTGCGCTCAGCGGGAAAAGATCTGTCGTTAAGTTGTGCTTCGAACTGCCGTCGGGATTGCAGGCAAGATCGTCAAATTCCTCCGCCGCCGCTGGGAAAAGCGAGTCGCCGAGCTTATCATAGTCGCCGTCGGCAAAGAATCCGACGAGGGGGAGAATGATCTTTGACGCTAACTTAACAATTGTTTTCGATGTGGTCGGAAAAACCTTTTCGCCGTCCTTATAAAGAGGAAATGTGTTCATTCCGCTGACAACGATAAAGGCGGTTTTCGGCTCGGTCGCAAATGTGGGAATCAGTGAGCAAAAAGCAACAGTAAGACAGAGGATAACGCTGATAAGAATTTTTGAAGTTTTTTTCATATTGTTTATCCTTTCAAAAAAGGAGGTGTTGCATTCAAATGCAGAAAACGCAATACCTCCAAAAAATTATTTCTGATATGTGTTGAGGAATGCCCGTGTTCTTTCGTTCTTCGGGTTGACGAGAACCTCCTCGGGTGTGCCCATCTCGGCAATAACGCCGTTGTCCATAAAGATAACCTCGTCCGAAACGTCCTTGGCAAAGTTCATTTCGTGGGTAACGATAACCATCGTCATTTTGTCCTCGGCAAGCTGACGGATTGTTTTGAGAATTTCGCCAGTGAGCTCGGGGTCAAGGGCAGAGGTCGGCTCGTCGAAGAAGAGAATCTTCGGATTCATTGCGAGAGCACGTGCGATTGAAACACGCTGCTGCTGTCCTCCCGAGAGCTGACAGGGATAAAAATCCAGCTTATCGGAAAGTCCGACTTTTCCGAGGAAATATTTTGCCGTTTTGTCGATCTCTTCAAGAAGTTCCTTTTTCTTCTGCTTGTAGTCGGGGCGTCTCTTCGCCGCCAGCTTCATTGCAAGCGTAACGTTGCCGAGTGCCGTGTACTGCGGAAAAAGGTTGAACTGCTGGAAAACAAGACCGATGTTCTGCTTGTTTTTTGCAATCTCCTTGAGCTGTTTTTTATCCGTTATGTTGCTGTCAAAAACGACCTGATCGTTGACGGTAATCTTGCCGGTTGTGGCAGTTTCAAGTCCGTTGATACAGCGCAGGAGCGTAGTCTTGCCGCTTCCCGAAGAGCCGATTACGGAGAGAACCTTGCCCTCCCGAAGCTCAAAGGAAATGCCCTTGAGAACCTCGGTTGAGCCGAAATTTTTGGTTAAGTCTTTAACTTCAAGTATTGCCATTTCTCAGCCCTCCTTATACCTTGTAGAAGTTGAGCCGCTTTTCAATCTTGTTGAAGAGGATCGTCAGCAGTCCGCTTGCGGCAAGATAGAACACACCTGAATAGAGAAGCGGCCAAAGGATTCCGCTGCCTCTGATGTAGCTTTCGGCGACAAATATAATCTCATAATACGTAATAATTCTTGCGAGTGAGGTATCCTTAACAAGAGTAATTACTTCATTGCTGATTGGGGGAACAACATTTCTGATAACCTGCAAAAGAATTACTCGGAAAAATGTTTCCGATTTTGTCATTCCGAGAACCTTGCAGGCCTCGTACTGACCGGTGGGAATGGATTCGATACCGCCGCGGAAAATCTCGGAAAAATAGCAGGCATAGTTGAAAATAAACGTAAGATATACCGCCGGTTCGCAGGCAAGCATAAATTCACCTTTTGTTAAAAGTCCGGGACCGTAATAGAAAACGATGAGCTGAAGCATAAGCGGAGTGCCTCGGACTATCCAGACAATAGTTCTGACAAGCCAGCGAAGCGGCTGAAATTTGCTTCTTGAGCCGAAGCTGATAATCAGTCCGAGCGGCAGGGCGAATGCGAGCGTAATCGCAAAAATTTTAAGCGTCGGCAAAAAGCCGTTGACGAACAGATTTACCGTTACGTCCCAAAATGATGTGCTCATGTAATAAATCCTCTCTGAAACAGCAGTATAGGGTAAAGGTGTTCGCCCTTACCCTAAAGCTGTATTTTAACTAATCAAATCCTTATTTTGCAGCCTGAAAATCAGTAACGATGCTGTCCTGGAGACCGTATTTTTCTGCAATTGTCTTAACTGTTCCGTCTGCTACAAGCTCGGAAATTGCTGTGTTTACAGCGGCAACGATGTCAGAGCCCTTTCTGAAAGCGATACCGTATGACTCGTTATCTCCGAGTTTAACGTCTTTCATAATTGAAAGGTTGCTGTATGTCTTGCCCTCAACAAGCATTGAACCTGCCATAACATAGTCGATAACGCAAGCTGCAGCCTGTCCGCTCTGTACCTGAAGAAGAGCATCACTCTGGCTCTCAACGGGCTTATAGCTCTTTGAAAGGGTTGCGTTTGCCTGGATTGCAGCTTCACCTGCGGAACCCTGCTCGGCAACGATAGTCTGACCTGCAAGACTGTCAACGGTTGTGTACTTTGTATCCTTAACAACAATTACCTGATAGTTTGTCATATAGGCGTTGGAAACATCCGCAACATTCTTGATTGCGTCGGTGATTGTCATACCGTTCCAGATAGCGTCGATTTTCTTTGTGTTAAGCTCGTTTTCTTTCTGACCCCAGGTGATTACCTTAAATTCAGCCTCAACGCCGAGCTTCTCACATACTTTTCTTGCAAGATCCGCATCAAAGCCGATCCATTCGCCGTTAGCGTCCTTATAGTCCATCGGGTCGAAATCCGTGATTCCGATAACGAGCTTTCCGTTGCTCTTAACGTAATCAAGGTCACTGTCTGTTGCTGTTTTCTTGTCGCCGCAGCCTGCAAAGGCAAAGGTCATAACTGCCATAAGTACGGCGAGTGTAAGTGCAATAATTTTTTTCATAATGTTTTCCTCCAAACTTTATTGTGGTAGTATAGTAGCACATTAGCACGCTAAAGTCAAGAGCTTTTTAAAAATATTTTAAAAAATTATTTAATTTTATATTTTTCTTTAAATTCCGCTATTTTTCGAGCCTCTTCCTTTTCGTTTTTTACAGTCTTAACGTACTTGTAAACGAAAAATCCCGCAAAAAGAAGCCAAAGGACGGCGAGCATATACCACACGCCGTTTGAATAAACCTTATGCTCCGCAACGATCAGTACGATCTGAACGCCGCACATAATAACGCCGAGCACGGCAAATATTATGTAAAGCACCTTTTTGCTGATGATATCCGAAAGTTTTTCTTTTTCCATATCGACACCTCCGTATAGGTATTTTTCACAGATAAAATTTTAGCATATATAAATGTATTTTGCAATATTTACTGCGACACATATTTTGATATAAAGAAGAACAGAATGACGGCAATCAAAACAATTAATGTCACTGCTGAAAGAACGTTCTTTTTTTTCTTATTGCTGTCGCTTGCAGATACATTATTTTCGGACAATTCCATTTTAAAAGAGCTTTCATCGAAAGAAAATGGAGACTCGTCTCGGAAAACTTCGGTATTTCTCGAATCCGAAGTATACGAGCTTGTTTTTCTCTTTTCAAGCTGTGAAATCGGATCGATGCTTGAAAATATTTGATTATAGAAATCCGTTACAAAGTCTATATCATCGGAAGTACAAATATCCAAGGTGTTTTCATCGTGCGCTATTCTGTTCCTCAGCCGGCGTACGTGTTTTAATGATTTATACGTAGCACGCCAAGATCCGATGATTTTCTGTCCGATATATTCATTCTCTTCCATATCGGCGATATATGATGAAATACCTTTCGGATTGTCATATATTTCCGAGCATAGCTTATCAAGCCGCTTGTATTTTTCAAAAAAACGGTTGTCCGTTTCGGTCATTTTTATAATCTCCTATATAAAATGTATTTTGCAATAAATTTTATTCATCAATGGAATAACCGAGTCCGCAGTAAGCGGTTATTTCCGAATCCTTTGCGGTAATCTCTCCGTCACGGTCGGCATCGCACGCCTCATAGCATACAGCTTCCATATTTTCACGGCTCAGCATTCCGGAAACAACACAGTTTATTATTACCGAATCCATACCGTCAATCTCTCCGTCGAGGTTCGGATCACCGAAAGGAATATCGCTGACTTTCACAAGGTTATTTTTTGCGCTGAGAAGTGAGCTTAATGCGGCATCTATCTCTGTCTGCGAGAACGAGGTATTTACGGTGTTGACCGCTTTTACAAGCTCGTTTTCGTAAATTGAATAGCTTCGGTCTGTGTAGAGCGACTTATCCTTGATGCGGTTATTTATCTCAGTCCTAAGAGAGGAGGTGTCGTATCCGGTTACAGTAACGTCCGTCCACAGGTAATAGTGGAAAAGATTTTTCCAGCCGTAAGCGTCGATTGATGAAATTCGCGCGCCGACTCTGAATTTAACGCTCTCTCCCGATGCGGGAACAGCGCCGATTATCGCCGCCGAGTTTGAGGAGGACAATGTTTCACCGTTCGGAGTATGAACGAAATCCGTTGCCGAGCCTGCGGAATAGGCACTTCCTGCGGCGAAATTGCCGAGTGTGTATGTGTATGAATTGCCCTTGTCACTGCTGACTGTTACCGAACCGCTGCTGCCCTCTATCATCTTTGCCGATGAGTCGGCAATTCCGATGCTGTGATGATGATTGTTTCCCCATGTGGTAAATTCCGCATCGATTATATTGCCAAGCTCGCTGAGATTTTTATACAAATAAGTGTCAACATAATAATGCGCCGACGGAGCCTGTTCGTTCTGGTAGGTTCTGCACCACATATGGAATCCGTTTGAATCGTAGGTGTCGTTTCCGGTGAGGGGATAGGCGATGCTTCCTGCGTCGCTCTTTGCCTGAAACGTCATCGACGATGCTGTGTCAGCCTTACTCATTTTGAGAGTTGCGTTCAGAGTAGTGTAATCGTAGCTTGTGTTGCTGATATTCGTCGAAATGCCAGTTCCGATTCTGTCTTTTCTCATCAACAGCTTTATTTCTTTGTTAAGCCGTTCGGCAAGCTCTTTTCTCTGCGAAGCAGTCAAATCGGTTGCGTTTTCGGCTTCTTCCATCAAATTTTTGACATCGGAAAAATTCTCGTAATCTTTTTCGTTGATTTTTTCAGCCTCTGCCAAGGCAACATTCAGCTCGTCGGCTTCGCAAAGCTCATAATAAAGAACTCCGTTACCCCTCAGGTTAGAATAATTCAATTCAATATTGCCGCCGTTGTCAGCTGTGACAACGCTATATGTCGGAACAAGCCTTGAAGCCTCAACATATTTGTCTCTCAGCACGTTAAAATAAAGCTCTCTTGCCTTTTCGTCCTTTAACGTCGTTGCCGAATCAATCGTCGGATCGTCGGGCGACCAATCGAACTTATCATCTGTTATTCCGTATGTATTTCTGTCTGCCCACCACTCGTCAAAATAGTTGCAGTTATCGTCAATGGAATAGCATTTGATCATAACATTCTTGCCTGCAAGCTGAGGAGCACTGACCTTAAACTTGCAGTTGACATAATCGGTGTAGGAAACATCGTTTTTGTAGTTATAAGCCATAATGCCGAGGGTGTTTTGCTGTGAATTATAAGCGGCGACAGCCTCTGCTTCAACGCCCGAGGACAGGGAAACGCTCTGCTTTTTCACATTCACTCTTTTACCGCCGACCATCTTGTTCATAACGTCGGCAACGTGGTATGAAATTGTCGGGTAGCCCTTACCGATGGCACTGTCCGACGTCCACGACCAAACGGAGAAATAGTCCGCATCGCTGTCGAGCATCGTTTTGTACATTCTGGCGTCATATGCCGCCTGCCACATATGACCGACACAGCGTGTGTTGAGCTGTTCCGACCCTGCGCCTATATTTACTCCGCCGTAAATCCTGCCCTCGTCAACGCCGTAATCAAGGTTATAAAGCCCCTTCGACTCCGCATAATCACGAAGAAATGAAAAGCAATCGCCGAGCGTTTTGCCCGAGGTATATGTTCCGGGCTTTGTGTCGTAGAACGAAACCGAAAGGTAATCGAGCTGTACGCCCGTGCTTGCGACATGGTCGATAAATCTGCGCTCGTCCCAAAGACCCTCTGTTACGGTCATGGAATGTGCGCCGACATAGACGTTATCCTTGCCGAGGATATTTTCCAGTGCCTTAACCGAATTATCATAAATTTTGAAATAGGCATTCATTGTCAGCTCGGCATTCTGTTTGCCCGAAGAATCAAGCACATAGAACCAGTCCGCATTTTCATATTCGGTCATAACGCCGAACCGCCATTTTCTGACCTCATCCAAGCCGAAACGGGTTACAAGATACTGCAAAACGTTTTCGAGATACCGCTCGTATTCGCCGTACATATTGTCGTCGGGCGGAAAAACATTGAAGCCGAAAACTGTTCCGACTTGCTTGTTAGGATTTTGTTTCATCGTGAAATAGAACGGAACACATCCGAGCTTGATGAGCGGCTTCGCACCGATTTTGAGTATACCCTGACAAGCCTGAGCAAGTGACTCAAGTTTTGATTCAATCATATTACCGTCAGAGTCAATGAGATCACGGTCGACGCTTCCGCCCGTTGCGGTCATTATCTCGATATAGTCAACAAATGAGATATCGGCTTCGCCGTCGGACTCAATATTTTTCAGCCCGTCATATCCCCATATGTTCATGTAGCCCGTCAGCTTGTTCACCGTTGAATCCGATAAATCGGAGGTGTTCACGTCAAATGTAACGGAGCTGTCTGCCGCAAGTACAGTTGACGAGTACAAGCAAAGACAGTTTATTAAAAGAATAATCGTTAAAAGTAAAGAAATCGTTTTTTTCATAGCAACACCTCCGAAATTAAGTGTTAATAATGCTCAATATATCCCCGAACGTGTCAAATTTATAGTCGTAGCAGTCAACAGTGCCGAAACCGTATGCGGCATAGCCGAACGGGATTCCGGCTAGCACAGCGGCGTTCTTGTCGCCCTGCGTGTCTCCGATGTAGACGGAATGTTTGAATCCGTGCTTTGCAATTACCTTTTTGATGTTTTCACCTTTTGAGAGGGTAGCGGGGTCCTCAAAAGCAGTCTCGCAGAAATATTTGCCGAGCTTATGATAGCTTAGAAAAGCGTCCATATAGCTCTCCTGGCAGTTGCTGACAACGTACAGTTTGAAATGCTTGCTTAATTCCGCAAGGGTTTCTTCCACGCCGTCGTAAAGGATTCCGCCGCTTGCCCTGAGCTTCTCGACACATTCCACGGTTGCCTCGTCAAAAAACTGCGCCGAAGTAGCCCTGTCCATATCGGGAAAAAGTTTATTCATAAGATCAACTTTGTTAAGTCCCATTACCGAGCGCATTTGCTCATCGGTCGGCAGGGGAAGCCCATAGCCTTCGGCAACAGCCTGCCAAGCCCCGGTTATACAATTCATCGAGCTCCAAAGCGTACCGTCAAGATCAAACCCTATACTGTCAATCATACCAACACCTCCGTGTATACAAATATAATACAGGGAAAGGCGAATAAAGTCAATGAAATATTTGCATAAACTGTTGACAAACCTTGACCCTTGTGGTAAAATTCTAAATACCGCATATTACGGGCGTCGCTTTCGGGCGGCACAAGTGATTTATTCCGCCCCACGTAGCGAGTCCATAATAAAGGAAGGTTAGTTAGAATGTACGCAATCATCGTTACCGGCGGCAAGCAGTACAAGGTTGAGGCTGGAGACACCCTTTACATTGAGAAGCTTGACGTTGAGGCTGACAGCGAAGTTGTTTTTGACAAGGTTATCGCAGTCGGTAAGGAAGATGGCATTGTTGTAGGCGCTCCGTATGTTGACGGTGCAACTGTAACGGCAAAGGCTGTCAAGAATGGCAAGGCTAAGAAGGTAGTTGTATTTACCTACAAGCCGAAGAAGAACGAGAAGCGCAAGATGGGCCACAGACAGCCCTACACTAAGGTAGAAATCTCTGCGATCAACGCATAAGCTATGATCAAGGTCAATTTCTTCACCTCGGGTAAAGACATTGTCGGCTTTGAGATAAGCGGTCATTCAGGCTCGGCAGAGGCGGGCTCGGACATTATCTGTTCGGCGGTTTCCTCGGCGGCATATATGGCGGCGAATACAATAACCGAGATTGTCAAGTGCAAGGCGGAGGCTGATATTTCCGACGGTTATATGAGCTTTTGCGTCAGGTCAGATTTATCCGATGCGCAGCAGATTCTTGAGGGCTTAAAGCTCCATTTGGAGGCTTTAGCCGCAGATTATCCAGACAACATTAAAGTAACACTACGGAGGTGTCAAAATGCTTAAGATCAACATTCAGCTTTTCGCTCATAAGAAAGGTATGGGTTCCACCCGTAACGGCCGTGATTCTGAGTCAAAGAGACTCGGTGCAAAGCGTGCCGACGGTCAGTTTGTTCTTGCAGGTAACATCCTTTACAAGCAGCGCGGAACACACATCCATCCGGGCAACAACGTTGGCAAGGGTTCTGACGATACTCTTTTCGCTCTCATCGACGGTACTGTTAAGTACGAGCGTTGGGGCAAGGATCGTAAGAAGGTCAGCGTATATCCCGTTGAGCAGTAATCTTTATTAAAAAAGAAAGACCGTTGAAATTACAAGGTTCAGCGGTCTTTTTTCTTTTAAAATATTGTTGTAAAAGCCTATGCTTTGTGTTAAAATAAATAGAAATTACTTTTTTAGGTGAAGGTATGCTTAACGAAGATGAAATAAAGAAGGTTTTCGGCGAAAGACTTACCGAGGCGAGAAAGCGCTGCGGGATAACTCAGCTGAGCCTTGCGGAAAAACTCAATTACAGCGATAAAGCTGTCTCCAAGTGGGAGAGAGGCGAGAGCCTGCCCGATATTTTCACAATTATGAAAATCGGAGAAACACTCGGCGTTACAATGTCGTACCTGCTCGGAGAAGAGGAAAAGCCGACCGTTCCCGAAAAAATTGTTAACGAGAAAAGATCAAGACGCTCAATTTCCGTTTTTGTACCTCTTGTTTCGGCACTCGGGATTTACTTCATTGCATCGGTTTTGTTCCTGATTTTTAAACAGATCCCGTCCGTTGCACCGTATGCCGATTATTCGTTTCTGTTCGCTCTGCCTGTTATGTTTATAACTCTCAGTGTATTTTCTTTCATTTGGTGGCACAATATTTCACAGTTCATAAGCCTTTCGCTTTTGATTTGGTCGACATTTGCAAGCATATATACCGCAGTCGACCTGTTCACCAACCTGCCCGATTTTAAATATATCTTCCTTTCCTGCGCAATACTTCAAATCATTTGCATAATCGTGTTCGTGTTTGTGCGGTTTAAAAAGAAGAATAAATGATAAAAGCTCGCTTCGTTTTCCGTTGCGAGCTTTTTGCGTGAATATATCGTTGTCGGTTATTTTGAACGGACAGTGCTTATGCTTAAAGTTATCAGAAACTATTCTTGGCTTTCTTGTAGGGGAGCTGTCACGGCTTGCCCGTGACTGAGGGGTTTATGTAAAGTCAGATGAAATTATCGTTAAGCATGGGCTCATTCTCCGGGGCGGCTACGAAGTTACTGAGCCAAAACTGATTTTATCAAAATCCAAAGATACAATGCGGAATTTGCCCCTTGATAATATCACTGTACCCTCAATACAAACAAATCAAAAACGCAAGGAAGTGTGTGACAGTTCCGCCGAGGATGAAGAGGTGGAATATGAAGTGGTAATACCTTTTGAACCTGCCGATCGAATAAAATATCGTGCCGAGAGTATAAACTGCGCCGCCGAGGACAAGCAAGCCGAAGAGCAGCAGTGCGTTTGGATCACATTTATAAATCGGATAAAAGAGAAAAATGCACATCCATCCGAGCACCATATAAAGCACCATTTGCAGCTTCTTATATTTTTCCTGATCTATAAAGGTCAGCGCAATCCCGAGTATTGCCGTCACGACACTGACCGAAATACAGACGATCGCAAGTGTTCTGTAATAGGGGAGAACGTCGAGTATCATCAGCGGTATGCTTGTGCCTGTTATCAGGACAAAGATGACCGAATGATCGACCAACCTGGCAATTCTTTTTGCTTTTCCTCGTGGCAGACGGTGATAAATCGACGAACCGCTGTAAAGAATAATCATAGCAGCTCCAAATATTATCGAGCTTATTACATGACTTATGTCGTGTGATTTCAAGAGCAGAATAATCATTGCAACCGCACCGAAAATTACGCCGACGATGTGTGATATTGAATTTGCTCTGTCCTCTTTTTCTGTATAATAGGGCAGGCATACATTTTCAAGAACCATTTTACTTGCTCCTCACTTTGCATATTTGTTTCAACGCTTTCATTTTACGCCGATCGCCGCCGAAAGTCACCCTACACCTGATTTTTACCGATCTACGCCTACTCTACTGTGAGTAGAGTGTAAAAAATGAACTCTACCGAACGTATTTCGACGCTTTTTGAAAAAATTTTCCTATAACACTTGATAAATCTTTCACACATTGATATAATATTCAGTGGTTACCTAAGATAAAGATTGGGAAACACCCGAAAAACCGAAAGGAGATTTTTATAATGAACTATTCAGCAGAAGTTCAGGGAATGTGCTGTGTAGCCAAGGGTCCGAAACATGATCCGGCTCCGATTCCCGAAGAAGGCAAGTGGATCGCTGCAAAGCAGATCACTGATATTTCAGGCTATACCCACGGTGTGGGCTGGTGTGCTCCTCAGCAGGGCGCCTGCAAGCTCTCACTTAATGTTAAGGGCGGCGTTATCGAGGAGGCCCTTATTGAGACTATCGGCTGCTCAGGTATGACACATTCCGCAGCTATGGCGGCTGAGATCCTTCCCGGAAAGACAATTCTTGAGGCTCTCAACACTGACCTTGTCTGCGACGCTATCAATACAGCTATGCGTGAGCTTTTCCTTCAGATCGTATACGGTCGTACGCAGTCCGCTTTCTCAGAGGACGGTCTTGTAATCGGCGCAGGTATGGAGGATCTCGGTAAGGGCGCTCGCTCAATGGTCGGCACAATGTACGGCACAAAGGCAAAGGGCGTTCGTTATCTTGAGATGACAGAGGGCTATTGCACAAGAATGGCTCTTGACGCTGACGATCAGGTTATCGGTTATGAATTTGTTTCTCTCGGCAAGATGACTGACTTCATCAAGAAGGGCATGGAGCCGAACGAGGCATATGAGAAATCCAAGGGCACATACGGCCGCTTCGACGAGGCAGTTAAGTATATCGACCCGAGAAAAGAATAATTGAAGGAGGAATAACGCAATGGCACAGTTTGAAGGTTATGAGAGACGTGAGGCTAAGATCCTCGGCGTTCTTAAAGAGTACGGTATTTCCTCCATCGACGAATGTAAGGAAATCACACTTGCAAAGGGTATCGACGTTGACCAGATCGTTCGTTCAACTCAGCCCATTTGCTTTGAAAATGCTATCTGGGCTTACACAGTAGGCGCAGCTATCGCTATCAAGATGGGCTGCACAAAGGCTGCTGATGCCGCTGCCGCTATCGGTATCGGTCTCCAGAGCTTCTGTATTCCCGGTTCTGTTGCCGAGAACCGTAAGGTTGGTCTCGGTCACGGCAATCTCGGTAAGAGACTTCTCTCCGAGGAGACAGAGTGCTTCGCATTCCTCGCAGGTCACGAGTCATTCGCAGCTGCCGAGGGTGCTATAAAAATCGCTCTTAATGCTAACAAGGTTAGAGTTAAGCCGCTTCGTGTTATCCTTAACGGTCTCGGTAAGGACGCAGCTATGATTATCTCCAGAATCAACGGCTTCACATATGTTGAGACAGAGTTTGACCCGTACGCAGAAGAGGTTAAGGTTGTTTACGAGAAGGCATATTCAAACGGCCCGAGAGCCGATGTTAAGTGCTACGGCGCCGACAACGTTCCCGAGGGTGTTGCTATTATGAAGCTCGAGAACGTCGGCGTTTCCATCACAGGTAACTCAACCAACCCGACTCGTTTCCAGCATCCCGTTGCAGGCACATACAAGAAGTGGTGTGTTGAGAACGGCGTAAATTATTTCTCGGTTGCTTCGGGCGGCGGCACAGGTCGTACACTTCACCCGGACAATATGGCTGCAGGTCCGTCCTCATACGGTCTTACAGATACAATGGGTCGTATGCATTCCGACGCTCAGTTTGCAGGTTCTTCTTCGGTTCCCGCTCACGTTGAGATGATGGGTCTTATCGGTATGGGCAACAACCCGATGGTTGGTGCTACCGTTGCAACAGCCGTTGCAGTTGAAGAGGCAATGAAGTAAGCCTTATAAATCAACACTTTCAGAGCTTCGCTCACTTCGAGCGAGGCTCTTTTTCTGTCTTGAAATCGGTTTTTCAAAACACCCTCGGTCCTCATTTGTCCTAATAATCCAAAATCTGACTCAATTTGCAGTCAGAATCCTGAGCACGGCACCGCTTTTTCACCGCACAACAAAATATTCCTGCCCAAAAATCACATTTTTGGCAGTAATGAATATTGATGTATATTTTTAAAATCCGACTGCTCATTTTAGGTGTTGACAATGCGAAATAATTATATCATAATATAATTATACGGAGTTGAGTGCAACTACTTCTTTTGAACAAAAAACGAATGAGCTTTGTGAAAATCTCATTGCAGCTGGAGATGAACGTCTTGCAGGAAGAGTGAGAGTATCTGCTGATAAAATATACTAAGTAATTTAATTGAGAGGGTAAATTATGTATAGCTTACTTGTTGTTGATGATGAAATTCGCCAAAGAGAAGCAGTTATAAAAAGCGTTGATTGGGAAAAAGCGGGGTTTAATGTTGTCGGTGATGCCGAAAACGGGATTGAGGCACTTGAACTTCTTGAAAAACTGGAGCCCGATTTGATTTTAACGGATATAAAAATGCCTCTTATGACGGGACTTGAGCTTGCAAGCAAGGTTAGAGAAATAAGACCTGCCACCAAGTTTGTTATTTTAAGCGGATATGATGATTTTGAATATGCACAAGAGGCATTCAAATATAATGTAATTCGTTATCTTTTAAAGCCTATTTCCGCAAGCGAGCTAAGCGAGGAATTTATAAAAATTAAAGCGGAAATGGACGAGGAATTTGAAAGGCTTAAAACGGGCTCATCAAATGAAGAAACCGAGCTGAGATTAAAGAAAGCTGAATTTCTCTTGCCTCTTCTTTTAGGAACCGGCGAAGATATTCACGCATCTCAGGATTTAAAAAACACGGCAAAGCAGCTTGGACTTATTAAAAGTGACAATGACTGTTACAGCGTCGTTGTGTCAAAATTCAAAGCCTTCGGCGGCGAAAGCTGTACCGGGGCTCATCATATTGATTTTGTAAACAGCATTTTCGGAAAATATACGGATTGTGAGAGCTTTTTTGTAAACGGCAGAATTGTGACGCTTGTTACAAGCAAACCTGAAGAAATGTCATCAAAACTAAGACTCCCTGTAATTGAACTCGTACAAAGCGCCCAAAAATTATTTAACCAAAAATGCACGATAGGCATAAGCCAAACGGTTGATAATCCGTCACTTTTGTCGGTTGCGTGTACACAGGCTATCACCGCAAGGCGATATACCTCCGACGGTGCAGGCGACATCAGATTTATCAATGACCAAGAGCGAAAAAGCGCCTACGAGCTTGAGAATATTGAAAAATCCGTCTATAAACTTGAGCAGCTTTTGAAAGTGGGCAGTAAAAACGAAATAAGACAATTCCTTGAAAATATGCTTTCCGAAAAAAGCAGGACGGGCATAGATTACTTGATTATCCAAATACTTGCAACGGCACACAGGTGTGTAAGCGTATTATCCGACAGTGACGCCTTATCCGAGCTTTTTTCATCCAATAATTTCTTTACATCCCGACTTTCGCTTGATTTTAATGAGCAATACAAAAAAGAGTTGATTTCACTTTGCCTTGATGCAAGGGATATTATTTATCGTTCGCAAAGGCACGAAAGTGAGAACATTTGTGACAGGGCGCTTCAAATCATTGATGACGAATATATGAATGAGGATTTGTCGCTTACCGATGCAAGTGACAAGTTAGGCGTAAGCCCGAATTATTTAAGCGCACTTATTAAGAAAACGAAATCTCAAAACTTTGTAACACTTGTAACCGAACGAAGAATGAAGGCGGCAAGCGATTTGCTGCTTTGCACATCAATGAAAATTTTTGAAATATCGGAAAAATGCGGTTACAGTGACCAGCATTATTTCAGTTATTGCTTTAAAAAATATTATGGTATGTCGCCGAACAAATACAGAGAAGAGCATTTAGGAGGGGGCAATGTTTAAGCGTAATAAAACAAAGTTATCGGTATTGATTATCGCAATAGTTGTTTTCGGTGTTGTTTTTTCAACGCTTGCATCAACATTGCTTTTTGGCGTATTTTATGAAAAATCAATGTTTAATTCGGCGTGTGTTTCGAGCAGGCAAGCTGTTTCGCAGGCTAATGAAACCGTTTCCAATTATATGTCGTCAATCAAAAACAAGCTCAACAATTTATGCAAGGAAACGGACAATTATACGGATATATCAACACTTCAAAATGCAATATATGCAGCGGCAAGACTTGAAGAGGACATATATTGCGTAATGATTTATGATATGCAGGGCAATCTGCTTTTAGATGGAAACGGTAATAACATAAAAGTTAAAAGCAATGCAACAAATTTATCTTATGATAAGTCTGTTTTCTCAAATCTCAAAGACGGATTCGCAATCACACAGCCTCATGTAAATACGCTTTATAAAAACAAATATCCTTGGGTTGTTACTATTGTGAAAAGGGAATATTCAAATCTTTTTGCACAGCAGGTTTTTGTTGCGATAGATTTTAAGTTTTCATCAATCGCAAAATACATTGATAAAGTGAGCATCGGTCAAAGGGGCTATTGCTATATAATCAATTCAAAAGGAGAAATCATTTACCATCCGCAGCAGCAAATGCTTTTTTCGGGGTTGAAAAAGGAAAATGCCGATGCAATTATCGACCTTACCGACGGAATACACAGAATGAAGGATAATATTTACAATATTTCATCTCTTAATTCGTGTAATTGGAAAATAGTCGGTGTAAGTTTTAATGACGAGATAACTCAAGCTGTTAAGAACCAAGTAATCATCGGCTCGATTTTTGCACTTCTTTTTAGTCTTTTAATATCGGTTGTTATTTATTTTTTGCTTTCAAGAACCGTTACAAGGCCTGTCAGGAAACTTGTTGATTCTATGCAAAAATTTGAAGAGCAGGCAGAGGCGTTTGAATACAAGGCTGATATGAGTAATGTATTGGAATTTCAAACTCTCTCGGCATCATTTGAGCATATGGTGCTTATGATTCAGTCGCTTGTCGAGAAGGTGCACAATGAAGAAATCATACTCAGAAAAACCGAGCTTAAGGCATTGCAGGCTCAAATCAACCCTCACTTTCTTTATAACACGCTTGATTCAATTCAATGGATGTGCGAGCAGGACAACAGCAAGGATGCAGTTAAAATGGTGGGTGCGCTCGCAAAACTTTTCAGAATAAGTATCAGCCACGGAAATGAATTTATTACAATCGGCGACGAGCTTAAACATGCCGAAAGCTATCTTATTATTCAAAGTTACCGATATAAAAATCAGTTTACCTATTCATTTGATGTTGACGAAAGCGTATTGGGCTATATGTGCAACAAAATAACCATTCAACCGTTCATTGAAAACGCTATTTATCACGGGCTTAATCGAATGGTTGATGAGGGCGAAATTAAAATTACTGTTGAATGCTGCGGTAAGGATATTGTCATAATGGTTAAAGACAACGGCCTTGGTATGACTGAGGAGCAATGCAAAACCATTCTTCAAAAGGATAGAAGTGACTCAAAGGGTATCGGCGTTAAAAATGTCAACGACCGACTTAAAATCTATTTCGGCGAAGAATACGGAATTACTATTGACAGCGAGCTTGATGTAGGAACCACAGTTACAATTAAAATTCCAAAGATTGAGAAAGGACACGAAAATGAATATTAAAAAAACAGTTGCCCTTCTTACGCTTGTATTTTTCCTTATTGCTTGCTTATTCGGCTGTGCAAAAACAAGCGATATCGGTGCCGAGGGTAAAAATGTTGCTATAATAACAAAAGGCAGTGATTCTGATTTTTGGGATGATATGAAAAGCGGTGCGCTTGCTGCCGCCAATGAATTTAATATCAATGTTACGGTTGAAGGACCCGAAAGCGAAGAAGACTATGACACTCAGAACGAAATGATTGAAAATGCGGTTTCAAGAAATGTAGACGTCATAATCCTGTCGGCAATAGATTATGAAAAAAATGCACCGTCTGTTCAAAACGCTATTGACAACGGTATTAAGGTAATCACGGTTGACAGCGATGTTAATGTAAAAGGCAAAGAGCTTTTTATCGGAACAGACAATATATCCGCCGGCGAAAAGGCGGCGAAGCAAGCTGTTGAACTCTGCAAAGGTCAAAAGTCTATCAATATAGGTATAGTAAATTACAGTGAAAACACCGAAAACGGAAAACAGCGCTTAAAAGGATTTACAGACTATATCGGTAAAATCGAAAACGCAAAAATAGTCGATACAGTCAATATTGAGTCAAACACGCAAAACGCAACCGCCGGTGCAAAAAAATTGCTTGAAAAGCATAAGGATATAAATGTGCTTATCGGCTTTAACGAATGGTCAACTCTCGGCGCAGGTTATGCAATAAATGAGCTTAACCTGAAAGACAAGGTTTATTGCATCGGATTTGACAGTAATATAAGCTGCATAGATATGCTCGAAAACGGTGATATTGACATTCTTATTGTTCAAAATCCGTTTTCAATGGGCTACCTCTCCGTTTCAAAGGCATTTGAAATACTTTCGGGCAAGAAACAAAGTGACAGAACGGTCGAAACCGATACTTATGTTGTTAACCGCAAAAATATGTTTTCTCCCGATATACAAAAAATACTGTTCCGCTTTAACGAAGGCAGTAATTAAGAAGTAATTTAACAAAGGCTCTGATATGCCTTTTTGGCTTATCAGAGCTATTTTCATACCCAAGGTGAAATTCTTAACGTAATAAATTGCAAAATTCGTAAATTTTTATACACTTTGAATAAAAAATTGCATTCATTTTCAATTGACACAAAGCTATAATAAAGATGCTAAATGACTTAACAATATTTTAAGGAGGTAATCTTTATGAAAAAGTTATTGGCATTATTATTAGCAGTAGTAATGGTAGCAGGTCTTGCAGCTTGTTCTTCGAAAGACAGCGGAGACGGTACCACCACAAAAGCAAAAGGTGAAATTTCAGTATTTTATTACACATTTAGCGACGCATACATTTCAACCGTTCGTTCATC
>DKDP01000049.1:0-4217 GCA_002449395.1 Ruminococcaceae bacterium UBA6845 | reverse complement strand
CAGACAACACAGACCGAGCAGGTTCAAACAGCACTTGCAAAAGGCTCGTCACTGCTTATTGTTAATGTAGTTGATACAGGCTCCAATGACGCCGCTCAAAACATTATCAATCTTGCAAAGGCACAGAATGTTCCGGTAATCTTCTTCAACCGTTCTGTTGACCAGTCTGTTATTGAAAGCTATGACAAGTGCGTATTTGTCGGCACGGACTATGAGCAGGCAGGACATATGCAGGGTCAGATGATTGGTGAATATTTGGTAAACAATTTTGACAAGATTGACCTTAACGGCGACGGTAAAATCAGCTATGTTATGTTTAAGGGTCAGGAGGGCAATATGGAAGCAATCGCCCGTACAAAGTACGGCGTTGAGGATGCTAACGCAGTTCTTAAAAAAGCAGGCAGACCCGACCTTGTGTTCTATGACGCGGCAAACAAGAACAAGTACCTTGTTGACCAGGACGGCTTATGGTCTTCGGCAGCAGCCACAAACTATATGAGTACAGCACTTGCTCAGTATACCGAGTCTAACAAGAATATGATTGAACTTGTTATTGCAAACAATGACGAAATGGCACTTGGCGCAATATCGGCTCTTCAAACGGCAGGATACAACAAAGACGGTAAAACCGTAATTCCTGTATTCGGTGTTGATGCAACCGACGCTGCAAAATCAGCAATAAAGTCAGGCTCAATGATTGGTACAATCAAGCAGGATGCACAGGGTATGGCTGAGGCTATCACAACTATTATGAAAAATTACCTCGACGGTGCAAAGGCACTTGACGGTATTGATACTGCAAATGTAGTAGGCACATGGAGAGTAAATATTCCTTATTCGGCTTACACAACAGATACAGCAGAATAATATAAATTTACTTTACTTATGCGGTTGGGGTGCTTCGCTCCAACCGCACTATTCAAAGCAGATAGGAGAGATATATATGCAAAACAATTTGAATAAATCCGTTTCTGCGACTGACAAAGATATATTGTTAAAAATGGTCGATATAGATAAATCGTTTCCGGGTGTTAAAGCGCTTGACCATGCCCGGCTCACGCTTAAAAGGGGTACCGTTCATGCCCTTATGGGTGAAAACGGTGCCGGAAAATCAACGCTTATGAAATGTCTTTTTGGTGTTTACAGCAAGGACAGCGGTCACATTTATGTTGATGGACAAGAGGTAAATTACAAAAACAGTAAGGAAGCTCTTGAAAACGGTGTTGCAATGGTGCATCAGGAGCTCAACCAAGCACTTAAACGCAATGTTATGGACAATATGTGGCTCGGCAGATTTCCGAAGGTTTCAAAATACCTGCCTTTTACAAGCGAAAAAAAGATGTATGATGAAACGATGAAGATTTTTAAAGACCTTGACATCAATGTTGACCCAAAAACAGTTATGAGTACAATGTCGGTTTCGCAAAGGCAAATGGTTGAAATCGCAAAGGCGGTTTCCTATAATTCAAAAATTATTGTTTTTGATGAACCAACCTCATCACTGACAGAGGAAGAGGTTGAACACCTTTTCCGTATCATCAATATGCTTCGTGACAGGGGCTGCGGCATTATTTATATTTCTCACAAGATGGAGGAAATATTGCGCATAAGCGATGAAGTAACAATTATGCGTGACGGAAAATGGATTGCAACAAAGCCTGCCGAAAACCTGACTATGGACGAAATAATCAAGCTCATGGTTGGTCGTGAGCTTACAAACCGTTATCCTGAAAAGGACAATGAAATCGGTGAGGTTCTTCTTAAGGTTGAAAATCTAAGCGGAGAATACACCAACCTCAGCAATGTTTCGTTCCAAGCGAACAAAGGAGAGATTCTCGGTGTGGCAGGGCTTGACGGTTCCGGAAGAACGGAGCTGCTTGAGCAAATATTCGGCATAACCACAAAAAAGAGCGGTAAAATCACGCTCAACGGCAAAGAGGTTAAAAACCGTAATCCACACGAATCAATCAAAAACGGATTTGCTCTTTTGACGGAGGAAAGACGTGCAACAGGTATTTTCGGCATTTTGAATATCAGAGAAAATACAACAATTTCAAGTTTGAAAAAATATCAGACAGGTCCGTTCCTTAACAAAAGGAAAATGAAGGATATGACTGACAAATATATAAAATCGCTCAGAGTAAAAACACCTACTCAGGAAACAAAAATCAGCTCTCTTTCAGGCGGCAATCAGCAAAAGGTTATCCTTGCAAGATGGCTTTTGACGGACCCCACCGTACTTCTTCTTGACGAACCGACAAGAGGTATTGACGTAGGTGCCAAATATGAAATTTATCAGCTCATTTTAGACCTTGCAAAAAAAGGCAAAACAGTCATTATGGTTTCTTCCGAAATGGCAGAGCTTTTGGGCGTGTGCGATAAAATTCTTGTTATGTCGGGCGGAAGACTCTCAGGCGAGGTTGATGCCAAGACTACCAATCAGGAAGAGATTATGACCCTTGCGGCAAAATATGCATAAGGAGGATTTAATTATGGCTGACACAAGTGTAAAAAAGGTTAGACGTTCCCGTATTTCCCTTTGGATTGAAAAATTCAAAGCGGCAGATAAGGACGATAAAAAAAGATTAATTTCAGATTTATTATTTAACAATGCAATGTATATCATCATTGCAATAGCGGTAATTTTTATCGCAATTAAGGTTCCTGCGTTTTTGAGCGTATCATCAATAGTTAATATTGTTTCGCTTACCGCCGCAAAACTTCCCATTGCTTTAGGTATTGCGGGATGTATCGTATTAACCGGTACGGATATTTCCGCAGGTCGATGCGTAGGCTTGACCGCCTGCGTTGCGGCATCGCTTTTACAGGTTACGGACTATGCGAACAAAATGTTTCCGAATCTTAAAACGATGCCTCTTATCGCAGTAATTCTTGCAGTAATTGTAATCGGCGCCGTTGTGGGTCTTGTAAACGGATTCTTCGTTGCTAAATTCAAGCTCCACCCGTTTATTGTTACGCTTTCAACTCAGCTTATCGTATTCGGTACGGTTCTTATGTATCTTATGATTGGCGGAAACAACGGTCAAACTCTTTCGGGTCTTGACGCATCTTACACGAGCTTTATCACAGGTACGCTTTTCACTGTCGGCGGCGTTTCTGTTCCGAAATATGTTCTTTATTCTGTAATCTTAACAGCTGTTATGTGGGTGGTTTGGAATAAAACAAAGTTCGGTAAAAATATGTTCGCAGTCGGTTCAAACGAGGAAGCGGCAAGAGTATCCGGTGTAAATGTATTTACAACTATTTTAATGGTATTCGTGCTTGCAGGTGTTATGTACGGTATCACAGGCTTTATCGAGGGCGCTCGTATTGCATCCTGCTCGGCAAACACAGGACTTAACTACGAATGTGACGCTATTGCAGCTTGCGTTATCGGCGGTGTATCATTTGTCGGCGGTACAGGAAAAATCAGCGGTATCGTTATCGGCGTGCTTCTTTTACAGATTATCTTTGCAGGTCTTAACTTCCTTTCGGTATCCGCAAATATGCTTTACATCATCAAAGGCTTAATCATTCTCATAGCGTGTGCTATTGATATGCGTAAGTATCTCGCAAGAAGATAATTGTTATTTAATTTGCCCATAATCAAACACAGAGAAATGCGGTGGGAAATATGAATAAAAACAATACAATAAGCCTTAATACCGAAAGAAAACCCGGCGGGCTTTATCGAAATATTAAGATGTCGGTGAAAACGGCAGATAAGCTCATACTTATATGTATCATCGTTCTTGTCGCCTGTGTGATTTTTGCGATAAGTCATGCGGGATTCACTGTAACCTTTAACACGGATGGCGGCTCACAAATCGAAAATCAAAAGGTTATGTACGGTCAGCTTGTCGATGTAGACGAAAATCCGGTCAAAGAGGGCTATATCTTTACGGGATGGTATTTAGATAAAGACTGCACAAAGCAATTTGACATTGATAAGGACACTGTAAGCGACAGTCTAACGCTCTATTCGGGCTGGGAAAAGAAATAGAAAGGCGGAAAAATTATGTATCTTGCCGATGCTAAAAGATATGACACTATGAAATATAACAGGTGTGGCAACAGCGGCTTGAAATTGCCCGCCGTATCCCTCGGTTTTTGGCATAACTTCGGCGATAATTGCCTTTATTCTAATATGAAAGAGCTTTGCTTTACTGCTTTTGATAACGGCATTACCCACTTTGACCTTGCCAATAACTACGGAC